>CAYWAT010000036.1:0-16855 GCA_964456305.1 uncultured Polyangiales bacterium | reverse complement strand
GGCACGCTGCCCAGATCCTGCGCCTCGATCTCAACGGTGACCGCCTCACCAGGGGGCGACGCTTGGATCGCATTGCGCAGCAGGTTGAGCAGAATGATGCGTAGTGGCAGTGCAGGCGCGTGCAGATCGGGCCAGGGCAGAGAGGTTTTTTCCAGTTGCACCTTCTGTGCTTGCGCAAGAGGTGTGACCAGACGCAGGCTGTCGCCGAGCACCTGCTTCAACGAAGCATTACTCTTTTGTTGCGTGGGCACCTCGAATAAATCGCCCAGTGCCTGAGCTGCGAGCGTGGCGTTATGGAGCGCTTCGCTGCTCTGTGAATCCTCTGCATATTGGGTCGCGATGTCGAGCCAGCCGTTTAACGAAGTGAGTGCATTGGCTACCTCATGCTGCAGCCATGACCACGATTTCAGCATGGGCGCACCATAGGCAAAAAGCGATCAAAGTAAACGGTTGATTTTCCAATTGCGAGTGCCATAACTGGCATCCCTTTATCCCTGTTGACGCCATGCGAATTGCCCTGATATCTCGTCGATTTCTTTGCCTGTGGTTCATGACTGTGGTGTTTAGCTCGAGCCTCATTTCCTGTGGTGGTCATGTCGAGGCAGGGCACGAGGTCTACTTCCTCGGGAGCGTCTATGATGGTTGGAAGGGTTTGGTTTTGCCGGAGGGCAGCTATGAAATTGAGCTGCATACCAACGGAAAAAATAAGCAGGTGCATCAAGCTAAGATCGGTCCCGAAGGGGATTATGTTATCGGGCCGATTCCGCCAGAGGCTTCCTATCGGGTTCGCATTGAGGCAGAGGGGTATCACACCCTGGTGTCCTCAAACAACGCTGCGGGACTGGTAAGCCCTAAGCGGCGCAGTCAGGATTTGCTTTTTAAGCGAGGCAGTGAGCGTATGGTTTATACCCATGCCTACCTCATGCCTCAGTCCGAATCTGTGGTTGATGATGACAGTGCTCCGAAGGCGAGCGACCGTGACGGGTTGAAGCGTCCTTTGGGGCAACTCTGGTGTTACGACCATGCGGTTGCGAAGCATGGTGCTTCCGGCTCGGATCAGATTGACCGCAAGTTACTCTGGCAAAGTCTGATCAAGCGTTGTGCCCATACCTTTTCTCCTGCCAAACACGCGGTTAATGCCGTGTCGAGGAATGCTCATGACTAAACCAACCGCGACGATTTCTCTTGATGAGGTGCGCAAGGTTGCGCAACTTGCGCGCCTGGACGTCCAAGAAGATGAGCTCGCACGTTTGCAAGCCCAGCTCGAAAACATTCTCAACTATATGTCCGAGCTCAACGATGTGGATGTCAGTGCCTTAGAGCCAAGCTGTCATTCGATTAGTCTGCAGGCGCCGTTGCGTGAAGATGAGCCACACCTTGTGCCGATTCCGCGCGAGGCCTTTTTGTCGCAAGCGCCGGCCCTTGCCGATCATGGCTTTAAGGTGCCCAAGGTTTTGGAAAATACCTAGGTAGAGCTTTTAGTTATGTCCCATCATTGGTTCAGTGCGACAGAGATTGCCCAGCATGTGACAGCAGGGGAGCTGTCTGCAGTGGAGGTGACGCGTGCTTTTCTTGCCCGCATTGAAGCGCTCAATCCCAAGCTCAATGCCTATCTGCATGTCGACACCGAGGGAGCTCTGGCTCAAGCCGCTCAGGTTGATGAGGCACGTGCCCAGAATCGTCCGCTGGGCAAACTCGCGGGTGTGCCTGTCGCCATCAAAGACAACCTGTGCACCCGCGGCGTGCCTACCACCTGTGCCTCGAAGATATTAAAAAACTATATCCCTCCCTACGACGCTCATGTGATTCGTTGTCTGCGTCGTGAAGGTGCGGTGCTTTTAGGCAAAGCCAACATGGATGAGTTCGCGATGGGCTCCTC
This sequence comes from uncultured Polyangiales bacterium, assembly GCA_964456305.1. Lineage (GTDB taxonomy): Bacteria > Myxococcota_A > Polyangia > Polyangiales > CAYWAT01 > CAYWAT01. The sequence goes on along the minus strand of CAYWAT010000036.1, from coordinate 14,976 downwards.
CAACGAAAATTCTGCCTTTGGTGCGGTAGCTAATCCCTGGGATGCCAACTGTGCCCCAGGAGGATCCTCCGGAGGCTCCGCTGCAGCCACGGCCTCGGGCTTAGCAACCGCTGCACTTGGTAGCGATACTGGCGGCTCGGTACGTCAACCTGGTGCGTTTTGTGGGGTGGCCGCTATTAAGCCCACCTATGGTCGCGTTTCGCGTTTTGGTCTCATCGCCTTTGCCTCATCTTTGGATCAGGTGGGGCCCATCACTCGTTCGGTACGGGATGGTGCACGCATGTTGAGTGTGATCGCAGGACACGATCCACGTGATTCCACCTCGGTGCCGGAAGCCCATGCAGGGTCTACCGATTTTGAAGCTGCCTGCGATGCGCCTGTCAAAGGCCTGCGTGTGGGTGTGCTGCGCCCCAGCAGTGATAAAGGGCTAGAACCGGACGTGCTTGCCTCTTTTGAGACAAGTCTGAAAACCCTGCAGCAGCTAGGGTGCGAGCTGGTCGACGTGAGTTTGCCCTCCAGTGCCCTGGTTGTGTCGGTCTATTACCTTATCGCGCCGGCCGAGGCCTCCAGCAATCTCGCTCGCTTTGATGGTATGCGCTACGGTTTGCGCGTCGAGGGTGATGATCTCACCCAGGTTTATCAGCGTACACGTGCGGAGGGATTTGGCGACGAGGTCGAGCGGCGCATCATGCTAGGCACCTATGCGTTATCCGCGGGGTATTACGATGCCTTTTACGTGAAAGCGCAGAAGGTGCGTACGTTGATCCGCCAAGACTTCGATGCTGCTTTTGCCCATTGTGATCTCATCGTCGGCCCCACCTCCCCCACAGCGGCCTTTAAGCTGGGTGAGCGTACCGATGATCCTTTGGCCATGTACCTTGCCGATATCTTCACCTTGCCGCCCAGTCTTGCAGGGCTGCCCGCGATTAGTGTGCCTTGCGGCCTGTCGTCGGCAGGGCTGCCCTTGGGGTTACAGGTGACTGCGCCCGCATTTAAAGAGGCGCAGATGATTCAACTTGCCCATGCTTTTGAGCAAGCCTTCGATACCCCTATGCGACCTGGAGGGTGGGATTAATATGGTGGCGTATGAGCCGGTGATTGGCCTCGAGGTCCACGCGCAGCTGCTGACTCGGACCAAGCTCTTTTGCAGTTGTTCAACCGCCTACGGCGATCCTCCCAATAGCCAAGTTTGCATGGTGTGTCTTGGTTTGCCGGGTGCTCTGCCAGTGCTCAACAAACGCGCGGTTACGATGGCGGTACGTGCGGGGTTAGCCTTGGGGTGCAAGGTGCGGCGCAAAAGCGTGTTTGCGCGCAAGAACTACTTTTATCCCGATTTGGCTAAGGGATATCAGATCTCCCAGTACGAATTGCCTTTCAACGAAGAGGGACAGCTGTCGATTAACGTTGATGGCAAATGCAAAACCATTGGGATTACGCGCATTCATATGGAAGAAGACGCAGCGAAAAACATTCATCAAAGCGCCAGCAGCGATGGCACGCTGGTGAATTTCAACCGCGCGGGTGTTCCCCTGATTGAGATTGTCAGCGAGCCCGATTTGCGCAGCTCCGAAGAGGCCGAAGCCTACCTGCGCGCGTTGCGCGATGTGTTGATGTTTATGGGCGTCAACGATGGCAATCTCGAAGAGGGCTCCTTTCGTTGCGATGCCAATGTGTCGATCAGGCGAGGGCCCGATGCCGAGTTTGGCACCCGCGTCGAGCTCAAGAACATCAACTCCTTTCGTTTTGTGCGCAAAGCCATCGATTACGAAATCGCGCGCCAAGAGGCTGTGCTCAATAGCGGTGGCACAGTGGTGATGGAGACCCGCACCTGGAGTGAAGGCCAAGGCGAGACCCTCTCCATGCGCGGCAAAGAAGAAGCGCACGATTACCGTTATTTCCCCGATCCCGACTTGCCGCCTCTGATGCTGGATGAGCCTTTCATCGCCGATATTAAGCAAAGCTTGCCGAAGCTGCCCCAGGAGCGGCGTGCGATCTGGGAAAAAGACGCTGGTTTGAGCGCTTACGATGCTCAAATCATGGCCTCGCATCCTGCTATTGCTGACTTTTTCGATCAGGTCACAGAGGCACTCACGTCTTTGTCGAAGGGGCTAAAAAAAGCAGCTGCAGGCAAAAAAGTTGCTAACTTTATTCAGTCCGAAGTGCTTCGTTATGCCTCCACTGCAGGTCTGGTCGCGGATATTCCGGTACAGCCTAAGGCCTTGGCTGAGCTGCTGCATCTCGTCGAAGAAGGCACGATCAGTGGCAAGATGGCGAAGAGTGTCTTTGGCGACATGATCAAAACGGGCAAGTCCGCTCAGGTCATCGTGGATGCGAAGGGCTTGGCGCAACTCAGCGACGCCGCCAGTATCGATGCCGAGGTGCAAAAGGTACTCGATGCGCATCCCGCTGAGGTGGAGAAGTTCCGCGCTGGCAAAGAAACCCTCTTCGGCTTTTTCGTCGGCCAAGTCATGAAAGCAACGCGAGGATCAGCAAATCCCAAGATGGTGAACGCCTCTTTGCAGCGCTTGCTCAAGTCCCAGGATTAAGACGTGTCCTTTCCAGAATTATCGCGAGCTCCCTTAAGTGGTGCGGATTGGTTTGCGGTGGAGTACGAGCCACGCGAGCAGATGTTGTGGTTGCTGGATCAGCGGCAGTTGCCTGCGCGAGTGACATGCCTTCCTTGCCGAACCGTGGATGATGTGGCGGAAGGCATCCGCAATATGGTGGTACGCGGAGCGCCTGCGATTGGTATCGCTGCTGCGTATGGATTGGCGTTGTTGAGTCATCGTGAGAGGGGCGATGCTCAAGCCTTTCTTCTGGCTCAAGGAATCGCTGGGCGTGCGCTCAATGCCACCCGTCCTACCGCGGTTAACCTATCCTGGGCCATCGCGCGCATGGCACGCAAAGCGGCTGATGTGGCTCGTTGTGCTCCTGAAGAACGCTATCAGGCGATGCTTGCCGAAGCCGAAACCATTCATCGCGAGGATGTCCGTGCCTGTCGCGCCATGGCAGAGCTTGGTGCCAAAGAGATTCCCGAAGGGGCAACGGTGCTCACTCATTGCAATGCAGGTGCCCTTGCGACTGGGGGCTATGGCACGGCCTTAGGTGTTATTCGCGCAGCGCATGCCATGGGCAAAAAGATTCGTGTGCTTGCTGACGAAACCAGGCCCTATTTGCAAGGGGCACGATTGACTGCCTGGGAACTGCATCAAGATCAGATTCCCGTGGAGGTCATTACCGACAACATGGCCGCACACTACTTTCAGCGTGCTGAGATTCAGTGGGTGGTCGTGGGTAGCGACCGCATCGCTGCAAATGCCGATGTGGCCAACAAGATTGGCACCTATGGCGTTGCGGTGTTGGCGCATGCCCACGATGTGCCTTTTACCGTTGCCGCACCCTGGAGCACGGTCGATTTGGCCACCGCATCAGGCGACGCCATTCCTATCGAAGAGCGCAGTCGCGATGAAGTGGCCAAGGTAGGCGACACCTTACTCGTCGATCCCGCTGTGCCATGTCGCCACCCTGCCTTTGATGTAACGCCCGCGCGTTACGTGCATGCCATCTACACCGAACGTGGCGCCATTTACCCGCAGCGTGGTGAGACGCCGGCGAGCCTAACCATAGGGTAGATTTATCGTTGTTATCGCTTGCTTACAGCGCGTAAACTACGAATGAGTCTTTCTGTAGCTCTTGATAAAAGGTGTGAATACTCTTCAACCTTCTCTCTACGCTCAACCCATTCAATATAAGATGTAAAAGATCCAATCAGTTCAAGGAAAGATTCATCGTTAAGTAGATACGTGCATGGATGGCATTCAAGATGAGGGCCGTACGTGTTAACATCAACATATGCCTCCAAGAGTTCTTCTGCTTTTGACTTAATATGTTTTCTAATCGCGCCTGTATTAATGAAGTTATAGTAGACTTCCAATAGTGGTTTGGGGTATCTGCACAAATTCCAAGGCAGAGCATACAGCGAGGTTATCGCACTAAACAAATCAGGATCATCTCGGTTAATGCCATCATCATGCTTTCTAAAGCACTGTTCGAGGTTATTTAGAAAACTTCCCTTTGATTCATCTAGGAGTTGTTCACAAAGAGGTTCGAGTCTATCGGCCATGGTTCGCTCAAACTCTGGCGATGGTAGCGTCGGGTCTAGGTAGCCAGGAAGACTTGGGTCAATCTTGGTGTGTTGAGAAGTCGAGTTAGGAGAATGTTTCTGTTGTGATTCACACCCTATGCAAACGCTGATTAAAACCATCAGCATGGTAATGCCTATGCGACCAAGTCCAAACGAAAAAGGTACTAAACAATAACGAGACATACTACAGCTCCTCTAAGTTTCAATTCAGTCGCAGCTTTATAACAGCGCTGCGGCTAGGACTCACGCCGTCTAGCACACGCGTTTTGTGTTGCAAGAGCTGCGCGGTGCGAAATTATTTCAAAAAACCTGGGAACAAATACTTAATCAATGGGCTCAGTGCGTGATTTGAGCCAAGCGATAATTTCGCTTTGATTGCGTTGGGGTGCACCGGGGAGTTGTACGACGTGGCGAGCGAGTGTGTGCCAACGTTTGCTCATCAGAAGTAGCCAGACTTGAAAGAAGTCGATGCCGTCAAAGACGACGGCGTCTTCTGTGCCGTAGCGTTCGCGATGCTCTTCGAACTCGCTTGGATAATCGCGCCAGTGACACACGGGTTTGACGTGATGATGAATATGATAGCCGTCGTTAAAGCAGCGTTTGTTGTAAGGGGTGTTGATACAGGTGATGCTATTTTTATAGGGATTGCCGGGATCCTCGGCATCGACAAAGGCGTGCTGTGCCCAGTTGCCCATCATCATGAGACTGCGTACGAGTAAGACCGGAATCACAAAGACGACCAGTGTGGCCTGCCAGTTAATCAGTATGAGCAACGCGACAAAAATCCAGTAGCCAAGCTCGCCGATAAGTAGCCTGCGCAGCAACCGTGAGCGTTTGCGTTGGCCGAAGTACATCGCTAGCTGGGGTAAACCGAAGAACAAGAAACTGAACAAATAATGAAGCCAGTGCAGCAGCGAGGCGCGCTGGTATTTGAGCGTGGAGCTGAGATCATCCGCCAGATTGTTTTCGATATGATGCATATGGATGTGATGGGCAGCATAGCTCTCGGGTGTTTCGCCAAAAAAGGGCCCGATCAGCCAGGGAATGAGGTAGTTGAGCGGGCGGTAGGCGGGCCTGAATAGAGGGCGATGCGAGGTGCAATGAAGCATCAAAACAAAAGGCCCGAGCATGGCAATCAGCAAGGCCCAATAAGGCAGGGCTGCCCACCACACGTAGTTGCCGATGAAAAACAGACTTAGACCAATCGCAACCAGGATGAGACAGCGTGCACTGGTATAGATAAAGGCTATATCACGGGGATCGTTGAGCAATGCTGTGGGAGACAGCGCCGAAGAACGCAGCATAGGCCCTGGGATACCGTGGATTTGCGATTAGTCACGATAAGGATTGGGCAGAACATCGGGATTGCTTGGCCGAGGACGCCTGCGTCGTTGTCGGGCGGGACGTTTCTTATCTTTTGTGGGTGACGCTGTTGCCGGTGGATTGTCGGTGATCGGGTCCGGTGGCGTGTTTTGAGACGATGTGCCGGTGTCGTTAGCCGTATCGGGAGCTGTGTCGTTTGTTAGCGAAGGGAGCTTTGTGTCTGGCTTTGCCTGTGATGTATTGTTGGCGACCTGAGGAATACGCTCTTCGATTTTTTGAGACGTGGGCCATAGGTACCAACCGAGGCCTCCGGCAATGCCGGCGATAATCGACGCGACCAAAGACACTTTCACCCATCGTTGACGTTGTTGTGAGCGTCGCTGAGCACGCAGGCTGCGCACATTGTCCATGCGCGTGACATCTTCTTCCGGACTTGCCGGCGGATCACTAAAGGGGGCGGTTGCTTGACCTTCTTGGGATGAGGGTGTGAATGTGGGGTACGAAAAAGAGCCGTCGTTGACCTGGTGGTTTTCAAGTAGGTCTACAGCGGTACGGATGCGCTCTGCCTCGAGTGCGAGCTTTTCTGCTGCGTAGTTGTTCACCACGGCGGCCACGTCTCGCGTTGAGGCGATGCTGATCCGATGCGTTTCAAGACAGTCATCGAGAGCTCGAACAAACTCCGCGGCGCTTTGAAAGCGCAGGTCAGGATCGCGATGCAAGGCTTGCTCTAAGAGGGGATCAAAGTGCTTGAGCGAAGGACTGCAATCGGAAGGGCGTGGAATGGGATCGTGCAAAATGCGATTGAGGGTCTCGGCGTTGTTCTCGCCACGAAAGAGCCGGCGTCCTGTTAGCGACTCCCACAACACCGTGCCCATGCTGAATAAATCCGCGCGCTGATCGCATTGGCCACGCGCAGCTTGCTCGGGCGCCATGTAGGCGAGCTTGCCTTTGAACTGTCCTTCGCGCGTGCTCGAAAGACGCACCTCGGCTTTGGCGACGCCAAAATCGGTGAGACGCGCAATTCCGTCGGTGCCAACTAAAATGTTATGCGGTGACACATCGCGGTGTACCAAGTTGAGGGAGACGTTGTTTTTGTCGGTTAGCTGATGGGCAGCGCCGAGGCCTTTGAGCACATCGCGCACGATTTGACAGGCGATGGGTGGCGGCAGACGTTTGCGTTCCTGAGCAGCCGCACGGATCAGAGAGCCAAAATGATCGCCCTCGACGTATTCCATAACCAGGTAGTACCCAAACTCATCGGAGAGATTAACATCTAAGGTCGACACCACATTGGAGTCTCGGATTCTCGCGGCCAAACGCGCCTCATCCAAGAACATGGAGATAAACTCTTCTTCGTAAGCAAAATGCGGATGCAGGGTTTTGATGGCCACCACCCGCTCGAAGCCCGCGACTCCCTGCACGCGGGCGATATACACGGTGGCCATGCCGCCCACGGCAAGTTGAGTGAGGACCTCATAGCGATCGAGACGACTGCCCATTGTGGGCTGCCGCATCAGCCGTGGAATCCGTTGGGTCTGGTCGAGACTCATTAGAATGAACCCGTGACGCCTACGATGGCATGCGAGGGGTCAACCTGTATCCATGCTTGGGTTTGATTGCTGGTGTCGGCTTCGTCACTTCCAAATGACCAGTCGCTGAACATGGCCAGCACAAAGGTTGTGATGGCTAGGCCTGAGCTGATCCCAATGCCTAGGCCAGTACGCAAACGCCGATCGCTGCGACTACCGTCTTTGTTGACAGCGGACCAAATGGTAAAGCCCAGGGCCCCAGCGGTGAGTCCCATACCGGTGAGTGCAAAGGCAGGATGCAACCCTTGGTCAGCGTCTGCACCTTCAAGATCATCCGCGTTGCCATTAGACTGGCGTTTGCGCGGGGGGGTAAAGGTGAGTTCCACTACCTTGCCAGCGCGGCGACTAAAGCTGTATTCGCGCATCCCGGTGGGGAATATCACCTGCATATGATGGCGTTGCTTGGGCGCGGTGAAAAAATCGGCAAAGGGGAGACGACGGTTGTCCATCTCGATGACGCAATCTCTGCAGTCAACGGACACGCGTACCAGTTCTTTTTTTGCCCGCTCAAGAACCTCCCGCACGCCAGCCTGTGCGGATTCGAGTGCAGGATACTCCTGCTTAACTTGCCATGCCAGCGTTGCAGCGCGTTTGAGCTTACCTGCTTTTTCGAAGGCTTTCACAGCCTGGATGCGTGCTGATGCTGCCGGGGCGAGTCGATAAGCCTCTTCAAACCAGCTGCCCGCATCTGCGTATTCTCCGCGCGTATAGCTTTTGACACCTTGGTCATACGCAAATTCAGCGTCTCGGACGCGTTTGCGTGGAGATGCATCGCGTTGGGCCAAGCCTAAGGCTGGACACAATGCGACAAGGCCAAGCGTGACCCATAGCGTATGCGCGATGCGGTTCATAACAAGTAGAGGCGCCATGTGTATCCATGCGCCTTACAGTTATGATGTCGGTTCCTTACACAGGCCGTCAAGCCTCACCGGGCATATGCATGATTTCGGCTCGGATTGGTACGACGCCGGCGCGGATCATGTCTAGCGCCTCGGCGGCAGCGCGCGAAAGATCGAGAATGCGGCGCTTGTCTCGAAAGGGGCCGCGGTCATTGATCCGAACCCAAACGTGGCGCTGATTATCGGTGCGGGTGACACGCACAATGGTGCCAAAGGGAAGGGTGCGACTGGCTGCTGTATAGGCAGAGGGAGTGTAGTGCTCGCCATTGGCGGTGGTGTTGCCGGCAAGCGCGTCGCTATAGTAGCTGGCCAGTCCGGTCTCGGTGCGCACCGGTGTTGCGTGACCGTAGTTGCTCTCGTGATCCTGTTGTGTTCTGTGGGGCGTTGACCCACATGCCATCATAAACAAAAGCGAGACGATAAGGGTGTGTGCTGCCCAGCTCATTCGGCCTATAGGATCCATGATAGGGGCAAAAACACCGCAAAAGGTGTGCGATCGATCATGATGCATATTGCCTTTCCTCTCTCAATTGGACAAACTTAGTGAGTTAAATTTCCCAGACGTCGTGAGGTAAAAGATAATGGCTAACCTAAATGTTAATAGAATCTACGTGCTGCTTGCTAGTCTTTGCATGATGGCATGGACGGGCTGTGCATCACAACAGCATTCCGAAACGACGCCAGCGGATTCGTCGTCGGAGAGCTCGGGGGGGGAGGTCACGATTTCCACCCAAGAAGACGCGGACCAACATTATCGCAATGCGATTGAACTCAAGCGTCAGGGCAATCTTAACAAGGCCTTGCATCAGGTTGAACGCGCCATTGCGATCAAGTCCAACTTTGCCGCCGCGCACTACCTGCGTGGCGATATCCTGCGTAGCATGATGCGCTATGAAGACGCGGTGCTTGCCTACCGTGAAGCGCGTACTCTTCAAACGGATTACCAAGACGCCTATTCAATGGAAGGCGGGCTTCTTGTGCGCACCGCGCGTTACGAAGAGGCGATCGATGTGCTCAAACAGGCGGTGATTCTCGATTCGCATGATACGCGCAGTTATGTGCACTTGGGCCTGGCCTATCGCAAGCTTGGTCGCTTGGATGAAGCTGCGCATGCCTACCGCGAGGGGTTGCGTGTTGCTCCCGGTAACGCCGATTTGCACAACAATCTAGCGGTAACCTTGCGTAAGCAGGATAAGCCGGAAGAGTCCTTGGAAGCCTACCGAAGAGCCATCAAGTACCGTCCCGAAGAGTACCAATTTCATTTGAACTTGGCGGTGGCGCTGCGTTCCATGGACCGTTTCGAAAAAGCCATCCCTCATTATAAGCAAGCGCTCAAGTTGCAACCGAAGCATCCGGGGGCTCTCTTTGACCTAGGCGTCTGTTATGCCCAGACCGGCAAGTTTAGCTTAGCGAAGAAGCATTTTAATGACTATATCGCGGTGGCAGAGGCAAACAATCCCAAGGGGGTTGAGAAAGCAAAGGAGATGCTCAAGAGCATCGACGGCAAATCTTAAGATCCTCGTTATTTCGCATTCTCTCATAGCGAGCTAGGGAGAGCTCAATTGCCTGGCTGGTTTGGGTGCGTCCTCCAGTCTTTCTCATCAGTCTCGCCGCATCTTGCACTCATTGCGCCTCTCCGCTGCTTTTCACCCATGTACCCCATGGCCTCCTCACATCAAAAAAACGCAGCAAGCACGATGCGCAAGCGAGCTCTCGGTCCGAGATTTTGAAGACACGCCTTATCCCTCTATGCGCTTGGGTGGTTGGTCTTTATGCCGCCGCCGAGCTTGCCGCTACCCAGCAATTAATGAGCAGTGCACTGAACTTAAGCACTGCTCTTGCGGCTTTTGGTCTCTTGCTTCTCGCGCTCCCTGTCAGTCATGAAGACGAGCTTAGCGGTCGTTATGCAAGCCTGATCAGTGCAGGTGCTGGGCTATGGCTGATTAGCTTGCCCAGCCTGGAGCGTCTGCACCCTTGGTTGGGATGGCTGCATGGTGGTGCCTCGGTGGCTTTAGCATGGGCTGTCGTTGAGCATGCGGTTCTTGATAACCCTGCTTCATTGCGTCGCCTTACAACCACGCGCAGTCGACGCATGCTTCTCTTTGCAGTGCTCTCATTGGCTTTCGTTGCCCTGCATATCCTGCTTTACGCCAGTCGTATTCGCGGCTCCATAACCGCACTTTGGCAGCTTTTGCAGCAAAGTACGCAACGGTTGTTGGTGATAGGCGCTGCCATTGCCTTGGTGTTGCGTCTGCGCTGTTTACCACGCTTGTTCGAGGCAAAAGCTCGCGCTGCCCATGACTGGGTGATTGGGGCTTTGTTGCTCTGGCTGCTGTTGCAGTTACCGCGGGCTTTGAGCGCTGAGCTGCAGCGTGACCTGGGGTGGCAATGGGCAAGTCTGGTTGGGGCTTGCTTATTGGTGCTGGGGATTTTCGCGTCTGGATACCCGGCGTTGCTTGTGCATGCGCCGCGTCTCAGAGCGATGATGTCCCTAGGGCTTGGCTCAAGGCGCCCATCGTTGAGCGCCGCCTTTGAGCAGGCCACTCAGTCCCTATCGACGCTTAGCGATTTGCTCGATATCGGCCCGCGGGCGATGCATCCCATACGTCAAGCGCTGCGTGATCCGCAGATTTCTCCTGTGCTGTATCTTAGCGATCCCGACCGTGCTTTTGCTCTTGATGCCGCAGGGCAGCTTCGACCTTACAGCGGTCAGCTTGCCGCTGAGCTAGTGGACTATTGTCTCAATCATCCTGACCGTCCGATCGGATTGCCGCCCATCAAAGCTGGCTTGTCTTCACAATCATCAGAACGCATCCAGGTGCAGGCCTGGCTTGAGGCGCAGCATTGTTTGTGTCTTGTCCCCTTGGTGCATCAGGGAGAGCTCGAGGGCATTGTGTGCTTGCCCCAAGGACGCTGGGGGAGACAGCCTTTGCGTTACGATGAGGAGCGGGTCTTGAAGCAGCTGATGATCGTGTTGGCTGCACGTCTAAGCGTTCTCAATGCCTTGGAGCGCAGTCGCGATCGGCAAACCAGGACGCATGCTCAAGAGCAAGTGCTGATGCAGCGTGTACAATCGCTGCAACAAGAGTTGCGCAGTGCCCAGATGCGCTGTGAGATGACTGAGGCATGGCAGGTTAGAGCGACGCTATCGATGCCTTGGGTGAGTTACAGCCCAGCCATGCAAACGCTGGAGCAAAGTATCAGCGTATGGTTGCAGGACCCGTCACAGCCTGTGTGGCTAGTAGCACAGCAAGGCACTGCTTTAGGCCCTTTGTGGACCTATCTAAAAACGCATGCGCAACAGCGCTCTATTTGCATGAGTATTGCCCAGGTGGATGTGGCAGAGATCGACCCTGGCTGCCTCGACACGCTCTTATTTGGCAGCGCCCAAGGCGAGCCTCAGTCTCCCAGTTGGTTGACGATGAGCGCCAACACGATACTGGTTTTGCATCATCCCGAACGTTTGCCTTTAGCAAGCGCAGAGCGTTTGGCGCGTTGGCTACGCGATAAGGGGCAAGCAGGGCCGCGTATCGTGGCGGTGAGTCAAGCTGCGCTGCAACGTCATGTGGATGCCAGAGCTCTCGATGCAAGTCTGGGACCTTGTTTCAACGTTCACTGGCAGATGCCTCCTCTACGCGAACGTCGTGAAGACCTCGAGTCGCTCTGCCTGCATGCCCTCGCGCAAGCCTGTCGGACGCAAGGCAAAGGCCCCTTAGGCTTTGACCCAGAGGCCCTGCGTTGGTTGCTGTCGTATCCATGGCCCGGCAATGACGCCGAACTGCACTGGCGCATCCATCATGCCGTAGCCGCGGTGACCAAAGGCCAGGTTGTGACCCTTGGTCATTTGGATGCGCAAGCCGGAGGGCTCTCCGACTGAACTCGTTAGCAAATCAATTTCACTAAAAAGAGAGTCAGCACGCAAATAAGTAAGTAGGTTTTTAGTTTGGTGGTCCGGTGAAGTCCTCTAAGATACCGTCTCGATTACGATAATAACATCCTGGACGGTTAGGCACAGCAGTGGTGCAAATGTCATCTTGATGTTCAGGCTGTCTGGTATGATATGCGACCTGCTTGCGACAGTCGCGCCTAGGCAATGTTTGATTATTGTTTTTGTCACAAAAGAAAATATAGTGTTTGTTTTCTTCTGTACCGCAAAAGTAATGGATGTCTCCTGGAAAACGATCAGGGTTATCTTGCACTTTCTTACAGCATTGCACAGGATTTCCAACGCAGTGATTGCCATTGTTTCTGAAAGAACCTTCTTGAGATAAGATCTGATTTCCTGAATTCGGATTGTTTGAGGATTCTTGGTATTTTTTTACGAGATCCACTAGCATGTCAAAGTTGTAGTCAGGCCCAGGATCAGTGTGACCATATTTGCCTCCCCTTCTGCTAGGATCGTCGGGATGGGGCACTTCATGATGACCGATAATATGCTGTCTATCAGCAGGAATTCCTGCCCTAGCGATTATGCGTGCTGCGGCTTCGATCATTGCCTTTGGATAGTGTCCTTTTTTAGTAAATCCTACCTGCTCTATGCCGATGGAACGCGCGTTGTATTCCCTGTTTCCTGCGTGCCAAGTAATATCATTTATTGGCGAGAATTGAACAACAGGTTTTTTAGGATCTAAGGGAATTAAGAAGTGAGCAGACTTCTTTGGGCATTCGTTGTGTTTCTTGTCTTGAGTTAACTCGCTAATTGTTCCGTCGTAGTATCCTTCGGCCGTGTGGATGACTGCTATGTCTATGTGCCTGGATGCGCGCGGAGTATAAAAACAATTGCCTCTATTATCGAAGTTAGGATGGTTAGGTTTTATAATAGGCACTGCGTTAATATTCACTCCAGGGACATTAAGAGCGCTGAAGTATTTGGTAGAACTGTACTCAATGCCACCGATGTCTTGAGTGCACCCTGGCGCAATAGATAGCAGAGCAGCAATTGATATTATAATTGTGATTAGTCGATTCATTTCATATCCAAGTGCAATGTTTTGTATATAAGTGATTTATGCATTTTATGTTCTAACGACAGCCTGCAACTCCTCCGAGTACAGAACAGAATCGCTTTGTGCTTATGACGCAATTTTTGTGATATAGTTTGTCGGCCTTTTCTTCTCTTGCGCACTGAAAAACAAAACGACTGTTGTTGTCATTGTCACTGCCATCATCTTCGTTTTGTCCGCAAAAATTGAAATGCTGACCAGCGCTAAAGTCTTTCCTGAGCTGATCACAACAACGCTCTGGATTTCCGTAACAGATTGCGCCGTCAAGCCGATGATAATCAGCATTAAAATTGGGCTTTCTTGCTATCTCGTTAATATTGTCAACGAGATAAATGGGTTTTTCGCATTTGCTTTTATCAACCTCAGTCACCAATGCATTTTCGGGAACCTCAGGTTTTTTTTCTTCGCGTTTTCCAGCATAAAGATCAAAGTGGTTTCCCGTAACACCACCACCTGTGTCTTCGGCGAGAAAATATCCGCCGTTTTGGGAATAATGGGATAAGTCAGGTATGTGGAAGCACTTTCCCAGGTATTTGCGATCAGAAGCTAGAGTAAATCCTGGTGTGGGTTCTGTGCCTTTGGAAGTAAGTATCTTCTCTACGTAGTTGAAATCTCTGCAACTCGTTCGAATGGGGCCTCTGCCAGTTCCCCAATAGATTTGAACAGGTTCTCCCTTGCAATAGCCTGAACCTTGGATGTGAACGCCTGTGTCACCACAGTAAAAGTTATCGTCACATGTATCACTGATTGGAGTGTCGTAATATGTAATCTTAAATTTTGTATTGATGAGAGACTTATTGTCATTTGATTCGGTTGAAAATTCTTTAGAAGTTGCACAAGAAGCGGTGGCAATTGTAGATAGAAAGAGCAAAAGATAAGCTGCATGCTTGTTCATAAGACTGCCTAATCAAGAGTAGTTAAGGTGTTGAAGAAAAGGAAAGCTAGCTAACGGAGCACAAAGTGTGCCTGCTTACTTAGCTTGATTTTCAAAGTTCAATAAGAGCGTAGAAATGCTTATTCTAGCGCTTTTCATGCAAGCTATTGAGAAGCCGTGTTTAAGAAAACGGCTTCTTGCTTTGCCAGTTGCACAATCTGATTAGCCGTTTGTGCAATGCGAATCGTTTCTGAGTATGCTTATTTGTAACACCCAGGCTGTCCGTTGAGCACTGAGCAGTAGCGGTTGCCGGTTTCGGCGATGCAGTCGGTTTCGTAGAGGTCGAGTTTATCTTTTTGCTTGTGGCACTCGAAGAGGTAGCGACCTTCTTTGCCTTGCCCGCAGTAGTAGGCGCTTTGGCCAAAGGGTACGCGGTTGTCGCGATAGGCCTCTTGGCAGCAGGTTTCCGCATCGCCTTTGCAGTAGGGTCCTTGCAACGATGGACCGGGAGCTGGCGTGGGTTTAGGCGGGCTTTTGTCGGGTGGTGGCTGTGATACGCCCGTCGTTGTGCAGTTTCCTGCGCGGCCTTTTTTGACCAGTGAGCTGGTGGGGTAGGTGCTCCATTGATCTTTGCCTTCGCCGCCAATAAAAACATCGATATGCAATCCTTTGATGGCCCCGCCGGTGTCTTCAGCTTTGAAGTACCCGCCGTTGGTGGATTTACGATCACCATAGGGTCCGACTAGATTGGCTAGCTTTTGAATATACAGACACTGACCTTTGAGACGAATATCGGTCGCAATAGTGTACCAAGGACGCACTACTGTACCGGCTTGGCCGCGGATTTTGTCGACATAGCTAAAATTTCCGCAGTCGTATTCGAAATCGACTTTGCGATATCCCCAGTTAATCTGCACCGGGCGACCTTTGCAATAACCTGAGCCTTGGACGATTACCCCGTAGCGACCGCAGAAGAAATCCCTATCGCAGTCGTTGCTGCTGGGCGAGTTGTAATAGGTGAGCTTAAAGATTTTACCGTCACCAATACTGAGTTTTTCTTGCACGCTGTGGTCATTCTGACTGGCTGTGCATCCAGTGATGCCAACAAGTGCAATAGAGGTAAAGCCAAGATAACGAACAAAGA
>CAYWAT010000035.1:0-21458 GCA_964456305.1 uncultured Polyangiales bacterium | reverse complement strand
GCACAGGACAAGGCGGCGCTAAAATGCTTTGAGAAGGTATTTCCGCAACGCCATATCGTGGGCTTAGCCTCCCGTCACATCCTGATGGGCGGCGGTTCCTTTCATTGCATGACGCAACAACAAACTCTGCCCACCGAATTGCCCGAGAAGGACTGATGGCCACACACGACACCGACTTCATCTACCTCGCCGCAGTGCAATGCGAGCTCAATGCGACGCGGGAGCAAAATTTTTCGCGTCTTAGTGAACTAACGCGCGAAGCTGCAGCGCGGGGCGCTCAGATTGTCATTTTGCCCGAGCTCATCGATGGGCCTTACTTTCCGCAACAGCAGCGCGAGGACTATTTTGCCTTGGCGCACCCTGTCGAGGCGCATCCGACCCTTGCGCATATGAGTGCGCTTGCTCAAGAGCTCGAGCTGGTGATTCCGGTGTCCTTTTTTGAGTACGATGCGCCGCATTACTACAACAGCGTCGCCATCATCGACGCCGACGGGCGCAACCTCGGCGTGTATCGCAAAAGCCACATTCCCGACGGCCCGGGCTACCAAGAAAAGTTCTACTTTCGCCCTGGCAACACTGGATTTTGCGTCTGGCACACGCGTTACGCCTGCATCGGCGTGGGCATCTGCTGGGATCAGTGGTTTCCCGAATGCGCCCGCGCCATGGCCCTCATGGGCGCCGAACTACTGGCTTATCCCACCGCCATCGGCTCCGAACCGCAGGACCCCGAGCTCGATAGCTGCGATCCATGGCAACGCGTCATGCAGGGACACGCCGTGGCCAACGCCATGCCCGTCGTCGCCGCAAATCGCGTGGGCAGCGAAGAGAACATCACCTTCTACGGCAGCTCCTTCATCGCCGACATGCGTGGCGACATCATCGACAGCCTTGATCGCAGCGAAACAGGCATTGCCAACGCTCGATTCTCCCGCCGCGCCCTCAAGCAATACCGCGCCGCCTGGGGATTCTTCCGCGACCGACGCCCGGAGCTTTATGAAGGGTCGGGTGCGATGCAGGATTCGCAATGCGCCACCCCGGTATCACTGAAATAACCGCGGTGACGCTCACGAAAGCCAGCAACGCTTAGAACTCAACCGTCGGTAACGCATCGAGCACCGTTTCAGGAGTGCCGCCGCGATCGTCGGTATCACCATAGCCATGCTGACCAAAACGATTGAGGCCAATGCATTTCAGACCATTGACGCCATCACTATCCTTCAGGATCACGCACGTATAAGCCAAACCCAGTGCTACCGCTTGGGGCTCGCCTTCCACCTCCAACAATCGAGGAAAAGCAATACTCTCAAAGAAAGGCATATTTAGCTTACCCATGAAGCTTTGCCCCCAGCCATACAGTTTGTTGACGCCGTCACTGCCCTTTACGATCGCACAGGTATGATCTTGCCCTGTTGCTACCATCTGGGGCTCACCATCAAACTCCACGGCATGAGGCGTAGGTTTGTAGTTTAGATCATCGCCCGAGCCCAGTTGTCGATGTGCGTTATCTCCCCAGCAGTATAACTTGTTGGCGCCGTCACTGCCCTTCGTAATCGTGCAGACGTAATCCCGCCCTGCAACTATTGCTTGCGGCTCATCACTCAACGCAACCAACTGCGGCGTGGATTCATTATCGAAGTCACCGATGCCCAGTTGAGCATAATCATTATGCCCCCAGCAGTAAGGTTTGTTGACGCCATCACTGCCCTTCACGATTGCGCAGGTATGAAACTCTCCTGCCGTCACTGTTTGAGGCTCGCCATCCAATGTGACCAGCTGCGGCGTAGACTCAACGTCAGGATCAGTGCGACCCAGGCCCAGTTGGCCATGCAGATTATATCCCCAGCAGTAGAGTTTATTGATACCGTCACTGCCCTTCGTAATCGTGCAGGCATGTGAGGCCCCTGCTGCAATTACTTGGGGTTCGCCATCCAATGTGACCAGCCGCGGCGTGGGTTCATTATCCGCAACGTTCTCTAAACCTAGCCGCCCACGCACGCTGCTCCCCCAGCAGTAGAGTTTATTGATACCGTCACCACCCTTTACGATTGCGCAGGTGTAAGAGTTAATCGTGGCAGAACTTGGAGCGACGGCTTGGGGCACACCGTCTAGGCTCACCTTTTGCGGCGTCAATTCATTATCGAGGTGACCCAAACCCAGTTGGCCATTCTTATTATACCCCCAACAGTACAGCTCCCTACCAACGATCGCACAGGTATGATCTCCTCCTAGTGCTACACTTTTCAGCTCCAATGAACGCAGTGCTGATGGCTTGACTAGCGCAAACACGCCCGTCTTAGCGATCGAAATGCTGTAAGTACCACTGCTTTCGTCACAGCTGACGTCGCTGTCACTAATACTCCAGCTATCGTCGTCCTTGTCATCGAGTTCGATGATGCGCATGGGGTTCTTATCAGCATCGCAGGGCATCGTAATCACGACCTTGCCTTCTTCAAAGGTTGCGCCTGCGGGTTCGGAGGTCACAAAAATAGCTTGTGACAGCGTTTCATAGTCAGCGTCGTTAAATTCAACAAGTTTGACCTCGGCATCACTAAATTGGTTAATACGCACGGTTACGTCGATGCCCTCATCAATGGCGTCGTCGCTGATCTCAACCTTAAGACCGTCTGCTCCACTCGCCGTGCCACCTTGACCTGCCGTGAAGGATACCGCGCCATCATCGCCACTGCTACTACATCCCTCAAACACAAAAATCCAAGTCAAACACACTAACAACCAACAAATCCACCGTGATACATCCCTTTTCATCCAATCAATCTCCTATCATTCGTTCGCAATCTAAGTTCAAAACAAACACAATGATACGCTATTACTAGAACTCTAAACAAGAGCTATCCACTATTAACATAAGCAGTTTCTTGTCCTAAATCGCAGCGAAACAGGCATTGCCAACGCGCAATTCTCCCGCCGCGCCCTTAAGCAATACCGCGCCGCCTGGGGATTCTTCCGCGACCGACGCCCGGAGCTTTATGAAGGGTTGGAGAAAGCTAAAACTTAACGCTTGGCTCAACGTAGCCCCGATTGCTGCGCCGCTACAAGAATGCTAGGTGCGGCACATGAAAGCTGTTCTATTTTTCTTTTTCTGCTTACTCACTTTTAGCTTCAGCGCTTGCAGTGTCAGCCTCGAAGACGCTGGAGAAAACAAACAGGACGAAGATGAGTCAGGTGTATGTCTTGTTTGTGATCAACACATCACAGTTTTGCTTGAAGGCCCGGATTCCGACCGTCGTTGGGTCGATAGCGGTCGAGGAAAGGAGATCGTTCCTTATATTAAGGGCAAACCGCTGGGCATATTTCTTCTGCACTACAGTAATCCAACAGAATACTTACCCGGGCGATTTCAATGCTACATCACTGAAGGGCTTGTACTTCAGAGAGAGATTGCCGCTAGTTCATGCAATCCAGAAACCGTGAAAGGGATCGACAGAGACGCCGTATGGCCTGTTCTTAAGATGCGTTACGAGCAATCGATTCAATCATTGTCCACCCCTCCAGTGCCCACGTGTTCTGAGTCAGCAAAGGATAGCTCTGACGAACTTTATTACCAAGGCGGCAGCGCAGAAAGTTTAGTGCACTACATACCTTTCCTGCCTGTCGATGAGACCAATATATCTCAGCACACTCTCAAATTGGATGATGATTCTAGAGTTCAAGTCAATACACTGAACGTAAATGCGCTCACCGCTCATTATTTTGGCGCCTACTTCAAGCAGTATCCCAAAAATAGATTCAGCCAAACTGTCTGGCTGCTAACGCGGGAAGACAATAACTGGCGACTGTACTTTGTCGAGAACCATCCCTCCAAAAGTAGCGACAGGCCTAGAGGGGGTACTCCTGCACTTGATACGTATCTATGTTCTGAAAGTAAGCATGCCGAGCACTATCAGGGCGCTATGGATCTGGGTTATCCCGCAATCATTGCGTCTGAATATACCTTCGGCGACGATGAATAAGCTGAGACTGGTCAGCTTAGAGAAAAAGCCTGCGGTAATAAGTCAGCAACGCGTAGGTCGAGTTGTTTGTCGCCCGTCTGGTTCAAGCAACGCAGGGGCAAGTCGGGCGCAAACTCAAATAATACTTGGCGACACATGCCGCAGGGGGTGATGGGCGCCTCGGTGGGGCCGATGAGTAGCAAGGCAAGCCAATCGCGCATGCCTTGGGCGATGGCACTGGCAACGGCGTTGCGTTCTGCGCATAGCGTGAGTCCGTAGCTGGCGTTTTCGACGTTGCAGCCCGGGATGATGCTCTTGTCGGCGGTGTAGAGCGCTGCGCCCACGGCAAAGTTAGAGTAGGGAGCGTAGGCCTGGGACTGTGCGTGTCGTGCCGCTGCTTCCAGCTTGTCCCAGGGAATGTCGTCACCGCTCATTGAGTGGCCTGAACGTAGTCATAGGCACTTGCGACAGCATGAGCCAAATGTGCACTGTCACTCCCGCCTGCTTGAGCAAAATCGGGACGACCGCCGCCCTTGCCGCCCACCATGGCTGCTGCCTGTTGCACCAGTTTGCCGGCATGCAGTTTGGGCGTAAGCGACTTGCTCACCGAGGCGACCAGCAGAGCTTTGCCATCGCGTGTTTGTGCGCCAAGCAGCACCACTGCCGGTTGCAATCGGTCGCGCAGCTGATCGGCCAGGTCACGCAAGGCTTCTTTTTCTTCCAAGGGCACGCATACACCCAGCACCTGCACCGCTCCAATGGTCTTGGCTTGGCTGGCGTAATCTTGGCTCTCACCCTGCAACAGCTGGGCTTGCAATTTGTCTACCTGCTGCTGCAACTGACGCTGCTGCTCAAGCAAACGTCCAAGACGCTCTTCAAGCTGGGCGGGTGAGCTTTTGAGACGCGCGGCCAAACGTTGTTGCAGGGCTTCGACCTCACGTAGATAAGCAAGCGTCCCCGATGCCGTCACCGCTTCGATACGACGCACTCCAGCCGATAACCCACTGTCGCTGAGCACACGAAACAAACCCAAATCGCCCGTGCGCGCGGCATGAACACCGCCGCAGAGCTCAAGCGACGGACCAATGCTCAACATGCGCACCACGCTGCCATACTTCTCTTCAAAAATACCAATCGCACCACGCTGCTTGGCCTCGTCCATGGAAAGCACGGTGGTTTCGATGGGATGGTTCTGCCAAATCTCGCGATTCACCAGATCCTCGATGCGTTGCACCTCATCGGCGCTCAACGCCTGGGTGGCACTGTAATCAAAACGCAGTCGCTCGGGACTCACGCGCGAGCCTTTTTGCATCGCGTGCTCACCCACCACCTGACGCAAAGCCCAGTGCAGCAAATGCGTGGCGCTATGATTACGCGTGGTCGCCGCGCGCAGGGCCTTATCGACGCGCAAGGTCACTGTGGCGCCTTTGGTCAACGCTCCTTTTTGCATATGACCACGATGCACCACTAAGCCGGGCACAGGCTGTTGGGTATCCTGGACCACGAACTCCGCATCACCGCTGCGAATGACCCCGCAGTCACCCACCTGACCGCCTGCTTCGGCATAAAAAGGCGTGCTTGCCGTTATGAGCTCCCCCGCTTGCCCCTCGCGCAAGGCATCAACTTCTTGTCCTTCATGCAGCAACGCAAGCAGCGAACTATCGCTCTCCTCCTGCTCGTAGCCCACAAAACGCACCGCTTCTAAGGATGTACTCAGCGAATGATAGACCTTGGCCACCGCCGCATCACCCACCTTGGAACCACTGCTGCGCTCACGCGCGAGACGCATCGCTTGATCGAAACCCTCTTGGTCGACGCTAAACCCCTGCTCGCGACCGATGAGCTGCTGCACGTCGAGAGGAAAGCCATAGGTATCGTAGAGTTTGAAAGCCACCTCACCGGGCAACGCGCGATTGCCACCTTGGCTCTCTTCCCAACGATGATTGTTATCCAGTAGCTCCAATCCACGCTTGAGAGTTTGGCGAAAACGTTTCTCTTCTTGTAGCGTCATCTCCACAATAAGAGCGCGACGTTCATGCAGCTCGGGATAAGCATCGCCCATCTGATCCACCACAGCAGCGGCGCAGTGATGCAAAAAAGGCGTGTCGATGCCGAGGCGATGACCGTAACGGACAGCACGACGCATCACTCGGCGCAGCACATACGAACGACCGTCGCGATCGGGCAACACTCCCTCCGCGATAAGAAATGCAGTCGCGCGCGCATGATCGGCGATGACGCGCATGCTAACGGCGTCAATGTCTTGCGAATCAGAGCCAGGATACGCTTTGCCACTCAGTTCAGAGGCCAGGTCTACGATGGGACGCAGTAAATCGGTGTCGTAGTTGCTGCGCACGCCCTGAAGCACCGCAGCCAAACGCTCGAGACCTGCCCCTGTGTCGATGGAAGGCTCGGGCAAGGAGTGCATCTCACCTTTGGCATCACGCGCAAACTGCATGAACACCAGATTCCACAGCTCCACCCAACCGCGGCCATCATCACCCGGTTCTTGGCCAAAACAGGCGAGATCCGGAGCGCCATCACCCACGAAGTAGTGAATTTCCGAACAAGGTCCACAAGGCCCTGTGTCCCCCATCTGCCAAAAATTATCGGCCGCGCCACAATGGATGATTCGCTCTGCGGGCAAGCCGCTGACCTGCTGCCATAAACGCGCGGCTTCGTCGTCAGCGGGAATATCGCCTTCGCCGCCAAATACCGTCACCACCAAACGCTCTTCGGGTAAGCGAAACACATGGGTCATCAGCTCCCAAGCAAACTCGATGGCTTCGCGCTTGAAGTAGTCGCCAAAGGAAAAGTTCCCCAGCATTTCAAAAAGAGTGTGATGTCGCGCCGTCAGCCCTACCTGCTCAAGGTCATTGTGCTTGCCGCTGATACGCATGCACTTTTGCGCAGACACCGCGCGACGTGCATCCCGCTGCTCGTGCCCCATGAAGACATCCTTGAAGGGCACCATACCCGCATTGATGAACATGAGGGTGGGATCATTGGCCGAAACCAAAGGCGCCGATTGCACGACCTCATGGCCCCGGTCGCGAAAGAAATCTAAAAATGCCTGACGAATATCATAGGCTGCGGTCATGCCCGGGTTCTACGACCTCGTGGGCAAAATGCCAACGAGGAGACTTCTCAACGAACTTACCGGCAGCGAAGATCAAGGGCTTTTCGAGCACACCGACTAAGAGCAGTATTTAAACTGTCGACGATATCCCTATGACCATCGTCAATCTTACCATCGCCCTCAACCACAGCCCAGCACAAATCCCGCCTCATGCGCGCACTAATGCACAACCTGATGCGTGCCTCTCGAACACTTATCTCTCGACATAAGTTAGCCACATCAGAATCTGCTCTGGTGCTTTTACAGCCTAATAAATCATCGCACTGTTTTCTCTTCCGCCTCTGGAGTTCGTTGTACATGGGCGGACTACAATCTAAGTCTGCCACTCGCACGCCACTCACACGTTCGAATTGACGCACTGTTTCGTTCCAACATCATGCCTCATTCGGTGCGGGGCATTTTTCTACGCACGGGGCAAAAGGGTACGACACCGTCGTCGAATCGTGACTTAGGCAGAGCAGGTCTTGCACTCACTCGCATGCGCTTAGGCGCGATACGTCATACGCGTCGAGGCTCTTATCAATCGTCACTAACGTAAGTTGCTCGAGCTGAGCTTGCACCACTAACAAACGATCGAACGGGTCTTTATGATACGTCGGTAAATGACGCACTGCCAACGCATGGGCTGCAGTGACATCAAGCAAGCGGTACCCTCGTTGTTGTATATGGCTGTCGCTAAAATCGGTTGGCAATGTAAGCTTACCTAAGCCTGCCTTGATGCTCATTTCCCACAGACTGGCAGCGCTGACATAAACCTCATTGGAGTCAGTAAGCGTCTTTCGACATCTCTCGGAGAGGCGTTCTGGAGCACTGAGTGCCCAAATAAGGACATGCGTATCCAGCAAATAAGCGCTCACAGCTCAAACAATTTTTCTACAGCTTGGTTGGTTTCAACGGAATCAATGTCCTCGGTGGCATCAATCTCATTTTCGAACCCGCCTAACTGAATCTGAGGGGCTTTATAGGCTACCAGCTCTGCAACGGGTTCATTGGCACGCGCGATCACAACCCGCTTTCCCTTAGCAACATCATCCAGTAACTTAGAAAGCTGGGTCTTGGCTTCGTAAACATTAAAGTGTGCTGCCATGATTATACAATGCAACATTGACTAACCTTGGTCAATCTTTGCTTAAGCTACCGCAGCAAATAGCCAAAGGACACGCCGAAGCGCACGTAGCTATCTTTGAGGGTTTCCAACACACCGCCGCCGGGACTGAGCACATCTTCGTTGCCCGGTTCAAAAGGCCAAGGCTCCCAAAGCTCAGGCGTATTGGTTTGTGAATCACCACAGTTACCCGTACGACAGGCAGTTTGGCCGCGAAACTTGGTGGAAAACTGAAAGTACTGCACTGCAAGCGCAAAAAAGGCCCCGTCGAACAAATAGGGAGCTTCGGAGCGTAACTCCAAACCTACACTAAACCCATTGCTAGGTGGCGTCTCGGTGCCCCACACCTCACGCATATCGCTACCCGCAACTAGGCCTAGGCGCCCGCCGCCAAAAACCTTGGCGGTCAAATAAGTGGGAATCAAACCGTATTGAATGCCCGCACCGAGGTAGACGTAGTTGTACTCCATGGGCGGAAAGATATCGCTACGCGCGACCTGAGCGAGATCATTGGTATCGATATCAAAGGAGAACATGCCCCAACCCACATCGGCAAAAATCAAAGCAGAGCGCGCTTTATCACCAAAGCGGTACCGTCCGCGCGCGCCCACGTACACTTCAAGCTGTGACACGCTCAAGTCTACATTCGCCGTGGGACAGCCCCCTTGTGAACACGGCGGAGCTTGCAGTCCCACACTCAAGGAATGCGAAAAACTGCCCACAAGCCCCAACCATGGGAAGACCTGCTTGTCGAGAAGAGCACCTGGATAGAGCTCCAGATTAATGTTCACCTCGGGATGCCCCAGCCCTGAACTTTGATAGAGGCGCTCTTCGTTAATGATGTTGGTGCTGGTGGGATCTAAACTTGGATTGCGAAAGCGCTCGTACACACCCACTTGCGCAGAGGCATCGCGATATTGTCCGCCCACACCCGCGCTCAGGAGCAAGCCAGTGTAGCGATCGACCGCTTTATCAGCCCCTGCAGCTGGGGTCTCTGACGGAGCATCCTCCTCATCGCCGGGTTTCGCATACCAGGGTGCATTCGGATCACCGGGCTCACCATTGGCAGGATCGGCTGGCGCTGGGCCGCTCTCAGGCGGCACATCGGGGGGTCGAATCGCCACTGGCTGGGGTTTTGGTCTAGGCTTCGGCTTGACCTCAGCTCTCTTAACGGGCGCGGGTTTCTGTCGCGGTGGTTTAGGCTTGGGCTTCGGCTTAGCTTCGGCGCGCTGGGCTGCAGGTTGATTGGGAATCTGCGTCGCTGCAAGTTTGGGCTCTAAACGTTTGGCGCCATTACGTCCTACGGCGCGTAAATTAGCTAAGGTTCGCCCACTCCACGTCGAGCGTCCGGCCACATCACCCGTCATGGCATCACGTACGGTCACCACCAAGGTCCATTGCCGCCGCGCCCGTCGCACGCGTCCTTGTATAAAGGCCGGGCTACGCAGCGCATAGCCCATAGATTGATAGTCCTCAGCACGACGCAAGCGTTTGATCTTATACATCGCTTGCGCTTTTTTGAGGGTCTTGCTGGGTACCACTTGGTAACGCCCGCTGGCCTCAAGATTGCGAATCAGCGCTTGACGCAACCCCGAGCTTTCAGGGCCTGCAAAGGGCTGAACCACCAGATACTGAGTCCTTTGCTGTTGTGCTTGAACCGAAGAGGCTAGTAACAGCCAAAAACCTATAATCCAAGCACAATGTCGTATGCAGTTTAAGTCCACCAGCTCTAAGTGTAGTCCGAAGTGCGGGACTACGCCAAGAGGATGACAGCGGAAGTGGAGTTTAGCGGAACTCCTAGGCTGCGGCTAACTTTACGGACAACCCGGCCGCCATCCGCGAAAGGTATGACTATCACAGACCACGGTGGACTGACCTTGATAGCAGTACTCGTGATAGCCACTGGGAATACGGTGCGTCACAAATTCTTCATGACCATCCCAACCGACCGAAGGAAAGGTAACCGTTGGAGCACAAAGCTCATGATAGTTATTGTAACGTGGGTCATGTTTTTCAACGTCATCCAGAGCAACATTCAAGGGCTGATTTGTCTGGGGACAAAGAGCGATATCAGCCGCTGCGCTTGACCACTCCTGGTTAGCACTAGAACCAGCGGGGTTTTTACAGATAAATCGTTTACCTCTGGCTTCAACGCAATCACCACCCGCAATTTGCTCACCTAAGGTAGACGACCAACAGTGCTCTTTGGACTCGGTATGCTTGTTTTGCGGACCGCCACACTCAGCTCCCTCGAGTGCCTCGATTTTTACAGGCGCAACACCTGAGCTATACATGCCGATCTTTTTCGCTGCGCCCACCGATAAATCAATAATGCGGCCACGGATATGAGGCCCACGATTATTAATACGTACGATCACACTTTGACCGTTGTTTTTATTAGTTACTCGCACACAGGTATGAAAGGGCAAACTAAGGTGAGCTGCCGTCATGGAATTTTGATTAAAAGTTTCACCATTAGCAGTTTTGCCGCCATGAAAACCAGGCCCGTACCAACTGGCCATGCCCTCTTGACGACTAACGACGGTAGACTTTGAGTCCCCCTCTAAGTCATCCAACTCGGCTGCACAGCCAGATAAGATAAGCGCCGGCGCGGTGAAAAGAAATATAAGCAAAGCTAATCTAATATGGGTCATGGCTCACACAGAATTACAATAGTTATGCCAGCTCACTGAATTTCAGCATAGATCCCTGCTTTTGTTGATGATTCCTCTTCTTTGCCGATCTTCTCTACGACGCTGACCTCCCCTTTTCTGGCCAGCAAATCAGCCGCTTTCTGGGGGCTGCTTTAGCCAGATCTGCGCGATGACAAGCTCCTTACTTCGCGCTAGGGGGCTGATATGCTCAGCTGTCTACGCATTCGGAACCTTGCCATCATCGAATCGCTTGAGGTGGAGCTGGCCGAGGGACTCACCGTTATCACCGGTGAAACAGGCGCAGGCAAATCCATCGTCGTGAGTGCGCTCGAACTCTTGCTGGGCGCCAAGGCGAGCGCAGACAAGGTACGCACGGGAGCCGAGCAGGCGGAAATCGAAGCTCTGTTTGAGCGCGATGGCGAGGAGTTATTGCTGCGCCGGGTGATTCAAGCCAGCGGTCGCAGCCGCGTCTATATTAACGGTCAACTAGCCACCCTGGCACAACTGCAACAACACGCAGCTTTGTTGGCTGACATTTGCTCCCAGCATGAGCATCACGCGCTCACCGACCCACGGCAGCATCTGCACTATTTGGATGCCTTCGCGAAGCTCAGCCCTCAGCGCGATGCCTATACGCAGCGTTTTCAACAGCTCGCAGCCCTGCATCGTGAGCGCGAATCGCTCAACGCAGCGATGCAAGCCGATGCCCAGCAACAGGAGCTTTGGCGTTTTCAGCTGGAGGAGCTGCTGCACGCGGACATCAAACCCGAAACCGATGCAAGTTTGGGCGACGAACGCGACCGCCTCGCGCATGCGCAAGACTTAGCAGCGGTGGCAGCGCAGGCCGAAACCCAGCTTTATGCCGATGACGATGCACTGTGCGCCCGCTTGGCGACGATAACCCATGAGTTGCAACGTTCTGCCCGTCATGATGCCAAGCTGGATGAGTTTGCTGCGCAGCTAAGCACAGTACGCGCTCAGCTTGAAGATGTGGCGATGGAGCTGGGGAGTTATGCCAGACAGATCGAGCTCGATCCGCAACGCCTCAACGAAGTGGAAACGCGCCTCGACCAACTCGACCGTCTCAAGCGCAAATACCATCAAGACCTCCCCGTCTTGCTTGAGCTCAGCCAAAATCTGCAAGACAAGCTTGACGCGATCGATAGTCACGAAGAGCGACAACAAGATCTCGAAGCGCGTTACCAAAAAGCTCTCGACGACGCCTATGCGCAGGCGCGTGCGTTGAGCGAGGCCCGCATCCAAGCGGCGGAACAGCTTTCGGAGGCGATGACGCGCGAGCTGCGCTCTCTTGGCATGGGCAATGCGCAGGTGGTTATTGCTGTTACCTGCACGATGAACGCCGACAGCCCTCAACACGATGGCACGGAGCTCAATACAACGGGCATCAATCAGGTGGAGTTTCGCATCGCGCCCAATCAAGGTGAGGAGGCCCGTCCTTTGCATCGCATTGCCAGCGGCGGCGAGCTCTCACGCGCACTCTTGGCAATCAAACGCGTGCTCACCGGCCTGGGAACTCAATCGCTGTTTGTCTTCGATGAAATCGATACCGGGGTTGGCGGTGCGATTGCCGAGGTAATCGGTCATAAACTCAAGGCCATCGCAACACAGCACCAGGTGCTTTGCATCACGCACGCCCCCCAAATCGCGGCCCATGCCGATCAACATTGGGTGGTGGCAAAAGAGGTACGCGCCGGCCGCACCCAAAGCCATATTCGCGCGCTTAACACGCAAGAGCGTAGCAATGAACTTGCCCGCATGTTGGGTGGGTTGAAGATCTCAGCTGCAACTCGCCAAGCTGCCGTCGATATGTTGAATGAAGCGCATCCACCCAAAAGACGCGCGAAAGGCATGAAACAGGCAGCGCATAATAATTGACAAGTCTTGCTCTCTGTCCTCATGCTGCCAAGGGCTTATGTCAAAAACAACCTCCCGCGCGATTTCCCCTAACGTCGAAGAAGTACTCTTTCGCAGCGACAATGTCTTCCTTTGCATGCTGGTCAACCGCTCCATGCAATGCATGCGCGTCATCGATTTTCGCGCCGGGGCCTTGCCAGCAAAACGCCTATGCGTGGATAGCATCGCCCGCAAAGAAGGGGTCGCCAAGGTGCTTACCTTCGTCGAGAAAGACGAGGTTTCCACGTGGACCAAAATCGGCTTCACCCGCGAGGGAACGGTTCCCGGTTTTTATAAGCGCAGCGATGGATACTTATGCGGCTATTCGGTGCAGCCTACCGACCATGAAAAAACAGCGGAGGCAAACACCAGCCGTGCCGAGCAAACCATCAACCATGCTAAAAAAGCTGCCAAGGAGCTTGGTCTAAAGCCCAACAAAAATCTCCAGTTTCAGTGGCTTAGCGCCGAGGAAGCGCAGGCCTTATGCAACAAGGCACGTAAGAGCGAGGGTATACTGCCCACCTTTGAAAACTTCGGGCGCGACGCTGAGCGTATTTATCTACACAGCCAAGTCAAAAACAGCAAAGGCAAAGGTTTGCTTCTGTCTGCCGAATTTCAAGACTGGTTTGGCCACGCTTTGGTGGAGCTGCAGCTGCGTCCCAATGCTCAAGATGCCGAGATAGCTCACCTGGCCAATACCCTTTTGCATCTCAACGAAACCCTCTGCGATAAAAAAATCGTCTCAGCTTTTGCCTTTGCCCCTAGCGATGACAAGGCTTTGGCAACAGCCTACACCGCCGCTGGTTATCGCAAGACCGGTCTCCTCGCCCGGGCAATCCCTCGCGATAAAGAACAAGTCGACGCTATCCTCTGGTCGCGCAAACTTGCGAACCCCGTGGCCGACGAAGAGGACTAGGATCAGCCAAACCGCTCTCAATTTGCGTTGAGCCTGAGTGCGTCCGGACCACAGCGACGATAATGTATGGAGAAATTCTATGCGTGCTCTGCAGTGGAAGTTCCACTGTCACTACGCGCTACTACCTGCTTCGCAGGCGTTCGCTTCGCTCACACGTAGCGCATGGAATCGAATGCTTCGCAGTAACTAGGGTGATTACCAGCGTAAGCCAGGATCAGAGCAAAGTGAGAGCGGTTTAGCTTGCTTTTTCGATCGTATCGCGCGACTCATGAGCCTCGCGCATGAGTTCGTCTTCGCGGCCGATTTCTTCTAAGAGCTGGCGGCACTCCGGATAGTTTCGGAAGTGACGCACCAAAATGGTCGACGCATCGATGAAGCTTTTTTCGTAATCCAGGGCTTCACGAGTGCGCTCGGCAATGCGATCACGCCCAGCACTGAGATCGTTTTCGAGGATATCGCTGTAGCGCCGTAGCTGTGCTCGCAAATCCTGAATCTGTTTGCGCAACCCAGCAGCGTAGGCTTCGCGTTTTTGCGCACGACCTTCATGATCGGCAATCACGCGCTGGTACACTTGGGTCAGCCCGCGCAATTCACCTAAGCGCTCAAACATTTGCGGCGAAAGCTCGGAGCTAGCCTCTGCTTGCAGGGCATTAACACGCTGATGCATCTCCTCATAATCCTGCTTGGCCTGCTGCAAGTGCTCACCGATCTTTTGTCCACGTTGCCTTTCCGTTCCGGCCTCGCGCATGGCGCGCGACTCTTCCTGCGCAAGCTCCTCAGCTTTACGACCGATTTCGGCACGCAACGCACGACCGCGTCGCTCGATGGTTTGCAACTTGCGCGACTGACTGGAGAGCTCGCCCTCAAGACGCGAAGCTTTAGCGGCCAAATCCCACATCCGATCGGCTGCGCTTTGAATCTCCGCCGGAGCGCTACTGTTGGAATAAACACGAGCAACGAGACGGGAGAAATTAGCCGCCCGCTGACTCCACTCCACCACCCCTGGCGAACGCGCGGGCGGTGGTGGTGGCGGACTTGCAGGGACATCGCTGAGTTTGACATCCCAAGGCATCGAAGGCAGCGAACGTTGGAAGGCTTTGAGTTCCTCCTGGAGATGATGACCATCACGAAAACGTTTGGCCGGGTCCTTTTCCAGTAGCTTGAGAATGATGGTCTCAGCACTCTGCGGCGCATCTTTGCGTAAGGAACGCACCGCGGGCGGCAATGCCGTGCGCTGCATCTCAAGCAAGGCATCGCGTGTCTTGGCGCGAAAAGGCAGATAACCCACCAGCATTTCAAAAAACAAAATACCTAGAGCGTAGAGATCGCTCGACGCCGTCGCGTCTTCACCGCGCGCTTGTTCGGGCGACATGTACTCGGGGGTACCAAAGACCGAGCCTTTGGGTGCTAAACGTGGATCACGCGCCAAAGCGGCAAGACCAAAATCGAGAATCTTCACGTAATCGTGACGCCCACCGCGCACCACAAGCATGATGTTGTCGCTCTTAAGATCGCGATGCACCACGCCCAGGTCATGCGCACGGGCAAGCGCTGCACACATCTGCTCAAGAATATCAACCGCACGGGTGATGGGCATGGGGCCCTTGTTGATCTGCGACGCCAGGGAATCGCCCACCAGGTATTCCATCACCAGGTAGAGCTCGTTGTCATCGGTCTCACCCACATCGTGGATATCGACGATATGCGCATGGTCGACGCGGTTTGCGGCACGTGCTTCGCGCAGCATCCAAGCCCGCAAATGGGTTTCGCTGCGTAAGTCAGGACGAATCAGTTTTACCGCCACCACACGATCGATAAGAATATGACGCGCGCGGTACACCACGCCCATTCCGCCTTCGCCCAGCTGTTCCTCCAGCCGATAGCGACCTGCGATCACTTTGCCAAGGTATGTATCTTGTCGACGCGAACTGAGCTTCTTGGGTTTAGCCATAACCGTATAGTTATCATACGGGATCGCGCATGCGTCTTGGAAGCTGGAAGTGCAGTAAGGCTACGAAAACTTTAGCAGAGCACCCAAACGTACATTGCGCCTTGCAAAAAGAATCGAGAGAGATCTAGATCGCTCTCAATTTGCGTTGAGCCTGAGCGCACCCGGACCGCAGCGACGAAGGCGTATAGAGAAACACGCTTTGATGGCCGGGCGCTGCTACCTGCTTCGCAGGCGTTCGCTTCTGAAATTTCTATGCATGCCAGGCGTTGTTTGAAGTTCCTATAGATGCCGGGTGTTGCTACCTGCTTCGCAGGCATTCGCTTCGCTCATACGCAACACATAGAATCCAATGCACCGCAGTTAACGTTGCGGGGGTTGGCACAACGCACAGGAGTCTGGCGTTTCACAGTTAGCGTAACGATGGTTGGCGCATCGCACAGGATCTAACGCGCCGCAGGAACTAGGATGATTAGCAGCGAAAGCCAGGATCAGCGTGAAGTGAGAGCGATCTAGCGTAGGCTTAGCGATTGACCGCGGTACTCACCCGTCAAGCTACGCAAGAAGGCCACGAGCTGTTGCACCTCGGTATCGGAAAGGGAAGTGCCGAGCTGGACCTTCGCCATGATGCGCACTGCCTCTTCTAGGGTCTCAACCTGCCCATCATGAAAGTACGGCGCGGTGAGCTCGATATTGCGCAAGCTGGGAACCTTGAAGCGATGCCGGTCATGCGGATCGCCAGTCACGTTGTAACGACCGTTATCGCGCTTTGCGAGTTTGCCTTTGCGCTCCTCAAAATAAGCAGGCTTGATTCGTTCAAAGGATAGTCCACCAAGATTAGCCCCCATGTGGCACTTCACACAGCCCGCCTCTTTAAAGAGGGCATAGCCTGCTTGCACATCCTGCCCGAGGGTCTTTGCCTTTCCCGTCTTGAGATAGCGATCAAAGGGAGAGTCAGGCGTAATCAGGGTCTTCTCAAAGGTAGCAATGGCATCGGCGATGCTATTTTTATCGAGGGTCCCATCGTACAAATCAGCAAAGGCTGCGCTGTAATAAGAATCCTCACGCAGGCGCTGTACCACTTGATCCCAGCTTGCCCCCATCTCGATGGGATTGGTCACCGGTCCTTGGGCCTGTTCATGCAAGTCCTTGGCACGCCCATCCCAAAACTGACGCACATTAAGGCTGGCATTAAAGACCGTCGGCGAATTGATATCGCCCTTTTGCCCGCCAATGCCCACAGAGACAGGACGTTGGTCAGTCCCTCCCTGACTAAGGCTATGGCAACTTGCACAGGACACCGTTTGGTCACCCGACAGACGCGTGTCGTGAAAGAGCTTACGACCTAGCTCCACCTTGCCCTTGTTGAGACCTGTGGGCATCTCCAAGGGTTGTACCGGCTCCCCACGTAAACTGGGATGCACGCTTTTGCTCGCATGTTGTGCTGCCCGTTCAGCACGCACCCAGTCACGCAAAACCCGGCGATCCTGCACCGAAAGAAAAGCAGACCAGTGCATGATCTGGTAACGGAACATGGGCATCTCGTCGTGCGCGATCACATGATCGATGCGAGCGAGGATTTCCGGTGCGATGGTCCCCTGTGCATAAAGCGTTTTATCCAAATCGAAGTGCTCACGCGCCTCTTCGATATCGTGTTCGACCATGTCACCGATAAGGGGCAAGAAAGCGTAAAAAGGCGTATGCCCCGCACGACCATGGCAATCCACACAGGCTTTTTGCATCACCTCGGCGGCTGCGCGAAAATTGGGACTTTTGCCTTTGAGCCACGCCTCTTCAACGGGACGCGGTGGATAAAGCATTCCGTTGAGTAAAGGCACGCCCACCATGCCAATAAGCGCGAGCAAAACGAGCAACAGAAGGAATTTGACCTTGCGCGTTGAACGCGGACGGGGGTGCGATGCTTCAGCCATAATCCCGGCCTAGCTAGCTCGCAGCTAAGTCCCGTACAAGGCGAATCGTTTAGAGCTCGGTCAGCACGCTCTCGTGCGAGCGCACGTCGAGACGATAACGACTATTGGCGGTGTCGATATAATAGGCATGACCACCCGCTAAACGCAGCACCCGTTCGACCGGGGTTGTCACGTACTCGTGCAAGCCATCGTCGAACTCAATCACAATTACGGAACCTTTTTGAGGTGGCCGAGTGAGATGACCCGCAACATGCATTCGCGCATTACGACCCACTTTACGAAGCACAACTTCCACATCTAACAAGCTAACATAGGCCCGTTCAGCTTTGAACAGAAAATTTAAACGAGACAATAAGCCTTGATAGCTTAAGTTGCGAGCGCAGAAGGATAAAACGGCGCTCTAGACACTGGGTGACGCGGTTCAACGATGCCGTGCGCGCTGCACCGCGCGGGACAGGCATCACTTTGACGGTTGGTCCACTGGTGGGCTGAAAAAAATCGAGACGCAAGTCCGCGTCCACAGCTTGGCGGGGCGCGGTCGCACATTGCGGGATGGATTCCACAACCCGCCACACCTTCTGCTCCATCGCTTTGTCCCGTGGACAGGGGCTTAGCTTGCCTTTGCTAGGATGATCGCAGCGAAAATAGGCAATGCGTCCCAATGCAATCGTAATGGGTGCAGGGGTGACCTTCTCTGGCTTCGCAGGCGGCGCGCGAACCGCTTCAACCTGCTCCGTGGGCTTTTCTACTTCAGCCGCGTCACCCGAGGGCACAGCTGCTGATGCCTTGTCCTGTTCGGCACTGACTGCATCAGAAGAAGGTGGAGAAAACTCGGCCTTCTTTTCTTCTTTGTCCACCAGTGCAGCAGCAGATGCTTGAGCTGAAGAATCATCTGCATCAGGGACAAGGACCCCAGTGTCATCGTCAGCCCAAGCGGAGTGATGGCGCGGCACATCCAACGCAGAGCGACTGCATAGCAATCCAAGACCAAGGCCTACAGCGCTTGCAAGCACAAGCAGCAGTCCTTTCATCGCGGGCGTGTGTGCTTTAGGTCGCTGCACACGGTAGTCCATCACTCTCTTTGACCTAAACACATTATGCTCCCTAGAGCTCATTCATAAATCCGCTACCTTCCATAGCATGACTCAGTCAACTTCCGCAGACTTCCTGCAGGCACTGCAGCGCAAAGGTCTGATCTTCGACGGGGCGATGGGCACCTCTCTTTATGAGCGCGGTCTGCTTTACACCTCCTGCCTTGACGCGGCGGTGCTTCAGCAACCCAGCCTCGTGCAAAGCGTGCATCAAGGCTTTATTCGAGCAGGGGCGCAGGTACTGCAAACCAATACCTTTGGCGCCAATCGCATTCGTCTCCAAACCTATGGGCTGCAGGATAAAGTCGCCGAGATTAACCGACGCGCGGTGGCGATTGCGCGCGAGACCAGCTCCTCTGCGCACTACGTCCTCGGTTCGATGGGTCCTACCGGGGTGATGCTTGAAACAGCGGATGAAAGGCTGTGCCAACGCACGCATGATGCCTTCAAAGAGCAAGCCGAGGCATTGGTTGCAGCCGGTGTGGATGCCATCATGCTTGAAACACTACAACAACGACGCGAAATGGAGCTTGCAGTCGCAGCACTGCGCCAGGTCACATCCTCGCTGCCCTTTTGTGTATCGCTGTCTTTTAGAACCGAGGGAACCCTAAGCGATGGCTCGACGCCTGAAGCCATCGCTGAGCTCTTATGCGACCTCGACGTACCGGCGATCGGCGTCAACTGCGGCGATGGTCCTGCCAAGGCTTACGATGTCGCCATGCGAATGCTGACCTATGGACTGCCTCTCATCGTGCGCCCCAACGCGGGTCTGCCGCGACGCATCGAAGGGCGCTTGGCCTACATGGCCACCCCCGACTACTTTCAGCTTTACGCGCGCCGTCTCTTCAAAGCCGGGGTTCACGCCGTGGGCGGCTGTTGCGGCACGACTCCCGACCATATCAAAGCCATCGCGGCGGCAGGACGCATGGTGGTTAATCCCTCGGAGGATAATCTCGCAGCCGAGCCCATTGTTCCGCTGCAATCAGAGACCACAGAAGAAAAGCAACCTGCGTTACCAGCCATACCCACAGCAGAGAAAGGTCTTCTGGGAGCGGCATTGGGTCAGCGCTTTGTGGTCTCTGTCGAAGTGAATCCACCCGCAGGCCTATCCTTGGACAAGGCCCTCGACGCTGCTCGCATGCTGCGTGAAGGAGGCGTCGATGTGATCAATGTCGCCGATGGACCTCGCGCCAGCGCACGCATGGGCAACCTGGCTTTATGCCATCGCATTCAGCAATCGCTGGACATGCCCGCGCTGATGCACGTGACCACCCGCGATCGCAATCTTTTGGGGACGGTGGCGCATTTGCTCGCGGCCCACTCGCTCGAGGTGCACAACTTGGTGGTCATCACCGGTGACCCGCCCAAACTGGGTGACTTTCCGAACTCTACCGCGGTCTACGACATCGACTCCATTGGCCTCCTGCGTCTTATTCGTCAGCTGAACCGAGGCATCGATCCAGGCGGCAAATCCATCAAACAAGCCACGGCGTTTTTGTGCGCCACCGGGGCCGAACCCGCTGCCCAAGACTACGCACGCGAGTTGCAGCGTCTCGAAAAGAAATGCGAGGCCGGTGCAGAGTTGATCATGACGCAACCGGTGTACGACCCAGAGGTCTTGCATCGCTTCCTGGACGACATCGCCTCCTGGCAGGTGCCGGTCCTGGTGGGGCTGCTGCCTCTGGCCAGTTATCGCAACGCCGAGTTCTTGCACAACG
This sequence comes from uncultured Polyangiales bacterium, assembly GCA_964456305.1. GTDB lineage: Bacteria > Myxococcota_A > Polyangia > Polyangiales > CAYWAT01 > CAYWAT01. The sequence goes on along the minus strand of CAYWAT010000035.1, from coordinate 1,092 downwards.
AGGTTCCTGGCATGCGCATTCCCGCCCCCGTTCGCGAACGCATGCGCGAGGCGGGCTCGGGCGAAAAGGCCCAACAAGAAGGCGTGGCCATTGCACGCAACATGCTTCTCGCCGTGCAGGAACGTGTGGCTGGAGCCTATATTATGCCGCCCCTAGGTCGCTATCACCTTGCGCTCGACATCATCGAAGGCATCGATCGCAATCGTCTAAATCGAGCATGCGTACCCTGAGCACCCTACGACCCGCGATGAAACAGAAAAAAATGTTGCTTTGTCGATCAGTTCAGGGCATCAATGTCGCTTGAAAAAAGGAACCTTCACACCATTGTCGGACTATTCATCACTTTGATGAACCCACCGGCATCGTGTTTGTAACTAAAATGAGGAGACCGCATGGCGACTGCAAAAAAAGCGAAGGACGCAATTTTAACCAAACCTAAAAAAGACGGAAAGCCCTACACCAAGTCACAGCTTATCTCTCACCTCGCTGAAGTGATAAGCAACCAAGGTCACGGCGACATCAGCAAGAAGCAGGCAGCTGCATTTGTGGAAGAGTACGCCAAGGTAGCTCTCAACTACGCCCCTGTGGGCGCTGTCATTCCAGGCTTGGGTAAGCTGGTTGTGCGCAAAACCCCTGCTCGTCCTAAGCGCAAGGGACGCAACCCCGCCACCGGTGAAGAGATGATGATCCCAGCCAAGAAAGCTGGACAGAAACTCGTCTTTCGCGTGGCTAAGGTCGCTAAGGAAGTTCACGACCGTTAATCCTCAACCTGTGCTGTCGCCATCCAGCACTGCACAGGTTAGCTCTATTACCTTGCCCTTTATTAGGGATTCGGCAGCGTGTGCCATGCTTAGCAACCACCCGGCATGCGCTGTCTAATAGGTCTCTCTAGCTACGTACACCCATGCCTGACATGCCGCGCTATCGTTCGGAGCCACCTTACAATGACGCGACGCTGCAGGACTTATTACACGATATCCACAATCACCCCCACGCCAGCGCGGTGGGTCGCGGGGTGGGGCAAGCGCTGATTACAAGTCCGCGCCAAGATTTAGATGGCCCGCTGATCCCGCGCCCCGCTCTGGTGCAGAG
>CAYWAT010000034.1:0-21556 GCA_964456305.1 uncultured Polyangiales bacterium | reverse complement strand
GTCCATTTGTCCGATGATGTGGCCTTTTTTGTTGCTCAGCAGGTGTCGAACAATGTGCGTGAACTTGAGGGCATGCTGCTGCGTTTGGTGGTGAAAGCCGAACTGATGCAGCAGCCTCTCACGCTTGCACTGGCCGAGCAGACCTTGGGCAGTCGTCGTGAGCAACCTTCGCTGAATATCGACGAGATGCAAAAACGCGTGGCGCAGCATTTTCGCCTGAAGGTAAGCGATCTTAAATCCAGCCGTCGCGTTCGTTCCATTGCGATGCCGCGCATGATCGCGATGTATTTATGTCGACAGCATACTCACGCCAGTTACCCCGAAATAGGCGAGCGCTTTGGGGGGCGTGATCACACCACCGTAATCAACGCGGTGCGCAAAATCACGCATGAGCTCGATGATGGCAATCCCGACGTGCGTCAGGCGGTTGAGCAGCTAGAAAAAAATCTACCCGGCATTCAGCTCAATTAACACTCACCCTTAGGGATCTGGGTACGTTCGAGCCCTAAGCGCGATTTAGATCGCTCTCAATTTGCTTTGAGCCTGAGTGTGCCCGGACCACAAGACCGAAGACATGTGGAGAGATTCTATGGATGCTCTGCGCTGGGAGTTCTTATGAATGCCACGCGATGCTACCCACTCCGTGGGCGCTCCCGTTGGTGGGTTGATCGTGAATGCCGGGCGTTGTTACTTGCTTTGCAAGCGCTCACGTCGTTCGCACACAACGCACAGAGTCTGGCGTTTCACAGTTAGCGTAACGATGGTTGGTGCATCGCACAGGCTCTAACGCGTTGCAGCAAACAGGGTGATTAGCAGTGTAAGTCAAGATCAGATTAGAGTGAAATCGCTGTAGGACTATGGCTCTGCTGCGACAAAAAGCCCTTGTTTGGCCAGTCGCTCCAAAATCGTTCGCAGCTCTTCGAGGCTGAGACCCGCCTGCTGGGCAGCACTATCCAGCGCCATCTTGCTGTCCACAATTTGGCAGGCCGCGAGAATACTTTCGTCGATGCGCTGCCAATGGGCACGATAGCTCGTGGGGTGTAGATAGTAACCGAGGTTAATTGTCGGCGTTGTTGATTCCGCCAAGGGCGATGCTTCGTTGGGCTGGGTAGGGTCATAGCGATAAGCCATGATCTCAAAGGTAGGGTTGATACGAAGCTGAGAGAGCTTTTGAAATGCTGGCGGACTTTGTTGGTGCAGCCCCGTGCGATAAAGGGTCCAACAGTGGGTTGCTGCATCCTGCCAACAAGGGTGCAGTGAGCCTTGGCGCACCTCATGTTCCACCACTTGGCAAAAGCGCTGCGCATTATGACTCCAGTCGCGGTTGGTTCCGCCCTGTGCTTGCAAGTAGGCCTGAAGTAGATGCTCGCGTGCCTCCGCGGACATCGCATCGAGCATGGGCTTTTGATACACGTGGTTGACGAAATAACGCCGTCGATGCGCTGCGGAACGGGCATAAAAACGCAGCGCACAATTCTGCAGATGCTGGGCTAGGGCATGGCTATCCTGAGCTTGCAGAGACGCCTCAACGGGTTGGCGGTGCAGTAGCGCAGCGATGGTCTGGAGGTATTGCGCTTCTTTCATGATGCCGAACCACTATCCTGAGCGGCCTCTTGCCAGAGCGCGTGAAGCAGGGCGAACTGTTCTTTGATGGCAGCAAAGCTACCGTAGTTGTGCTCCCACTCCAATACGATAGGCTTGGGGCCGCCGCGTTTAAGCGCTGCAAGGAGCAAACGCCACACTGCCGGACAGGGGCAAGCGGAGTGTGAGTCGATGAGCAGACCGCTAGACTTGTCCACTGTGAAACCGCCGACATGGATTTCGCCAACGCGTTCGAGAGGCATGCTGCGCAAGAAAGCCTGCGCGTCGTAACCCTGGTTGATAGCGTTAACAAACAAGTTGTTTACATCGAGTAACAAACCCACGGAGCTCTGTTCGAGCACGGTGGCAATGAAGTCGGCTTCTGAGAGCGTGGATCCTGGGACCTGCATATAGCCGCAGGTATTTTCGATGAGCAGGGTCCGACCATACCCCTCTTGAATCTTCTCAACGCGTTCGGCAAAGCGCTTGGCCGAGTCTGGTGTCATCTGCAGTGGCACGATTTCGTGCAGAATCTCATTTTCGGTCATCGTGATCCCGATATGATCCCCACCCCAGGGAACCTCAAAGGAATCTAAAAAATCTCGGACCTCTCTGAGGTACTCGGTGTCGATAGGCTCAAGCCCCCCTAGCGATAGATGAACACTATGCGCTGTGAGCGGCCAGTGCTGGCCCAAGCGATTGAGCGTATGCTGCAGCTTGGCGCCGCGCCGCATAAAGTTTTCGGGATAAAATTCAAGCCAGGTGAAAGGAAAGTCACTTTCTGTATCGAGTAACTCCTCGCTCCATTCGTTGCGAAGCATAAGCCCTAAAAGAGGGCTTTCCCACTGTGGGGGACGGGTTAAGCAAGCGTGTCGCGGTGTGCGTAGAGAAGACATAAGGGCCTTAACGTCAAAGCACCGTAGCACGTGCTCGAGAGCGTTGCGCTACGGTGCTTCAATCGAGGCGATAAAAGGCTTAGAGAGCGTCGCCACAGCCGCCGCAGCCACCACAGCCACAGCCACCACATGCGCCACAGCCTGCAGCACAACCACAGCCACCTTCCATAGGCTCGGTCTCGCCCCAGCTGTCGCCGCAACCGCCTGCAGCACCACAGCCACAGCTTGCGTAGCTGCTGTCGTCGGCGGACTCTTCGTTACCGCCACCACAGGCGACGCCGCCTGCAGAAAGTGCGGTGAGGTTGGCGGCAATGATGATGTTTTTCCAATTTTTATTCATTCTGTTCCTCCGTGATTATGCGAGCGAACCCGCATGCCTCAACACACACGCTAAGGCATATCGTTTCTCATTGATGAGAACGCGAATCGTATCGCACTGCCTTATGAGACAGCTATTTTCTGATCTGGGCGATGGCCTTACATGCATTGTTCGGGCGGTCAAGTTTGGGCCATGTACACTCGAAAAGGAAGCCAATCAGCGGCGGTGTTGCGCTTTATCCAGCTCTAGGCGCTCTTTGTATGCCACGCTGAAGCGGGTCCAGGGGCGTACTTCGAGACGCTTGAAACCAATCGGCTCGTCGGTGCCTTCACAAATGCCGTATTCGCCGGTTTTCATTTTATCGAGGGCATGTTCGATCTCGATGAGCAGCTTGCGCTCTTTGTCGGCAAAGCGGAAAAGGTAGGCTTGCTCGGTGCTGCGCTGAGCGATGTCGATCTCGTCGGAGAGCATATCGCGTTGATTGAGTGCCTCCTGCACATGGCGATCAAAACCGCGCATCAAGCGTTCGCGCTCGGCGATAAGTTTTTGGTGCAGTCCAGCCACTTGGGTTTTGTTGAGTTCTGCGTCTTCGTGTGCGCGCATCAGAGGTGCCTGTGTTGTTGCAGTGCTCTTGGTTACTTTTTTGGATGTTGGCTGAGCTTTGCTTGCGGACTTGGTGGTAGCACTCTGCGTTGTGCTTTTACTTGCCTTGCTTTTCGCAGCAGCTTTGGCGCTCGGCGTTGCGGCAGGCTTGGTAGAGCTGCGCTTGCTGCTGGTTTTGGCTTTGCTGGAGGCTGTTGTCTTGGAGCTTGCTTTGCTCGTCGACGTCTTGCGTGTGGACGCTTTGGAGGAGGTTGCAGGGGTTTTAGCCATATCGTCGTCTCCTTGTATGGGATGGCTATAGGGATACAGGATCGGAACGCATCATAGCCAGTTATACACTAGCTTGCTGCTGTTGCCACGCTTGGTGAATCTCGCTTTTATGAAAGAGAGCACATAGTGGTACATCGCTTCCGATGCCTTTGGCAATGGCTTGCATACCTTTTTCTTCGCGATCGACCAGTAAAATGACCTGAGCGACCTGTAACCCTTCGTCGATGCAGGCCTTATACGCCTGCAGGGTGGATTGACCGCTGGTGACCACATCGTCGACCAGGGCAATGCGACTGCCTGGTGAAACATCGCCTTCAAGCAAGCGACCGCGTCCATGCTCTTTGCGTTCTTTGCGGATGCGAAACCAGGAGATCGCACGGGCTTGATCGGCACTGGCATAGGAGGCTGCCATCGCCACCGGATCGGCGCCCATTGTGAGGCCGCCCACTGCGCTTACCTCGGGCAATAAGGCTTGATATACCAAGGTCCCCGTCAGCACCAGCGCCTGGGGATGGCTGAGGACACGCCGGCAATCCAAGTACTCTGCGCTGGTACGTCCAGACGCTAGAACAAAGGGATCGTCAGGGCGGTACATATAGGCATCGCGGGCAAGGCAATGTAGTAGTTCAGAACGAGATTGGGACATAAGGTTTTCTAGAGCGTGTTGACTTGGAAATAGGACAAAAGGGCATGCAGACGCGGTGCAGAGCAAGGCGTGTGCGCGTAGGCAGGCTGACAAGCCTTTCAAGGGTGCGCAACAGGGCTCTGTGCCATGGATGGATCGTCATTGTGAAGCAATTTCAATGTCAACACGCGCTTAGGGTTGAAAATGCCGCATCATTAATTCCACCGCATTACCGCGTTGCCAGTTATCGGGACCAAGCGTGCCAATCGCGGTGAATCGGTCGGGCAGGGTATCGGCCAGCGCGGCTTGATTCGCGACAAAGGCGTTGATCATCTGCCCTTCAAAGTTGAGTTTGAGCTTGAGGTGTTGTTTCGCGATGATGCTTTTACGCTGAATACGTGCTTGAGGTAGTGCAAAGGTGGGAGCGGGATTCGCCGCGCCTAGCGGTTCCAAGTGCCATAGGTCGCGTGCCTGCGGCGTGGGAAAATGCTGCCGATCGAGTTCGATATCGACACAGGGGTCAGGGCAAGGCAAGGAGGCTACCGCTGCGGTTGTTGCACTGGCAAAGTCAGAACGCAGTGCATCGAGACGATCCTTGTGCAGTGACAAACCAATGGCAGCTTGGTGACCGCCGAAGCTGCGCAGTAGAGATCGGCTTTGCGCGAGGGCATCGTAGAGCGGAATGCCTGCGGGCGTACGTCCACTGCCATGCCCAATGTCGTCATACCAAGCAACCACAACCGCTGGGACGCGAAATTCCTCGGCGATGCGCGCGGCGGTAATACCCACCACTCCGCGATGCCAGTCATGACCCGCTAAGACCACCCCACCTTTGGGCGCAGGCCCGTAAACCTCGAGAAGCTGTTCACGTGCCTCTGCGGAAATGCGTTGCTCAAGCGCTTTGCGTTCGCGGTTGTAACCCTCCACTAACTGCATCATCGCGCGGGCATCGCTTTTGTGACGAGCTTGGAGCAATTGGCGGGTGATATCCGCATGCCCCAAGCGACCAGGGGCATTGAGACGGGGGGCCAAGCGAAATGCCACATCACTCGCGCCCACCATATGACCTCGCTGAATTCTCACGGCATTCAGCAGAGCCTGTACACCCGGGCGTACTTGCGCTTGACCGATGCGTCGCAGGCCAGCTCGAACCAGGCAGCGATTGTCGTGAGTCAGGGGAGCGACATCGGCGATGGTCCCGAGGGCAACAAGGTCAAGCCAAGGACGGACATCGACCTGTTGCAGCTGAAGTGCGTCGCGCAGTGCTGCCGCTAACATGAAGGCAAGACCTGCGCTGGCCAGGCCTTTGTAGGGGTAACCGCATTCCGGTCGGTGTGGGTTGAGAAAGGCAACCGCCGGCAATGGCTCTTTGGGGACCAGGTGATGATCAACCACTACGGTTTGCACGCCTTTCGTATTGAGAAAAGCGATGCGTTCATGATCGCTGGAGCCGCAGTCGCAGGTGATGAGCAGAGAAGCGCCGGTATCAAGAACGCGTTGGGCCGCGTGTTCGCTAAGGCCGTAGCCTTGGAAGCGTTCGGCGATTAAGGTGCTGACGCGATCAGCGCCCATGCATTCAAGCGCCTCGGCAATGATGACTGCACTGGTGGTTCCATCGACGTCGTAGTCGCCAAATACAGCGATGTGTTCCCGTCGTCGAATCGCTTCAGCCATACGTTGGGCCGCGCAATGACGGTCGGCCATCTCCGCAGGTGAGTTGAGATGGGCAAGTCGAGCTTGCAGAAAATGGGTCGCGCAGTCGGCATCTGAGATGCCGCGTTGCAGTAGGAGCTGCGCAATCGTGAGTTGCAGCCCACAGGCATTAGCGAGTTCCCGCGCCTCGGCGCGATCGGTTTTTGTGATGTGGTAGCGCTGGACGCGCACCCTTCTTAGCTCACCGCTCGCTTGAAGAAGCGCTTATCCATCCATTCGGTGGTGGGTGCTGCGATATAGATGGATGAGTAGGTGCCTACGAGGATACCGATCATTAGGGCAAAAGCGATGTCTTTGATGACCGAGGTGCCCCAGATGAAAAAGGCTAACACCGATAAGAGGGTGGTTCCTGAGGTGACCACGGTGCGCGAGAACATCTGCGAAGTACTGAGGTTGATCAGCTCGTAAAGACTCTTTCCGCGCATCTTGCCCATATTTTCACGAATGCGATCATAGACCACAATGGTGTCGTTAATGGAATACCCGATGATGGTAAGCAGGGCGGCGATCGTGGTGAGGTTGATGGGCTTGCGCACCAGCACGTAAATACCCAGGGTGATGATGGCATCGTGAAACATGGCGATCACGCCACCTGGCGCGAAACGCAGGTCGAAACGAAAGGCGACATAGACCATCACGAAGGCAATGGCATAAAGCAGCGCTTGAATGGCAGCATTACGTAGCTGCTTGCCGGCCTTGGGCCCCACCCATTCGATGCGTCGAGGTGTTTCGGGGCCGCGATTGCCTAGCTTTTGACCGAGCTGTTGCAGGAGCTGATCGGCCACGCCCATAAGCTGCGCTTCGTAACGATAGTCGCTGTTTTTGCCAAAGGTGGTGAGGGCACGCACTTGAGCGCCGGCTTGGGTTAGCCAATGTTGCAGCTGCACGGTGTCTTGCGCTTTGGATAGCTGGAAGAAGATTTTGTCCCCGCCGGGCGAGACGCGAAAGGATTTGATCTTAGTGTCTGCAAGACTTTTAGCGAAACGTTGACGCATCGTTTTGCGCTCTTGATCAGATAAAGCAGAAACCTCTTGGATGCGAATCATGTATTCGTTGGCCCGCTCTTCAACACGCACCACGTCGGGGCGCTTGTAGCCTAAGCCTTCGATAGTCTTGCGCAGCGCTTGCGAGCTGATCGCGCCTTTGAAGGCGACCTGAATCTCCGTGCCACCTTTGAAGTCGATTCCGTAGTTAGGGCCTGGGTAAACAATAAGCACCAGGCTAGCCAGCACCAAGAATGCAGAGATGCTGATCACTACCTTGCGGTAGCGCATGAAATCGATGAGCGTGTCCGATTTAATAAATTCCATGACGATTATCCAAGGCGTAGTCGCTTGACGCGAAGCCCGCGTACCAGCCAGTCAAGCATGATCTTCGAGCAGAAGATGCCGGTAAATAAAGATGTGAGAATGCCAATCATAAGGGTTACCGCGAAGCCTTTGATAGGCCCCGTGCCAAACTGATAGAGCACAATGCCAGCGATAAAGGTGGTGAGCTGACTGTCAAAAATAGACCAAAAGGCGCGTCCAAAACCTTGATCAACCGACGCGCGAGGCGACTTGCCCAGGCGCAATTCTTCACGGATGCGCTCGTTGATCAGCACATTAGCATCCACCGCCATGCCTACCGTAAGGGCTATACCCGCAATCCCGGGCAAGGTAAGCGTTGCGCCCAGCCCTGATAAGATAGCCAGAACAAAAAGAATGTTCAGCGTCACCATTACGTTAGCAACTAAGCCGCCCACTTGGTAATAAACCAGCATGAAGAGCAGGACGCAGGCGATGCCGATAATGGCTCCCTGCGCGCCTTTTTGGACGGCATCTCGGCCCAGCGTGGGACCGACGAGCTGCTCATTGGCGGGACGGATGGGTGCAGGCAAGGCACCTGCACGAAGAACCAGAGACAAGTCGCGTGCCTCATCGGTGAGGGCGTTGATGTCGGAATCGCCTAGGGTGATGCGACCATGACCACCACCAATGCGTCCTTGAATCACCGGCGCGGATTCGACCTTGCTATCGAGCACAATCGCCATACGTCGTTGTACATTGCGCCCAGTCATTTCTTCGAAGCTTTTGGCGCCGCGCGTATTGAACTCCATGCCGACGTAGGGACGGTTTCCCTCTTCGGTATCGTAACCCACATAAGCGTCTTGGATATCTTCACCCGTTACCTGGGTGAGCTTGTGCACATAATAGGTGCGCCAAACAGGCGAGTCGCTGGGATTACGCTGGTCGAGACTCCCGATTAGCAACTCGTGGTCCTGCGGCACGTTCAAGCCACTGACCAGTTTACCGAGTGCTTGTCTTGCGCTTTTACCCTCAGCGCGAAGATAGGCACTTGGACCCTGACGTCCTTGTCCCCCTTGCAGACCAAGAGGAGCGATTTCGGTCTCTTTCGTGATGCCCTCAGGAAGAGTTGTGGGGGCTTGATTCAAGAAGGCGGCCGACCCCTCGTCATCAAGAACCTTGAACTCGAGCTGGGCTGTGCGGCTGATAATGGAGCGAATGCGGTTGAAACTGGCTTTATCGGCACCAGGGATTTCGACGATCAGATCGGATTCGCGCCCGATTACCGTGGTTTCGCGAATCTGCATTTCGTCGATACGATTGCTAATGGTGCGAACGGTTTGCTCGATGGCCGTTTGCCTAAGGGTGTCGAGCTGGTTCTCGCGAATCTCTAGCTTGAGGGTATTGTTCTGACGCTCGATCTCGCGCAGCTCGGGGAAGTTCTCGCGCAAGAAATCATAATCGATTCCCTGCATGTCGGAGGACTTCGTGAAGCTCAGCAGGATTTGGGCATCATTGAGCGCTTTACTGGTGAGTTTTTTGCGAACTTTGGCAAGTTGCTCACGTGTGGGAGTTTCGTCTTCATTGATGATGCCAAGCTTGGTCCCGATGCGCTCAACCAAGCCCTCGGCAAGGCGGTCGCGACGGTCGCGGATCGCTTCATCCACATCAACGTCGTACATAAGGCGCAATCCGCCTTTAATATCAAGGCCTGGGTTGATGTGCTCTGAGAAGACTTGCTTGAGCCACCCGGGCGCAGGGCCTACCCACTGATCAAGGCTTGGCCATAAGGCGCCAACTGCAATGATGACTGTGGTTAAGGCAAGCAAAAGCCGAAGATACCAACTCCTAGTCATGTTGATTTACTCGAACTGTCATGAGTTTTAGTGCTGGTTGCGGGCTCTTTACCCGTCTCAACCGACGCAATGTGCGAGCGAAGGACAGTGACACGAACTTTGTCGGCAATCCACAAAACAACGTCCTTTTCCTGCACTTCGACAACTTCACCGCGTATCCCGCCGTTGGTTCGCACGACCATGCCTTTTTTGAGAGCTTTGAGCATCTCATTGTGCGCTCGCTGTTGCTTTTGCTGGGGGCGGAGTACCAGAAAATACATCACCACCACCATAAGCAGAATAGGAGCGAAATTCGCGACAGATCCTGAGCACCCGCCAAGCGCCTGAGTTGCCCCGGAAGCACTTTCGGAGGCAGTACTAGTGGGCGCTGGTTGCAGCAAAATCCAGAGATGCGTTGTAAGCCAAAGCATAGGTGTCCCAGCCTCTAGTGCATGCATTTCCCAGCGTCAATGCGTAAGCCTGTGCTGTTGACAATGCGATTTTCGAGTTGGGTTCATGCCCTATCGTTGCCAACTTCATCCAAGAAAATCGTATGCCCTAGATGCGATGTTTTCTGACATTTGCGTAGAGCCAAGTATAGTCTGCTGCACCAAAAAATGAGATCGCTTCTTTCTCGTCTTCCCGGGTACAGGTTCTCCCTCTTGAATTCCACGTCTTACGAGGCCCCGTGTGCGTCGACTGCGGTAGCGGCCACGCATCGTTGGCATGCTCTGGATTGGCTGCGTTTTTTAGCGGTGGTGATGATGGTGCAGGGGCACAGTTTTACGGCCCTGATGAATCCTGCCGAGCGTTCCCAGCAATGGTTCGCCATTCACAACTATGTGCATGGCTATACTGCACCCATTTTCTTCTTCGCGGCGGGGTTGGCCTTTGGCTTTGTGACGCTGCATAAATGGGAGCGTTTTCGGCAGTGGGGCATTCCGATGAAAAAACGGCTGGTCCGCTACGGCTGGATTCTCTTCATCGGTTATGTGCTGCACATCCCTAATCTGAGCTTGCATCGTTTAGTCGGCCCGGATGCTTCGCGATATTGGGATATCGTGCTGCAAGTTAATGCGCTTCAGCATATTGCGGTGGTGATGATGGGCTGCACCCTTTGTGCGTGGCTCTGTCGACAGCGTAAATATTTCTTATGGCTTATCGGTCTTCTTGGTGTGCTTGCGGTGGGCATGGGTCCATGGGCGTGGCGTGTTCCCATCGAGCGCATCCTGCCTGATGTTTTTGCAGCTTATTTCAATGCGAACACCGGCTCGATCTTTCCTTTGATTCCCTGGATGGGATTTATCTGTTTTGGCATTGTTGCCGCAGGTTTTTTGTACCGCGATGACAACACATCGACGCCTTTGCATTATGGCAGGGTTAAGATTTTATGTGCTATTGCCGTGATGCTTGTGGGGTTAAGCGAGTTCTTGCATCTGCACGATGTCAATCCTTTTGGTGCTCACAACTACTGGAAAACAAGTCCTTGGTTTTTTGGCACTCGCCTGGGTGTGATTCTAGCAGTACTTTGTTTGTTCTGCGGGCTGGAATATCTGTTGCGTTATCGATTTAAGTCACTGACTCATCATCAGAACAATCGCCCCAGCTATGGCAGCTCAATTATCGAAGTCGCCAGCCAAGAAAGCTTATTCATCTACGTGGTGCATCTCATGATGCTCTATGGTTCGCCGCTCAATCGCAGCTTAACAGGATGTTGGGGTGAGCAGCTATCGGTGCTTCAAAGTACGGTTGTTACGCTGGGCATTTTTCTCGCCTGCGCTTTGCTCACCGCAGGCTGGCATTGGCTCAAAACGCAGCGACCGCGCCAATTCCAGTGGTTTAAGTACGCGCTTCTTTTTCTAACCTTGGCCTTCTTGGTGCTGAATCCCTAATAGCTAATCAGACCAGAGAATCTAAGCCAATGCCTTATTCAAACTCTGCAACGACGGCCCTTTGTCATAACGTACGTTCATGGTGAAGGGCTGTTTGTTATCATCGACATGTTCGAACTGAGGGCTTTGATTGGGATAAAGCTCTTCAAGTACAGGCTGGATAAGTTGCTTTGCTGCAGCGAAGGTTTCGGCGGTATTAGGCGCATGCAGGCGATCGAGAATGCGTACACAAAAGCGTGAGGTGTCGAAAGATATATTCTCTTTGATAGTTTCTTTTTCAAGCAGAGCACATGCGTTTAATGCGCGTTTGAAGGCATCGCGGATGAGGGCTTGAGGATCTCCAGCAAAATCACGTTTGCGATAATAGAGAAGGCCAGGTTTACCGTCTTCAGCATCGTAGACATAGTCTGAACCATGGCCCACGAGCATCATCAATGGCCCATGATGCACATGGCGATAGTCAGCGACATCGATGATGAGTTCATCCAGTAGATTTTGCTGAATCCAGCGATGAAAGATGGGAATAAGTTGGGCCGCATCGATGATTGTTTGATCGCGAGTGAAAAACTTAATCTGAAAACGGGACAGGTGTTGCATAAGGTGAGACGTTTCTTGCGAGGTCTATAAATGAAGCGTTACGTGGGGTGAGTTCTCAATGCATCCGCAAACTCAACCTTGGGAGGCTGTTTGACTCATGCGCGCATAACAACCGTGAGCGGCTTCGATAAAGAGCTGCGCTTCTTCGATAGCCTGATGCACGGTTTCTTGTTGATCCTTGTCGTCACTGCTTTTAATGCGCTCGTGTAACTTAAAGAAGTACTGCGCGAATTTGCCGCCTGCGAAGGGGTCATGAAAAAGCTGCGTATCATGAAAATGAGTACGAAACTGTGCGACCACATCGTCCGCTTCGTCGCTGACCTGATGCTCGCGATGGCGTAATAAGGCCTTGGCTGCAGTGACCATCGAGCCATATGCGAGCGCTAAACCTTTCGCTGCGTCGCCATTATCGAGTGCCACTTGAGCATCGAAAGACTCGCGCTCACTGGCTTGCAGACCAAACTCGATAAAGGGCACTACCTCACCAGCACATTCGCCCACGCCCATGTCACCGATAGTGTATTCGCGCGCATCGCCCCAGTCGGAGTAATACGAAGGGTCATCGGCATATGCGGGAACCTTCATGATATCGCTAAGCAAGCTGCGGATTTGAGCCTTGCCAATGCGCTTGATGAAATCCTGGAAGGACTCGCCTTCTTCGCAATGCTTGGTGTAATGCTCGGTGATGAGTTGAGTCGCCTCGGGGATTTTCTTCGATGGCACCGCGCCAATGGCCAGACCGTAAGAGCCGCCGTTGTTGTTCCACTCGCCGCCAAGCACCACTTGAAAATGAGGCACGCGACGACCTCCGACATTGCGACTGACACCGAGAAAACCGAGATCAGCAACATGGTGTTGCCCGCAGGCGTTGAAACAGCCGCTGGCTTTGATGCGTAGCTTTTGCACTGGCTCAGCCAGGTCGTCATGAATGACATTAAGGCGATTGCGCAGCTCACCAGCCAAGCCACGCGATGCGGAAATACCCAGCTTGCAGGTATCCGTACCGGGGCACGAGGTGATATCGGTGATGGTGCTGGCACCGGGCTCGGCAAGGCCAATGGCTTTAAGTTCGTTATAGAACGCGGGAATGTCGGCTTCGCTGATCCAGCGGAAGGCGAGATTCTGTTCGACCGTGGTGCGCATGGTATCGCCGGTATAACGACGTGCCATGTTTGCCAGCACCCGAGCTTGCTGAGAGGTAATGTCACCCAAGGGCAAGGTCAGGGTTACGACCGCATAGCCCGCTTGCTTTTGCTTGAAGACATTGCTGGCATACCAACGTTTGAACTCAGCATCGTCAACCTGCGGCAATGTGCCAGCCTGCTTGAGCGGGGTTTCGTCAAGGTTGTGCAGATCTTCTAGAAAAGCTGTCCATTCTTCATCGGCACGTAAGGTTTTGCGCTCTTCAAAGACCAAGCGACGAAACTCTTCAATCCCTAGGCTTTTGACCAGGAATTTCACGCGCGCGCGTGAGCGGTTCTTCTTTTCACCCAGGCGAGCAAAGACACGACACACGGCCTGTGACATCGGCAGCAGCTCTTCTTCCGACACGGTGTCGAGCAGCTTTGCTTCATGGGGCACGGAGCCTAAACCGCCACCGACGTAGAGCTCGAATGCACGCTGTGGTTTACCGTCGATGGTGCGCATCACCGCAATGGCGCCAAGGTCATGGAAGTTGACCAGACCACAGGGATTTTCTTTGCAGCCAGAGAGGGCAACTTTGAATTTGCGACCGAAATCTTGCACATCCGGATGACCCAAGAAGTAAAAGGCCATCGCGTTTGCATAGGGTGTGACGTCAAAGCTTTCGTCATGGCATACGCCAGAGAAAGGGCAGGCAGTGACATTGCGTACGGAGTTGCCACAGGCCTCGCGGGTGGTGATGCCCACCGCTGCCAGACGACGCATGAGGTCGGGGGTGTCTTCGATGTGGATGAAGTGCAGCTGGATATCTTGGCGCGTCGTGATGTGCAAAATGGCATCGGAGTATTCTTCAGCGCACTCAGCCAGTACTTCGAGCTGATCGGCACTTAGCTTGCCGAAGGGAATCTTAATACGATGCATGCCTGGCGCGTCCCAATGCGTGCCCGGGCCTTTGATGATGCCGTCTTGAGGAAAGGTGAGTGTTTGCTGCTCGACACCATCGTGACGCAATCCGTTATCGTAGCGTTGGCCATAGGCACCACGGCGCAAACGCGCTTCCATAAACAACTTTTCGTCGAGCTCGCCCTTTTTCATGAGCTCCATTTGGGCCTCAAAAGCGTCTACCTCATCGGCCCAGGCTTTGGGCATGGCGTCTTGTAGTTTTTCTTTCCAAGATAGCTGTGTCATCGATTTGCCTCTAAAGATGGGCATCTATCATGTCGGAGTTGTTGGCGAATCGCAAGCATGCAAACGCGCCATAAATAGGCATAAGTGGAGGGCCGCCAAGCTTGACAGTGCCACCACTGCGCGTTAGTTAGCTAGACGATTTTTCGGGGATCGTCTAACGGCAGGACACCAGTTTCTGGTTCTGGTTATCTAGGTTCGAATCCTAGTCCCCGAGCGACAGCTGGCCCCATCGTCTAGCGGTTAGGACATCGGCCTCTCACGCCGGTAACACGGGTTCGAGTCCCGTTGGGGTCACTCTATGAAAGATGGCGATCTAAAGGCGCTGGAGGATTTCGAGCGGAAAATGGGTCGTCCTCGATTCTTCGATCAGGAGGGGGCGTTTTCGCTATTCAGTGCGCGCCGCGCGCTTATCTTGACGCTTGCAGGCCCCTTTGTGTTTTACTGGCTTTGGCAGAGAGCGACCGACAAGCACCGCGAATGGGATTGGAGCGGAAGCGATGAGTGGTTTCTTCTGCTTATTGTTGCGTCCTACGGCGTCTTCATAACTCGCGCATTTTTTAGATGGATACAGTGGCGTAAGCGGGTTGCAGAGTGGAAAAAGCGGCACACTTCGCGTCAAAATGGAAAATGAGAAGCTTTAAACTAGGCCGTTTGAGGCAAGGGTGAATCAATATGTCCACGGACTGATACATATTGAGACGCACATGTCATCTTAGGCTATTGAAATTACTTCTTTTGATCATGGCGCGGAGATTGCGAACACACTTTCTAAACCCTTAATTAATTTTAGATAAAGATAGGAGCTAAGACAGCCGTGACGACTACATTTTCAAGAATCATACGAAAGAGCACCCTATGGCTTACTACGGGTCTCACTCTGTTTGCTACAGCTTGCGGTGGTTCAGAAACCATGACCAAACAGACACTTCACTCTTCACTCGCGAGGCAGACGGAGGTTTCACTCAGCGATCCTGACCGCGACAGGCTCGCTGCGATGGGGGCTGAGGTCGCGATCTCTCTGTATCGCGCTTCTGCGGAAGAAAAAGCCTTAGAGAATTACGTCATGTCCCCCTACAGCGTTACGGCAGCCTTTGCGATGTTGTACGCCGGCGCAAAAGGCCAAACCGCTGCAGAGATCGCTGAGGCACTCGCGTACAGTGAGCTTGGCAATGACATGCACCGCCTACTTAATGCCACCGACCTCGAGCTTGAAACCCGTGGCGAGGGCGCTAAGGGTAAAGATGGTGCAGATTTTGAGTTAGTCACAGCGAACAGTCGCTTTGTGCAGTCTGGTATTTCAGGCTGGAGCCAAGAGTGGCTCGACACCTTAGCGCTCAACTATGGTGCGGGTGCCCATGAAGTGGACTTCAACGGCAATTCAAAAGCTGCAGCTGATACCATCAATGAATGGGCTTCGCAGTCAACCCGCGGCAAGATTAACGAAGTCGTCATGCCACAGCTTATAAAGAGCTGGGTTTTGGCTCTTGCCAATGCCACCTACTTCAATGCGGCGTGGCAGCATCCGTTCGACGCCAAGCAAACGCAAGATGAACCTTTCATGCTCACTGAGGGCAGCGAAGTCAGCGTACCGATGATGCACGTTGAGGAGAACTTTGGATACAGCAAGGGCGAAGGCTACCAAGCTGTGTCTCTTCCTTACGACGATGCAGATCTCTCCTTTGTGGCGATTCTACCCGAGCAGGATCTACCTTCGCTTCGAGCTCAGCTAAGCGCAGAGAAGCTACGCGAGATCCTCAGCGGGATAAATATCCGAAAAGTCGATCTGTTCATGCCCTCGTTTTCGATTCAAACCGAGATCAATCTCAAAAAGATACTTATGAGTCTTGGCGTAAAACAGGCTTTTTCGGACGAGGCAGATCTTTCCGGCATTCACCCTGAGCTTCCGCTGACTGTCTCAGACGCTACGCAGAAGGCCATCATCGATGTCAACGAGTCAGGCACTGAAGCGGCTGCCGTTACCGTTATCGGTGCAGGAGTAACAAGCGTTGACCCTAATGCTCCGGTGCGTGTGCGGTTCGACCGACCTTTTCTCTATTGCATTGTCGACAAGCCTACAGGGCAGGTGCTCTTTATGGGCCATCTCGCAGACCCATCAGCAGAGTAACGCGCTGTGGGGCTTTGGCGCGAGTGGACCCGCGCTCTTGACCTCTGAACCAGCTGTCACTTTACTTTGAAGTTGAGTGGACTTGGGGTTCCCGGTCGGCGTTATGGCCTCGGTGGTTTTCACCGGGGCTTTTTGCTTTGCGCGAGACTTTGAGCACGCCGTTTTTCAGTGCACTTGGCTCAAGGCTAAAGTTGGGTATACTAAGCGCAATCTTAGCATCCACCCCACCAATTATTACTGAGACGAGATGCACATGTTCCGCAGTTATGTTTTATTAACGGCCCTCTTAATCGCACTGACGGGCTGCAATTTGAACCCTTTGACTAACGCTGTACCTAAATCGACCAGCAATGAGGCCAATAGAGAGGTCCCTATTTGGAGGATTGTTAACCCAGTACAGTTTCATGAGCGAGACGGGGTGGTTTTTAGTGAAGAAGGCCGTGGCATTGACTGCAGCAAGACCAAAAATAGTGTTTACTTTAGCGGTGAAGTTGCTGGTGTGGAATGGATTGGTGCTGTGCAATGTGACACTGAAGAGCTTATTTATTTTGCGAATGTATATGTTGCTATTAAGGGCTTGCAAAACGACCAAGTTCCCTTCTTGACCAACGGAAGACCAACTGACCCGGAAAGCCAGTGGGCAGAAATGCGATATGTGAGCACTAATACCACAAAAAACACACTATGCGTGGATAGCGATGTGTCATGCCAAGAAGCAAACACAAAGCTTATAAACCACCCTGCTTACAGTCACTTTACTGCAGATTCATCTCAAACCTTGGTCTTATCTTCTACATTTTGGTTTATTTCACAGTCAGATTTTAATTATGGCCTTTTTGATCCATGGGTCGGTATCGAACAAAACCACGAGCCTAGTTCCCTTGCAGATACATCGCATATTTTGTTTGAAGGAACAAACTACGAAAATGTATTGGCATTGAATACTTTTACCGACCACGGCAGCGAGACTTCGCCCGTATATCGGAATAAGCTGAAAGCCGTTGCCATATATGAAGGTCAAGTACAACGAGACGTTGAGCTACATTCGTCGGTACTCGGAGTGATTAATGAGAAAGATAGAAAAATCGAGATTTCTCTCGTCAATGTTATGGCTCTCACGAACATCTTGGATACTCCCGACGGCTACAAGCCTATATTTGCGCCTGGTCACTTGACGTATATTCTTGATACAGGGAAGGAAACCAAATGGTATGATGAAGTGGGTAATTCTGAAGATCAGCTTTTATATACCTATACCCGTGAAGAACTTAGCAACTTCAGTATACGAATTCGCACACCTTACAAGCTTGAGTCTATGCGTCAGGCAGACGCATATATGTCGAATCCCTAATCAGGGCTTTAGTCACAAAGAATTAACGATCCAGTATTGGATACAGCTACATATCGTCCCGCGCTCTTGACCTCTGAACCAGCTGTCACTTTACTTTGAAGTTGAGTGGACTTGGGGTTCCCGGTCGGCGTTATGGCCTCGGTGGTTTTCATCGAGGCTTTTCGCCTTAATTTCGCTGAGGCCTAGGTCTTTTGAAAGTGCACTCGTCGCATATCTTCGCGTGTTTCAGTCGGTGCAGAGGGTCGCTTTGGGATGAAACTCAAATTACCAAACGGTATGCGGATAATGTTCTTGTATAACGTCGTCAGCAGTAATGAGTGTACTGGAGCTGAGCGAGCACTGCGCCGTAATCAGTCGATCAAAGGGGTCCCGTGTCCAGTGCATAGCCTTGGCAGCGTGCACGACATCGATAAAAGATTTGTGGCAGCGAGTAATAGATAAAGCACGCTGTAGGTATTCGAGAATAGGCGTGGATTGAAGTTTGAGACGCCCGATTTCGTAAAGATACTGGAGTTCGAGCTCCACCATCGGTGACACATATAACGTTTCCGTATTTTTTATTAGATTCAGTGCAGGTTCCGAAAAGCGAGACCGTTCACTGGCAAGCCAAACAACAACGTGAGTATCGAGATAGATCACCGTTTATCGAGATTTTTTTCTGGGGACCACGTGTCGTCCCAATGAATGTTTGGGAGATCTCCCCCATCACCTGTAACGAGATCGGGAATCTCAGGTAACGCATCAAGAGATACTTTCTCTGGCTGTAAAAGCCGGATTTGGAACGTACACCCCTTGCGCGATATGTACACAGGTTGACCTGAAGCCATGATCGTATCCAATACAGCGTAGATATTTTGTCTTAATGACGTTGCATTCATCTTGTCCATAAGTTTAATGGTACCCAAAAGCGTACGTTTTTCAATCTATAAGACGTACGCTTTCAAAGGAATTTAGGGTCACAACTTACCCTGATCTCAGATCAAGACATATGCGCGATGGGGTCAATCAACCCCACGTTCAAATCAAAGCAGTTATAAATAAGAAGTCATATCATATGTGTGCGTCTTGACTGAAAAGTGGCACACTTCGTGTTGATGTATTCAATTGATGAGACTGGATTTGCTTAGCATTCGACTATGTATGGGACTTTTGCTTATTGCTACAGCCGGCTCATGTGCGCTTGATGCAGAGTCTTCTTTTGATGATGCATCGAATAAGATCGGCGTTGGCTTCACTCTTTATTCTTCGCCGAAGTGGCGCGGGGGTAAAACTGCGCCAACCTGCTCAGGTCATATCAAGCACTCTAAAATTATCATTCATCACACCGAAAGCAGTCGTCCAAGCACTCACGATGGATGTTTGAGCATTATGCGAAGCATGCATGACCATCACACGAGACCTAAAAAAGATAAGGGAAATAGATGGTGTGATATCGGTTATCACTATGTGGTGTGCAACGGCGCTGTCTATGCTGGCCGCAAGATAAATACCACAGGGGCGCATACCGCTGGGCAAAATGCAGCGATTGGTATCGCAGTTGCCGGGTGCTATGACTCGCCAGGAAAATGTACAGCAAGAGCAGTAAAACTTCTTGCTGAGGATGAAAAGGTTTTGCACACCTTGATTCACGAGTTGAGCGACGAGTATAAGATCACAGCCGCTGTGACGGGGCACAAGAAGTACAATCACACCTCTTGTCCGGGAGATTTGGAGAAACTACTGCCAACGCTTTCCAAGCCTATTCAAAAAGGCTGTGGCAAGGTGGATCCCAAGACGGGCTGTCACGACTTATGCGATTCAAGCGAGAGCGAGAAAAAAGCGATTGCCAGCTTGAAGAGTCAAGGCGTCGTCCGGACATGCTCCTCGGCGAATGCGTATTTCGAACCTACCAAGTCAATCACCCGTGGTGAATTCTTATGCTGGCTTATGCGTAAGCAATTCGCACTACGTGGAGAGACGCGAGCGCCAAGTGAATTCCCTCAGGTATTTACCGACCTTGACGTGAATAATGAATGTAGCGCCTGGGTTCAGGAGGCGGGGCGTCAAGGGATCACCGCGGGTTGTGCCTTAGGCAAGGTATGCCCCAATGACATCGCAACTGGGGCGCAAATAAAGGCCTTGGCCAAAAACGCAGGATACCATCTCAATGTCCAAACACAGCAGGTGACGCGTGCGCAAGCTGCCATGCTGATAAGTAACTTACGCTAACGTTTCCAGAAACTGGGGACTAGCAACGAAAGCAGCGTGAAGAACTCGAGACGGCCGAGAATCATCGCCAGGCTAAACACAAGCTGGGCTGCGGGCGAATAGCTCTCGAAGTTATCGGCGCCGAGATGAAAAGGCGCCGGGCCCATGTTGGAGAGGCAGGTCAAAATAGCGCCAAAGGCTGTGGTTAAGGGGACCGATTCGATCGCCGTGATGAGCAGCGTGCCGACACCGAGGCAGGTCATGTAGATCAAGAAAAAGGCGGCGACATCGGTAAGGATAGCCGCACTGATGACCGTGCGACCCAAGCGCACCACATGCACCACCGAGGGACGAAAACTACGGCTGATCTGCGCCCAACTTTGCTTGGCCATAAGCACAATACGCTCGATTTTGATGCCACCCGCGGTCGAACCTGAGCACCCGCCGATGAACATCATCAGCATCACAAGGGCAAGGCCAGTTCCGCTGTAAGCGCTGTAATCATCGGTGCCATACCCTGTGGATGAGACGGTTGTCGCCACCATAAACCAGGCATAACGCAGGGCTTGCAGCCAGTTGTGTTTGTGCGTGGGAAGGATGGCGACGCTAAGCACGAGGACAATAAGCAGCACGCTCACGACAAAGACGCGAAACTCGACCGAGCGCCATATCACCTTGATCGAACGTCCGCGCAGGGCGGCGTAGTACAGTCCAAAGTTGACGCTAGCCACTAGCATAAAGCAGGCGATGGCGAATTCGATGGCAGGGCTGTTGAAGGCCGCCACCGATGCATCCCGCGTAGAAAAGCCGCCTGTGGAGAGGGTGGTAAGTGCATGACAGACAGCTTCGAAAGGGTGCATCCCTAAAGCCACTAACACCACAACCTCGAGAAAGGTGAAGAAGGTATAGAGTTTCCAAAGCGCAAATGAGGTCTCGGCGATGCGGGGCTTGAGTCCCTCGGTGGTGGTGCCAGGAACCTCGCAACTGAACATATGCTTGCCGCCCGCGCCGACGTTGGGAAACACCGCCACGAAGAGTACTACGATGCCCATGCCTCCCAGCCATTGAGTCAGTGAACGCCAGAGCAAAATAGGCCTGGATAGGCTCTGCTCGATGGTACTGACGGTGGTCGCGCCGGTGGTGGTCAGACCGCTGATAGCCTCAAATAAGGCAGCCATGGGTTGCATGGGTGTGCCGAGCACATAGGGAAGCGCAGCAATCAGCCCGGATGCTAGCCAAATGAGGGCGACGCTGAGAACCGCATCGCGACGGGTGAGTGCAGTGTCGCTATGATGTCGGCCGTAATAGAGCAGCCCAGCGCCAAGCAAAAAGGTGAGCAACGCGGTAATCCCCAGGGAGAGAGAGCCACCGCCCCATTGCCAACTATGCAACAAGTGGTTATTCGCCGCGTTACTTTCCACCCACTCAAACAGGCTGCCTGCAAGGGCGCAGACCAGGATCGCAAGTGCCAGGCCGCTGACCACTAGCCCCACCGGTCGTGCGACGCGGGCAAAGGTATCGCCTTGGGTGATCATCGCGGCCGAAACAGGCGTTCCACGGTTGGGCGAGCGCTTTTGGTGGTCATCAAAATCACCGAGTCGCCGATGTTAATTTCGTCATGGCCACGCGGAATCTTCACTTCGTTGCCCTTGATGATGGCGGCAATCAATGCCCCGCGAGGTAAGTTCAGACGGCGTAGCGGCGTGTCCACAGCAGCGCAGCCTTGGCGTACGGTGAGCTCTACGACCTCGGCTTGACCATCTTCGAGCACGGTAAGGCTGTGCAATTCGTCACGGCGCGAGAAGCGCAAAATATGATCAGAGGCTAGGGCGCGTGGTGAGAGCACGATGTCGATGCCTAGTTGTCTATAAATAGGAATGTAATCGGCGCGCTGTACCACCGCTGCAGTGCGCTCGATGCCGTCGCGCTGGGCTAACAAGGTGGC
>CAYWAT010000033.1:0-21674 GCA_964456305.1 uncultured Polyangiales bacterium | reverse complement strand
AATTCCAAGACATGATCAAGAGCGGCCGCTTGCGCGTCCGCATTATTCGTAACCGCATGGTGGTCGAGCTTCCCGAAGGCATTCTTTTCGACTCCGGCAAAGCCGAGCTCAAGAAAGGCGGTGCCAAGACCCTCAAGGAAATCAGCCAAGTGCTAAAGAGCATCCCCGATCGTCACTACCAAGTGGCCGGACACACCGACAACGTGCCGATCAGCACCAAGAAATTCCGCTCAAACTGGGAGCTATCGACAGCACGCGCCGTCAGTGTGGCAAAAGTGCTTATCGAGAACGGTCTTAAGCGCGACCGTATCTCGGCCGCAGGCTACGCCGACACCCAACCCGTCTCAAGCAACGACAACAAGAGCGGTCGTCAGCAAAACAGGCGCATCGATATCGTGCTGCAGCCTAACCTCAACGAGCTTCCTGATCTTTCATCGCTGGAAACCAACTCGAAGTAAGGCAACGCATCATCATGCAGTGTGCTGCGGTTGATATCGGGACCAACAGCGTCCTCGCAACCGTGGCACACTACGATGCCTCCAGCCAAACGCTGACCATGGTGGAAGAATGCATCCACCTTACCCGTTTAGGCCAGGGCATTCAGCAAACAGGCCAGCTGCACCCTGAGGCGATCGCGCGCACACTGGATGCTTTGCAACAGGTAAGGCAGATGCTGGACCGCCATGCGATCGCAAACGTCGCGATGGTGGGCACAAGCGCGCTGAGACGGGCTGAAGGACAACAAACCTTTATCTGCGCCGCCGAAACGTGTATGCGCTGCCCATTAAAGGTGATCGATGGCTCGGAAGAAGCCGAGCTCACCTTCCGAGGCGCTCTTCTCGACCTCCCAGAGGCAATCCAAAGCAGGATAACACCTGTCATGGTGATCGATCCTGGCGGCGGCAGCACCGAGGTCATCGTCGGCAAGCCAAACGAAGCACCGCAAGCGCGAGTAAGTCTGGAGATGGGCTCGGTGCGCTTATTCGAGGCCTTTCTTCACGACGATCCCCCAAGCGAAAAGCAATGGGAGGCGATGCAGGCGCATATCCAGGCATGCATCAAGCGCGATGCACCGACGATCGATCCGTCTTCGCCACCACAACTCGTGGGTGTTGCAGGCACCGTGGTGGGCATGGCCAGTGCTGCACTCAAGTTGCCCAGCTATACACGCGACGCTCTGCATGGCTATGTACTGGAGCGCTGCACTATCGACGATCAGCTACGCCAATGGCGCCATATGCCTCTGAGCGATCGCAGACAGCAACCTGGAGTGCAGCCGAAACGCGCCGATGTTATGCTGGCCGGCAGCGCACTGGTCCAAGCCTTAATGCAGCACTATCACTGCCCTCACATCACCGTATCCTGCGGCGGAGTACGCCTTGGATTGATCGAACGGATGTGCCAAACACAACCAATCTTGCATTGACCGAAGGGCATCTGAGAGGTATAACTCCCACTTACGGATGCTACATACGCCCACCCATCCTTTCTCTACCCTACACGGTCAAACACTTCCCCTGACGCGACGGGTTGGCGCATACACGAAGCTCCATTCACATCATTGCGCAGCCTTGTGCAATCGATCCCAACGGCAAGAGGTTAGTCGATAATGCAAGTTCAAGAACGCCAGTTTAAAGTGGGCGACAAAGCGGTTTATCCTGCCCAAGGTGTAGCCGAGGTCGTCTCCATCGAAGAACGCGATATCGCTGGAAATCGCCAACGTTTTTATGTCCTGCGCATCCTCGATACGGATCGCAAAATCATGGTTCCTGTCAATAATGCCCAAAATGTTGGGCTGCGTCCTCCCATCTCCGAAGAAGAGATCCGGGAGATTTTCTCGATCCTCAAAGAACGCACCATTGCCTTCGACAATCAAACCTGGAATCGCCGTTATCGCGGCTTCATGGATAAAATCAAAACCGGCTCGGTTTTCGATGTCGCTGAAGTGATGCGCGACCTCTATCGACTCAAAGCCGAAAAATCTCTCTCCTTTGGTGAACGACGCATGCTCGAAACAGCACGCAGTCTCATCGTCAAAGAGATCGCAGTATCCCGACGTAAAAGCGAAGAGCGCGTTCAAGCCGAAATTGAGCGCATTTTCTCCGTCAACTAACTCGCGAATCCTCTCTCTCGTTTCACTCGCTCAATTTCCATCGTGTGGCGTGAGGTCCTTAGGATCTCACCCATGCTCTTATTGCTTGCACATGCATGACCAACACCCTTCTTATTAATGCGGACATCGGGGAAACCCGTGTCGCTCTGATCGAAGACGGGATCCTCGCTGAGCTCTACATCGAACGCACTCACGATCGTAGCCCCGTAGGGAATATCTATCTTGGCAAGGTGACGCGCGTGCTTCCCGGCATGCAAGCCGCCTTTATCGACATCGGGCTCGAACGCGCTGCTTTTCTGCACGTCGAGGATGTGATCCCGCTGGAGGATCTCGATCGCTTTGCATCCGATAGCGACAATGACGGCGACGATACCGAACGCAAAGGTAATAGTTCGTCTCGTCCACGTCGCTATTCCCGCAACACCCCCATTCGAGATGTGCTCAAGGAGGGTCAAAAGCTGGTGGTGCAAGTCACCAAAGGCCCCATCGGAACCAAAGGGGCTCGCGTTACCAGTCATATTTCACTGCCCGGTCGCTACGTCGTCTACTTGCCCACGGTTAATCATGTTGGCGTCTCCAAACGTATCGGCAAAGAGCGCGAACGACGCCGACTGCGCGAGGTCATCCAAACCATGAAGCCCGAGCATGGAGGCATCATCGTTCGCACCGTGGCGCAGGGCTTAACCAAAAAGCAACTCAAGGCGGACATCGCGTATTTAGTGCGGGTATGGGATAAAACCAAAACAATCCTCGAAAGCACGCACAAAGCCCCCACCCTTCTTTACGAAGAGCTGGACATTACCCTGCGCTCTGCCCGTGACTTGTTCACCGAAGACGTCGAAGCCATCGTCGTGGATAAAGCCCAGGAAGAAACGCGGCTGCAAGACTTCTTGTCGATTTTCCTGCCCGAACGCGTCAAAGATCTGCAGCTTTACGACGGCTCCGAACCTCTACTCGACGAATACGGCATCGAAGATGAAATCGCGCGGGCTATGTCGCGCAAAGTGCCCTTACCTTCGGGGGGATATCTCATTATCGACCAAGCAGAGGCCCTTACGGCGATTGACGTCAACACCGGGCGATTCACCGGCCGCGGCAAAGACGTCGAAGAGACCATTTTGCAAACCAATCTCGAGGCAGCCCAAGAAATCGGTTACCAAATCCGCTTTCGCAACATCGGCGGTCTTATCGTGGGTGACTTTATCGATATGGATAAGTCATCACATCGCGACCAAGTGTTCCGTAAGCTGCTAAATGTGCTCAAAAAGGACAAAGCGAAGACCACAGCGGTGCGCATCAGCGAGCTTGGCCTGGTGGAGATGACGCGCAAGCGAACCCGCGAGTCTTTGGGCCGCACCCTTTACGAACCCTGTTTTTACTGCGACGGCACCGGTTTTTTGCAGTCCAAAACCACCGTCTGCCACGAAATCATGCGCCAGATGCAACGCGAAAAAGAAACCCTGCCCGGGTACAGCATCACAGTTCACGCGCATCCGGCGATTTGTGATATGCTCGAGCGCGATACGCGGGCTATGTTTGAGGAGGTTTCCTCGATATTGCAACGCCGTATCGTACTGCAACCCCATAAAGAATATCATCTCGAACAGTTCGATTTAGTGGGCGGATAACCATGAGCGCAGAAAGCGAGCAGCGTGAGGAAGAACGCGTCACGCTCAACAAAGAGTTCGAATCCTTCGACGCCTTTGTTCACGAATATGTCATCAACATCTCTCGCTCTGGCGTCTTTATCAAATCCAAAAATCCTCTTCCCGTAGGAACCCACGTTAACCTCAAGTTCACCGTCATCACCGATACCCTCGAAACGCTTGAAGGCATTGGCAAGGTGGTACGTACGGAGAGCGAACCGATGGGCATGGGCGTCGTGTTCACCGAGCTCAGTCAGTGTTCGCAGGGACTGATCGAAAGACTGCTCACCACACGAACCTAGACCGCTGTCGATTTGCTTTGAGCCTGAGCGCGCACGGACCGCAGGAACGATAATGTATGTGTAGATACCTTGAGAGACGAGGACCGGACGAAAGCCAGGCTCAGAGTGAATTATGGGCGGTCTAGGACACGCACCATGCCCCTATTGGTTAAAGCGCAGTGGGTACGTCAGATCATTGGAATCCTCTGCCTAACGCTTCTAAGTGTCTTGCTGTTGTCAGCCCCTCTTGAGGCGCAAGGACGAGACCCTCGCTTAAGCTGGCACACCTTTTACACCAAACACACGGCCATTCATTATCACGACCCACTCAAAGCCGTGGCCAAGCGAGTGGCAGACATCGCAGAGCATGCCCACACCGTGCTCGCACCCCTCATCGATCATCGCCCACGCGAGCGCACGCATTTTGTCGTCAACGACCTATCCGACAATGCAAACGGCTTTGCCCGTATCTTACCTTACAATCTGATCAACATTTTTGTCACCGCGCCCAGCGATATCTCCACCCTATCCGACTATGACGACTGGCTCGCCACGCTGGTTATCCACGAATACACCCACATTCTGCACATCGATA
Organism: uncultured Polyangiales bacterium; assembly: GCA_964456305.1. Taxonomy (GTDB): domain Bacteria; phylum Myxococcota_A; class Polyangia; order Polyangiales; family CAYWAT01; genus CAYWAT01. The sequence continues at coordinate 17,039 of CAYWAT010000033.1, read as the reverse complement.
AAATCGGCGGCCTTCCCAAGGCCATCAATCGCGTGCTGGGCAAAGTCTACACGCCCAATCAACTGCAACCCCGTTGGTTTACCGAAGGACTGGCCACATTAGAAGAATCCGAACGCACCAGCGGCGGACGCCTGCGCTCCAGCATGTTCGACATGTTCTGGCGCATGGATGCCCTAAACGACAACCTGCCCGGCATCGACCAACTCTCTCATGTTGCCGATCGCTGGCCCCACGGAACCCTTTGGTACCTCTACGGGGTTCATTTCATCGACTTCATTCAATCGCGATACGGCCATGATGCCCTACGCAAGATGGCGTATCATTACGGACGCCAAGCCATCCCCTATGGATTGAACCGCATCGCCAAACGCGCCACCGGCAAAACCTTCACCACCCTTTATCGCGAGTTCACCAAGACGCTCAAAGAGGATGCGCAAGCACAACGCAAACGCGTTCTTGCACGGGGTCAGCGGGGCGGACGTCGCCTCACCCACCATGGCGAAAGCGTGCTGTCGCCGCGCTTTATCAACGAACACGAGGTAGTCTATTCGGTCACCGATCGCGAGCACCTTCCCTATGTACGTCGCATCTCTCTGCGTGATCCCAGTCAAAACAAAATATTGATTCGCGCCCTTGGCGAAACCTACCTCACCCATGATCGAACGCGTGGCGCTATTTATCACAGTCGCCTGACACCATGGCGAGACATTTATCGACTCAACGACTTGCATCGTTACGATCTAAAAACCGATTCTTATGCCCGCCTCACCAAAGGAATGCGCGCCGAACAACCCGACGTCTCAGCGGATGGCAAAAAAATCGCGTTTGTGGTCAACCACGCCAGCACGCGTCACCTCATGATTGCTCAACCTGAGGATATCAACGGCACCCAACACCTGCTGCTGCGCAATCGCCGCTTCGACCAGATTTATACGCCCCGATTCTCACCCCGCGATCCGCAATTGCTGGCCTATAGCGTGTGGCGCAAAGGAGGGTATCGCGACATCGAGATCATTCATCTCAAAAGCAGACGGATCATGCGCATCACGCATGATCGCGCGCTTGATACCGGCCCTGCCTGGTCTCCCGATGGTCAGTGGCTGTATTTCTCTTCCGACCGCACGGGCATTCCCAATATCTATGCCTTTCATCTGCCTAGCCAAAAACTCATGCAGGTGACGGAGCTCGTCAGCGGAGCGTATCAGCCCGATATTTCACCCTCTGGCAAAACGATGGTTTACCTGGGTTACACCACGAAGGGTTTTGATCTCTTTGTCATGCCCTTAGACCCCTCGGCGTTTAAAGCAGCGCCAGCCTATCAAGATATGCGCACAGAGGATGTACAGCCGCTGGCTTTCAATCTTGCTGAGCCCCTTAAGACAGAGCGCTACAACCCGTTCAAAACCCTCTACCCGCGTTCCTATAATCTCGAAATCACCAACAACACCTTCGGCTCCGAGCTGGGCATCACCACCACCGGCAGCGATGCCGCGGAGTTTCACCGATATCGAGCTCGGCTTGGCATTGGTCTACAGCGCGGTGAGGTCAACGCCGATCTCAGTTGGACCTGGCTACATCTGCTCACCCCGCTGACCTTTCGTTTCTTTCGCCAAGTCAACGAACGTAACGACCTTATCGTAAGCGATCGCCGCCACCCCTGGGTGGAGCAAATCATGGGTGGTTCGATCGATGCCTCGTACACGTTCTTAAGGCGACTGCACGCGCATTCCATCGGGTTGAATTACTCCATCAGTCATCTCGGCCGTGCCGAAGATGTCAGCATCCCCCTCGATCCCAATACCTCTCCCCCCCTGCTGCCCGACGAGGGTCTCTTTGCCGGCGTAGAAGCGCGTTGGAGTGTGTCCGATATTCGCCGCCAAGTGTACAACATCAGCCCCTCTTACGGACGTCGGGTCGCACTGCGCGTCAACTGGAACGACCCCATCTTCGGCAGTCGTTGGCGCACGGTCGCCTTTCAATGGTCGGGAACGCACTACTTTTTGATGCCCTGGCTGCACAATCATGTGGTCGCCGCGCGTTATGCAGGCGGCCTCAGCATCGGCTCACTGGGTCGGCGACGTACATTTGCGGTGGGTGGCTTTCCCGACACCGATCTACTCGATGCCATCCTCGATAACATCCTTCTGGGTGGTGTTGCCCTGCGTGGGTATCGTCCGGGTTCGCGCCGCGGCGATCAGTTTCATCTCGGGCAGCTTGAGTATCGCTTTCCCATTTATCGTCTTCAGCATGGTTTGGCGACCTTGCCTGTCTACATCAATCGCTTCTACGCCAATGTCTTTGCCGACTATGGTGACGCCTTCTCAGGGCGATTGGATTTCGGCGAATTCCGCTTGGGCACTGGGGCTGAACTGCTCACCGATTTTACCCTTGGCTATTTCTCACAACTCACCCTTCGCTTGGGTTTTGCCTACGGCTTTAACGCAGGCGGGGGCCCTAGGTTTTATTTCAACCTCGGGACCCCCTTTTAGAGCGTGTTGATACACAATCAGTCACGCCAACTGCACTGTGATTATTCAGGCGGAGTGTTGTTATGCTTATCCGCGGTTGAACAAATGAAGCGACGCGCCGAGGGATTCGATCTCTCGTCATTGTAGTTATTGAGTGTGTTGTCAGACCTCCACCGATAAACCATGGAATGGTCGACCAGGTTATCGCCATTAGGCTCGTTAATGTTAGTCCGGTCGCTCACGTAAAAACCGTTATCATCACCGGCTCGCCAATCGCAGTCGGGGTTGTCGCTGTTAAAGGGCATCAACCTGCAGGTGCTGCCATTCTCGTTAGGGTAAATACCCATCAAAGCCAGATAAAGTCTATTGGTATCATTATTGCCAAAACGATCGTCATCATCGAAGACATCCGTCGTCGCAACCTGCATGGCACTAGCTAAGTGCTCTGCCGAACGGGGGATAAAGAGACGCATGCCATATTTGGCACACTCGGCTTCGACTGCGGGTGTCTTCGTGTTATTGCCGACACGCACTTTACGGAAGGTATAGCCGCCATCATCCGTGGTCATGTCGCAGTAAGCTTTGAAGGGCATCTCTGTATTGCCCTCAGGGTTGATCCAATACACGCCATCCTCGAGAGTGTCGTCCACCTGATGTAACACCAAACAAGACTTGACCGCATTAGTAGCGCTAGTGCCACAGCCCATCACGGCATTATCCGTGTCTACGCAATCGGTACCGCCATGTTCTGCGCTGTCTTCACCATCCTCGTCTTGGTCGTAATCGCTTTTGTCGTCGCAGTTTTGATCCACGCCGTCGTAATAAATCTCGGTAGCGCCTGGAAAAATGCTGTCGTCATCGTCGTTGCAATCGCCCTCGGCAATAGTGAAGTCATCACTATCCATATCGGCTTGCGTAGGATCAATACCACCGGTTTCGTCACCCGTCTCACCACCAGTATCATCGATGATGTCAGACGAATCGATAACCCCATCGCAGTTCGTATCGCCTTCAGCACAATCAATGCTGTATAAACTTCCCGCTTCACCACATCCCCACAGACCCACTGCAGCCAATGCAAAAGCGATAAACCACACTCTAACCAATCCCACATAACTATCTCGATGCATACTTCCCCCTACCTATATTAGTCGTTGACCATGGCAGGGCCTTATGTCGCGATAATCAAACTTACATTCCAAGCCAGTAAAGCTCTGCCAAACGTTAACAATTAATATTTATACGTAAAAATTTACACAAATAAAATAACTAAGTCGCAAAAGCACTAAGAAAAATACGCATCCAAGCTAAAGTAGCGTTCGCCGCTATCGCATAACACCGTGACTACAATCTCATCAGGCTGATATTCAGCGGCCACCCGCTGGGCGATGCACACATTTGCGCCTGCCGTAATTCCCACCAACAAGCCCATCTGCTGAGCCAAGGCTTGTTTGACCGCGTAGGCATCGCGATCCTCAACAGACATGATGCGATCAACGTAGTCGGGATTGTAAATCGCTGGCACAAAGCCGGCACCAATGCCTTGCAGTTTAGTAGGGCCCGGCGAACCACCCGCAAGCACAGGACTGGCAGCAGGCTCGACCGCAATCACCTGCACATGCGCATCATGCCCCTTTAACGCTTGGCCCACACCACTGATCGTCCCACCGGTACCCACCGCCGCCACAAACGCACGCAAATTGGCAGCATCGTCTCCCAAAGCATCAAGGATCTCCCCGGCGGTGTGATCATAATGGGCGCGTGCATTGGCAGGGTTGGCAAACTGCTGAGGCATAAAGGCAGCTCGCTCTCGCACGATGGCTTCGGCGGCGGCAATCGCCCCCTGCATGACCTGATCGGCTGGAGTCAGCACGATTTCGACACCATAGGCCTCCAACAACGCGCGCCGCTCCAAGGACATGCTCTCCGGCATGGTGAGCACCAAATGATACCCTTTGACCAAGCAGGCCACCGCCAAACCGATGCCTGTATTACCACTAGTAGGTTCGACCACAGACTGGCCAGGTACCAGCTTGCCTTGGCGCTCGGCATCTTCGAGCATGGCTAAGCACACCCGATCTTTGACCGAACTGGTGGGATTCAAGTGCTCGGCTTTGGCCCACACGGTTGCTCCGCCTGGAGGTGAAAAGGCATCAAGGCGAATCAGGGGCGTATGCCCTACAAGCTCCAGGACATGATCGACCACAGGAGGCGGAAACAAAGGGCGTTCGCGAAGAGACATGGACTCAGCTTACAAAAGATAGCGTAACAAAACAAAGCCGCCGATAAGCAGGATGGTGAAGATTACCGTCAACCATTCTAAATAGCGGTCGAGAAAACGACGGATCGATGCGCCAAAGAAAAAGATCAGTCCGCCCACTAAGGTAAAACGCAGGCCTCGCCCCAAAGCACTAGCGCTTATCAATGTCCCGAGAGGAATGTGAAATACACCCGCTGCGATGGTAAAAACCTTGTAGGGGATGGGTGTAAAGGCAGCACTGAAAAGCGCTAGCCAGGCATTGCCTCGATAAAGTTGGGCAACCCGATCGAACTGTTCGCAATGAAAGCCAGGCACATACTCAAAAAGCCAGGCCCCGCCTTGATGCTGAGCGCACTCCGGATGAATACCGAGGCTTTGCCATAGCCAGGTCCCCATCAGCCAGCCAGCCATACCACCCAACAACGATGCAGCGGTGCACAGTCCAGCATAGATCAGCGCGCGCCGCGGCTTTGCAACCGCCAAGGCAATAAGCAGCACATCGGGGGGAATGGGAAAGAAACTCGCTTCAGCAAAGGCAATCAGAGCAAGGGCAACAAGACCATAGGGATGCGCCGCCCAATTTAACGTCCACTGATATAACGCACGCAGAGCTGCAGCCGGTACACGATACCAGGGCAATGAAGAGTCAGCCATACGGCTTGCAACCTCGACGGCTAAAGATTGACAGCCTTGGCTATGCTGCTGCCAGCCAAGCCCGCACCCTGCGCCAGAGCGGAAGAAGGGTAGCTAAGCGACGCGCGCTGTAAAATCGCCTCGCATAATGCCGGAAAGGCATAGCCCGAATGCTCTGCGATCATGGGCAATAACGAATACTCGGTCATGCCAGGTAGGGTGTTGACCTCAAGCACATACTCGTTTTCGCCCTCGGTAATCAGCATATCCACACGCGTTGCCCCCGATGCACCGAGGGACGCATGTGCACGTTCAGCCAAATGCAGCAAGCACTGGTAACGCTCTTTGGATACTCGAGCAGGATAAAAGTAATCGCTAGCACCTTCGGTATACTTGCTGTCGTAATCGTAAACCCCCGTGCGCGCCTCGATCTCCAATGCACCGAGGGCTTTGCCATCGAGCACCGCCACGGTGACCTCGCGCCCTTTGATAAAGCGCTCAACCACCGCGGTGCTATCAAAAGCAAGAGCTGCACGCAGTGCTTGTTCAAGCTCGCTGAGATTGTACGCAGCAGCAGTGCCCAAACTGGAGCCACTGCGATCGGGTTTTACAAAGACCGGAAAGCCAAAAAGACCATGCAAGCTCTTGAGCTTTGCAAGCTGACTCTCGGTAACCGTATAAAAAGGCGAGGTGGGAATATTATAAAGACGAAAGAGCTCCTTTGATTTGAGCTTGCTCATCGCCAACGCACTCGCCAGCAAGGATGAGCCCGTGTAGGGAATGCCCATCAACTCCAGCAGCCCCTGCACACAACCATCTTCGCCGTACACACCATGCAACGCTAAGAAGGCCACATCGATCGACGAGCTGCGGAGGCTGTACGCAAGATCGGCATCGGCCTCAATCGTACAGACCTCATAACCCAGATGCTTCAGAGCGGACACAATCGCGTCACCGCTTTTTAGGGAAATTTCTCGTTCAGGGCCGGGTCCACCAACGAGGACTCCTACGCGTTTTGCTGGCATTCTCATCTCCAAGTTATCGGGGGCAGGCCGAGCTGCAGAGTGCTGCCATGAATCACAATGACTGGCAACCTGAGCCTATGGATCTAGCGGCTCGCAATGACGATAACTTTCTCGCAAATACCAGGGAAGATGGTCGATGTCAGCATTTGAGTCACAGGCGGGCTTTGCAACTTCCGATGAATGCAGCACATTACCCCGCGAAGACGCAGTGCTCTCGTCGCGTTTATGCGTTGACTCGTAGAGGTACGCGCGGCGGGTGGGCGGCGCAAAACGATCACGAGGCGCGTCCTGCAAGGTCACACAGCCGGTAAGCACCAGCACACTAAGCAAAAACAATCCGGTTAAGCCAATCTTATCCATCGCTTAAGAGAGTCAAAGCAGAACTCATGCCAGCTCTTAAGCCACAATAAGCCCGAGTTTTTAGAGTGTATTAAAACCCAAGCGACATACTGTGAGGAATCATGCCACAGTGCCTATGCGGCGCTTTTCCACACTGAGGCAGAATGCCGCATCCTATGCTACAATCGTTTCAATAATGCCTGTAAATCACCCGGAACTACGTAGTCAGTTCCTTCCAGATGAAGATATTGATCCCAGTGCACTAGAACTTGCTTGGTCAGCAGAAATCAAAAGTCGCATAAAGCAAGTGCAGGAAAAGAAAGCAGTATCTATTTCAGAGGAGGAGTTTATTCATCGCCTCCGCAAAGCGTAGCGATTGAATGATTAAGTTCCTCGTTCAAGCAACCGTCGAAGCAGAGGAAGCAAAACGCTGGTATGCTAGTCAAGATCAGGCACTCACAATGGGCAACGAAGGGCGAGGTGGAATGCTCGAGGTATCCGGCGGCGGAATGATGTACTCACCGCTAAAGCAAGCGTCACAATGCCCTTTAATACCCACAGCCTCACGCAATCCTTCGACGCTTAGGTAACCCAAACTATCAGCCGTGACATAACGCGCGATTTCTTCAGGGCCATATTTCGAAGCGATCAGTTCACCGCGCGACGGAGTATCAATGCCATAAAAACAAGGCCAACGAGTGGGCGGCGAACTAATGCGCATATGCACCTCACGAGCCCCGGCATCGCGAATCATGCGAATGATTTTGCGACTGGTGGTACCCCGCACAATAGAATCGTCGATCACCGCCACGCGCTTGCCTTCAAGCACCGACTTGATGGGATGCAACTTGAGACGCACACCAAAGTGACGAATCGATTGCTGCGGCTCGATAAAGGTACGCCCGACGTAGTGACTGCGAATCAGGCCCAGTTCAAAAGGCACGTCCAGTCGCTCAGCAAAACCCAGCGCCGCCGCGACACCGCTGTCGGGCACCGGAATCACCACATCGACATCCGCCCATTGGTCCTGCGCCAACCGATGCCCCAATCTCTTGCGTGCCTCGTAGACATTAACGCCATCAAGCGTGGCATCGGGGCGGGCAAAGTACACATACTCAAAAATGCACATATGACGCGAGGTCGTTTCAAAAGGGAAAACCGAGCGCAATCCTGATTGCGAGGCGATCACCATCTCCCCAGGCTGAATGTCACGCACATATTCACCGCCTACGAGATCAAAGGCTGGTGGCTCCGAAGCAATCACCGGGGCATCGCGCAAGATGCCTAGACATAAGGGACGAAAGCCATGCGGATCACGCACCGCAACAAGCTCATCGGGCGTCAGAATGACCATCGAAAAGGCACCCTCAACCTGCCGCAGGGCATCGATCACACGCGCCTCAGTACTGCTCTCCTGCGAACGCGCCATCAAATGAATCACCACTTCGGTGTCACTAAAGGAGGAGAATATCGATCCCGCATGCTCCAGCTCGCGACGCAAGCTCGCGCCATTGGTGAAGTTGCCATTATGCGCCACCGCAATAGATCCATGCGCGTAATCGACAGCCAGAGGCTGGGCATTTTTGATGTGGCTGCCGCCCGCGGTGGAGTAGCGCACATGACCGATGGCACTATCGCCGCCTAAATCGCGCAGCTTTTCTTCGCTGAAAACTTCCTGAACCAGTCCAAGGCCGCGATGCACAAAGAGCTGATGGTCTTTGCGCGTCACAATACCGGCAGATTCCTGGCCACGATGCTGCAAGGCGTGCAAACCTAGATAGGTGAGATTAGCTGCCTCACTGCTGCCAAATACGCCAAAAACACCGCATTGATCGTGAAAATGATCGTCGTCCATGAACCCCTGCGCCATACTCTCGAAAGCGCCATGCAGCAATCTACTGATAGGCCTTTTGTGCTCCACCGCGATGCCGATTTGCTCGTAGTGTATAAGCCTCCCTTCTTGCCAACCACCTCCAACGGACAGCAACCCTGCTTGGTCGACTGGGTTAAGGCACAAGATCCGCAGGCGCCGCAGCTGCACCCCACCTCACGACTGGATAGTCCGGTAAGCGGTCTTGTAACCTTTGCACGCACTAAAAAGGCCAATGCACATCTATTGACGATGCGTACCGAGGGCAGCTACCAGCGCTCGTATCTAGCGTTGTGTCAACATCCTCCCACGCCTTCGTCAGGAGACTGGCATTGGAGCATTGGTCTCGATCCTAACAATCGCAAAGCGCGACGTATTGATGGCCTAGCAGCCAAAGCAGCGCATACGCATTACCGGTGTCTACTACCGGACTCTCTCGAGCAAACAGAGCACCCCAGTATCAACGTGTTGAAGCTTTGGCCTCGCACCGGTCGCACTCATCAGCTACGGGTGCATGCCGCCCAGGCAGGCTCACCTCTGTGGGGAGATCGACTCTACGGAGGCCCGCTGCGTTATACCGCCGCCGACGGGAGTGTGATCGATGCTCCCCGGGTCATGCTGCATTGCACGCAACTGTCTTTCCCTGCCATCAAAGAAGGGCATAAGGAGCTAGCCTTTGAACTCCCCATGCCAGAGGATATGCAGCAGTTCTTGAACCAGGTTTCTTTACAGGGATAACCGATAGCCTAGGAGCAGCTTCAGGCATGCTCAGCAACAGGCGTCGACTCCACGCATCGAATAATCTCCACCCGGCGCACCTGACGTTCATCAGCATCGCGTACGATGAATTCAAATTCACCTGCACGCAGACTCTCGCCTGCCGTAGGAACCTTGCCTGCGAGTTCGATCAGCATCCCGCCCAGAGAGTCGTATTCGGCACCATCGATCGAAGCCATCGAAACGCCAAGATAATCCTGCAAGTCGTAAATCGACATCCCTGCATTCGCTAAATAGCGCCCTGGCCCCGTTTCACGCACCAAGCTCTCTTCGATATCATGCTCATCGCGAATATCACCGACGATTTCCTCGAGAATGTCCTCTAAGGTAACCACGCCACTGGTCCCGCCAAACTCGTCAACCACCACCGCCATGTGAACCCGGCGCGCTTGCATCTCACGCAACAACACGCCGATTTTTTTGTTCTCCGTGGTGAAAAAAACCGGCTTGCGCATCAAGCGGGCGAGATGCTGCGGGACCTCGCCATTGCTCTCGCTAATGACCTGCAAGAAATCTTTCGCGTAGAGCAATCCTTCGATTTCATCCAAACGCTCGCGATAAATGGGATAACGGCTGTGTCCTTTATCGATGACGAGTTTGAGCACTTCTTGCACCGGCGTGTCGACCTCAATCGCCACCATTTTGGTACGCGGCACCATCACTTCATGCGCAACAGTGTCGCGGAACTCACGCAAGCTGCGCAAGAGACGGGCATGCTCGGCATCTAGGACACCGTTTTCGGTGCTTTGCTCGATGATATGGTCTACCTCGATGGCTTGAATCCGCTCCGAATCACGGCGATTCTCCTCCGCCATGCGAGAAGGGATAAACCACCTCACCCCTTTTTCGAAGAGGGTCAAAGGCAAGGCGATAGGCGCAAGAAACCACAACAAAGGCCGAGCGAAGCGGTACACAGACAAAATCGCGTGATCGCTATAGGATACAAGAAGCGCACCTAAGGCCGTAACCAGCATACCGTAAACGCAGGCAACCAAAGCAGCACCGGCTAAAGCAATGGTCAAGCCATGCAGCCGTTGCACAAGGCAAACCGCCACCAGCACGGCAACGCTGAGACACAACGCGCGACCCGCAAGCATGGATGCGTGAATGGACGAAGCACGTTGCAACAGCCGCTCGGCAATCGCAGCATAACGTCCGCGCGCCTCGTGAATGGCCTTCAGACGAATGGTGCCGATGCGATAAATACGCCCTTGTAGTGCGGCCAACAATGCCCCGACGATCAACGATAGGATCATCAGGGCGATGACTAGAAATGGTTCAGAATCGCCCAAATTGTTACCCTCTGAGGAGTATACACCACTACCTAAAGCGCGTTGCGCTCACCTAACCAGCGTTCTGCCGCAATCGCAGCCATGCATCCCGTACCCGCGGCTGTGACCGCTTGACGCCATACATGGTCCTGCACATCACCAGCAGCAAAAACGCCGTCAACATTGGTGTTAACCGTACCTGGCTGCGTGCGAATATATCCCAGGTCGTCTAAGTCGATCACATCTTTGAATACCTGCGTGTTAGGCGTGTGACCAATGGCAATAAACAAGCCCTGCGTAGGATGATGACGTGTCTCGCCGCTTTGGGTATCGCGCAAGGTCAAACCCGTCACTGTTCCTTTATCGACATCCAACACATCGGTGACAACCGTGTTCCACAGAAAGGTAATCTTGGGATGCTTCTGAGCACGCTCCTGCATGATTTTGGACGCGCGCAAGCTGTCACGACGATGAATCACGGTCACGCTCTTGCACAGCCCAGCGAGGTAAAGCGCCTCCTCCATAGCGGTATCGCCACCTCCAACCACGCACACGTCTTGGTCACGAAAGAAAAAACCATCACAGGTGGCGCACGCACTCACACCGCGATTTTGTAGCCTTTCTTCATTCTCCAGCCCCAGCCAACGCGCCTTTGCGCCTGTGGAGATAATCACCGTGTGGCTTTGATAGGCTTTATCATCGGCCCACACCGTGAAGGGAGACTGCGTTAGCTCAACGCGATCGACATCGGCAGTGATAAAGCGAGTCCCAAAACGCTCGGCCTGATCGCGAAATTTCTTCATCAACTCAGGCCCTTGAATACCTTCAGGAAAACCCGGATAATTCTCAACATCAGTGGTGATCATCAACTGTCCACCAGGAATGCCGCCAGTCACCATCCCCTCAATGCACAAGGGAGAGAGGTTCGCCCGCGCTGCATAAATCGCCGCCGTTAATCCTGCAGGTCCTGACCCAACGATCACAACTTTTTCCATAAGACCACTGCATAAGACCTGCCTTCGGCCAATGCAATAGGCTTGGGTGAGGTTTAGATGACGGATGCGTCTGGATTGACGCTTTCCTTACACGCCACTAGGATTGCACGGCTTACCTTACTATTCTTCGCGCTTAAAATAGGAGAAACAATTATGATAGTTAGATCCCTTTTGGTTACCTTAGCATTCGCATACTTATGTACATCTTGCGCCGCTGATCCAAGCATTGATACCGCATCAACAAAGCTTGAGACACAACATGAAGCAGAATGTAACATTATAAAAAGCCCCGATATTTGCCAGAAGATTAATTGCACATGGCATGGACCCGAAGAAACAGGTGCTTGCAGCCTACATAAGGTTCTTCCACAAAGCCCAACCGAATCTTTTTGTAATACCATTCATCACGTCGGGCTATGTGAAACGAGCCTCTGCAATTGGGTTACAAAGCCGGGGCAAGTTGCGGACATCAGTTGGGGCACAGCACTGTGCACTCTCAGGACTGACTTAAGCGAATACACACAGGAGTCACAATGCGCCACGATTACAGCAAACAAGCGGGCTTGTGAAGCTCGCAGCTGTAGTTGGATTGCCATCGATGATGACAGTCATGCAGTAAAAGATGGAGAGGTCTGCGTTAAGGACTCAAGTCAAGCTATTCCCTCCGAGGGGAATATTTGTAAGCACATAGGCTGTAACCTCGATGCGATTTAAAAGCATTCAATAGCTTGAGAGTCGCAGTTAAGATCCATGCCGTCTTGATGCGACTCTCTGCTTAGAAGGTCTAATTCACCTGCACATACATCGGTCCCATGTGACGCTCGCCGCTAGGTCCCCACGCGATGTACACCGCGGCAAGGTATTTCCCCTTTTGCAGTGACTCTAACGCTAGACCTTCTTTGAGCTTAAATACGCTTTTGTCGCCAATCCAATCAGCCACAAAGTACACGCGGTCTTTTTCCCTGTCATATGCATTCAAGGTGAGAAACGACACAGGTTCCCAACCTTCGGGAACCTGTGCTTTGAACACCTCGCCCAAGTCCTCTTCAGAACCAAAATCAACCGTGATCTCTGGGCTGTAGAGATCTTCAAACGAATCTTTACAAACTGTCTGCATGGCTGAAGGCAAAGGTTGATTCACAGACCTAAAGGCACGATTAAAAAGCCTGCACGCAGGGCCTGTACGTAAGGCATAAGCATGGGCAGCCATCGAGAAGTCCTTGTTTAGACCTTGGGTCTCAGAATCATACCCCTGATAAACAGATACACCTCGCAATACTGCAAAGAGCTCAGGTTTTCCGTTTTGAATGAGAATAAGCCCACCACTGTCTCCACCGCCTGCACCTTGTTCGGTATTGGGAAAGTGAAATAAATGCGCAGGTACCGCAGGAAGCACTTCTTTTTCAACGGCTGGAGCCACCGCTAAAGTAAGTAAGGTCGACGAGTCTCTTACCGGGACAAGGGATGCTGCCCCTATCGCATGCTGTGATGCACTGGGGTTTTTCCTGCGACCCTCGGGACCATAAGAAAAGACATCGCTAACTCCTAAACCAAGCAACTTGAACTTCTGCTTATCATCATAAAAAACCTGTTTAGCAATGCGAATAACAGGCGCTTTGATGCTGTCTGCATCATCAAAGGTTAACAGAGCGATGTCGGGGCCATAACCCGATATCACATCTTGACCGATAAGGCGCTCAGAACCCTGCCATTCTTTAGGCAAGAAAATCTGCTGCGGTCTCAGCGCAACACCCTTTTCTTCAAGAGCATCAATCTGCTGATGAATGGCTGCAGCATCCCGACATTCAAGAGAATATTCTGGCAACAATGCCTGCAGTTTATCGATGTCATTAAGAGCCACCACATCCATTTTAGGTTGCGGATTGCCTGTCTTATACCGGGGACAATGGGCTGCTGTAAGCACAATCCCCTTCCCTACTTGCGCACCCGCACATCGAAAAACCCGCTGCTGTTCGCCCGCACACGAACTTTCAAAAAACATCAGTCCAACAAGAAGTTCTTTCTCATGACTGGACAGAGGATTCGCATTGGCAATTTTTTCACGGTTCTTTTCGCTCTGATCTAACGAAGAACAACCAGTGAATAACAGCAGTGCTAAAACTGAGAGAAAACAACATCTCATTATCAATCCTTGGTGCATATTTAATTGTTCCGATTCATAAAACAGAATCAGAACAATGTCTATACCCATAAGATGATGTATTTATTAAATATAAATTAATGTACTATCAAACAAGAAAACATTGCTACAAAGCTAGCCTATCAATGACTCATTTACGTACACCTACAGCACGACGCACACGTTCGATAGTGGCGTGTGCGCGTACACGAGCTTGAACAGCACCTTGTTTAAGGTAGTCGTCCAGCGTTGCTTCATCTGCACGCAGCTCATGATAACGCGCACGCAGAGGTGCAAGCTCGGCTTCCAGCACCTCGAAAAGGGCCTCTTTGGCATGTCCCCAACCATAGCCACCTCGGCGCAACTTACCTTTGAGCAGCTCGGTATCGCTTTCCTGCGCGACTTGAGAAAAAAGCTGCACCACAGCGCAGTCGGGATCTTTGGGTGCCTCAAGAGACTCTGACCCAGTTTTAATTTTCATGACGACTTTGCGCAGCGCTTTAGCAGATTCAAATAAAGGAATGCTGTTGCCGTAACTCTTGCTCATTTTACGGCCATCCGTGCCAGGCACGAGAGGGCTCTCTGTCACATGCACCTCGGGCACCTTAACCGTACCCTCACCAAACAGATGGTTAACTCGAGTCGCCACATCGCGTGCTAACTCGAGGTGCTGCTTTTGATCCCGACCTACTGGCACAATCTGTGCGTCGTACAGCAAAATGTCAGCTGCCATGAGCACCGGGTAATTGAAGATGCCGGCGTTCGGATTTTCATCACGCGCCAGCGCATCTTTGTAGGCATGACCGCGCTCCAACTGCCCCGTCGCCAACGTACACGAAAGCACCCACATCAGCTCAAATACTTCCGCGATATCGGACTGCCTGAAAAGCACACAACGCGCAGGATCGAGGCCGCTTGCAACCCACGTTGCCACAACATCGTAAACGTAGCGATTGAGCGCATCTGCATCGCGCAAGGTGGTCAGTGCATGGTAATCGGCGATAAAATAATAAGCGTCGTAGGTATCGACCAATCGCAGCGCAGGCCGAATCGCGCCAAGGTAGTTGCCTAAATGCGGCGTGGCCGAGGGTTTGATACCGGTAAGTGCAACAGGATTCATGCTGGCATTCGTACCATGGAAAGCCCATGATGGGTCGCACCCTCATGAACTCACACCGCCCTTTTGCCAATGCTGCCTCCCTCACAGTGCGCGTCATGCTCGTGCTGCTGGCTGCCATGATGGTGAATGCGGGTTGGACTGCGTCATCCCGAGCCGATGCCGTGGTGATCATCACACCCTTTGCAGGCAAGGCCCCTGCTCAAGACAAGACTCGCCTCGCCAAAACCCTAGCCCTACAACTAGAACAAGCTGGCCATATTCCGATTCAGCTACCTATCGAAAAAACACCCGAGCAGAGCTCGCCAAGCTCCGCCCGTGCGATGCGTGAGATAGCGCACAGTCACCGCGCCCAGTGGGTACTGACCCTTCAGCTCAATCCCCGCCAAGTGCTCGAGGAGACCGCGTCCAGAGAGGCACAAACCCAGTACACTCTTTTTTTAGGAGTCAGCAACGCCAATGCCGAGCGCTTTGAAACCCATACCCTTTCTCTTGAAGAGCTGGATTCTGCACCAGCACTTAGTGAGCTTCTTGAGCGCATTCTACTCAGCACTCCCGTAAAACAGAAACCTAGTCCCCCTCCAAGCAACTCCGAGGATTCGGTAGCCAGCAAGCTCAGCCTAGGCAGGCTCAATCTGCACCCAGCACCTCATTGTTATCATCGCGAGAAGCCCTGGCACCTGCAACTGGGCGGTGGCCTCAACGATGTACTCATCCACGAGGATCGCGTTCGCGGTGGTGCCCTAGGCAACCTAGCCCTAAGACTGGGATACGCACTTGAGGGACACCTCTCTGGCCTCGATCTGCGCGCAGGACTTGATCTGTGGCTAGGCGCTTCTACGGGAATTGCTGCTTTTTTAGGAACTGTCTATGCCTGGGCATTGCCAACACCTTCGCCCCTCTTTCTCGGAGCAAGCGCTGAAATGGGCATTTATGGAGCGTTCTCAGGCAATCGCGTCGCTCAGTTTATGCTGCGCCTATCCCCCCTACTACACTGGCAAGGCGTTGCCCCCTTTTATCTGGAGTTAGCCTTGCCCGAGCTCAGTGTGCTTTCTGCGAATGGCGGTGTACTCAGCCTTGGCGGATCTCTGCGCATTGGTTTACACCTCTAGCCATCATGCAGCTTCTTCGTCACCGTGCCGACCGTCGCTCGCTTGCCTTCGTAGGGACTTACTTTGCGCTGATCGCGCTGGGCTATAGCGCCACCCTCCCCTGGTGGGGCAATCTCGGACTTACGCTTGCGCTCTGCCTGATGTCTTTCTTTTGCGCTGTGATCACGCACAACAGCATTCATTCGCCGGTGTTCTACGCGCCCTCGTTCAATCAACTCTTTCACGTGGCGCTTACCCTTGCCTACGGTCACCCGGTTAACGCCTTTGTACCTGGGCACAACCTCAGTCACCATCGCTACACTCAAAAAGCGAAAGACGCGATGCGCACCAGCAAGCTGCGCTTTCGGTGGAATTGGCTCAATCAGCTGCTCTTTTCACAGGTAGTGGGGCCGACGATCTTTCGCGATAACCTCGCTTATGTACGCTACGCACGCCAAGCTAAACCGCGCTGGTATCGTCAGTTTATGGGCCAGTTGCTGATTTATCTCGCCTATCTCTCAGCAGCCTTGGTGCTCGATTGGCAAAAGTTTTTGCTCTTTGTGTTCATTCCCCACCAGTACGCAGCCTGGGGCATCATGGGGATCAATTTTGTGCAACACGATGGCTGTGATGCGGATTCGCCCTACAACCATAGCCGCAACTTTGTCGGCAAATGGACCAACTGGTGGACCTTCAACAATGGCTACCACGGCATGCATCACATGAAGCCCAGCCTGCACTGGAGCCTACTTCCCCGCGTTCACCACCGTGAGCTGCATCCCCATATTCATCCCAACCTGGAGCAACGCTCCCTGCTTGCCTATGCCTGGCGTGCCTACATCTACCCGGGCCAACGCCTGCATTACGAGGGTGGCATCTTAGAGCTTGAGGCACCCGTCGCTGATGAACCGTGGGTTCCTAGCTATCAAACGCAGAGAGCAGATGATGCCCAAGCAGCACCTGCTCTCCTTCGATGATTACAGCAACAACTTCAACCTACGATGCCGCAGAGTTCGATATCCGGAAGCGCTGCTACGTTGTTCTCCTCGTTGC
>CAYWAT010000032.1:0-21682 GCA_964456305.1 uncultured Polyangiales bacterium | reverse complement strand
CACAAACTGCAGCACACCCGTCATGATCGTGGTCGCAAACAGGTATTCGATGCCGTACTGCTTAACCAAGGTGGTCATCAGCAAGGCCATGGCGCCGGTCGCCGCCGAAATCATCGCCGGCCGCCCACCAAAAAAAGCGGTGGTCACCGCAATAATGAAAGACGCGTACAAACCCACCTTGGGATCGACGCCCGCAATGATGGAAAAGGCAATCGCCTCGGGAATTAGCGCCAAGGCCACCACAATGCCTGCGAGCAAATCGGCTCGGGGTTGCGCGAACCACTCCCTGCGCATGCGAGCGGCGTCAAGAATAGGAAAAAGAGGGCGGCGCTTGGGCATCGCGGCAGAAGACGAAGAGGTCATGGCTTAATCGTGCGAAAGGGCCGCAGCATGTGCGTCTTTACCCGGTGATGCAAGGGCGGGGGGTGCGTCATCACCCAATGTTAGCGCTTTTTTAGGCGTTACAGGGCGTTGCGAGGCTCGAGGTAAGAATAAGCTACAGCGCTGTTACAATAGGCTGCACCAGGGCCTCGCAAGACCCTGGCTAGCCTGTTTTCGCTTTGTTTAGAACTGCACGACGGGCAATTGATCCGGCGTGGTCTGCGGTGTCGCGCCGCGATCCATCTCATCGCCCAGTCCTAACTGACCCCGGTCATTCTGACCCCAGCATTTGGTCTTGGAGCTGTCGTTAATGCTGAGCCCTGCACAGATATGACCTTCGCCCACAGCAACGGTTTCGATCTCGCCACCGAGAGTGATGGTCTGCGGGGTTGATTGGTTGGTGGTGTTGCCCAATCCTAGCTGGCCGAAGCTGTTATCGCCCCAGCATTGCAGTTGACGCTCACCATCGACCGTGACGATCACGCAGCTATTGGCTCCACCTAGAGCGATAGCCTCGATGTCGCCATCGAGGGTGACGGTTTGCGGGGTCGATTGGTTGGTGGTGTTGCCGATACCTAGCTGACCAGCACCATTGCTTCCCCAGCATGCGAGTGTAGCCCCTGGATTGCTTCCAACAACTGCACAGGCGTGAAAGTTTCCTGCCGCAACTGACTCGGCACTGCCCCCTAAGTCCACAAAAGGCACGTCGATTAATGCTTCGTCATCCCCGCGGTCTTCGTTATCACCCAGGCCCAGCTGACTGTTGTTATTGTTTCCCCAAGCTTTAAGCTTATTGCCATCAGGGGTGCTTACGATGGCGTATAGACTGCCGTTGCCAAGGCTTACCGACTGAGGTGTGCCTCCCAGGGTTAGTGTTTCTGGCGAAGGGCCACCTGGAGGACCCATGCCCAGCTGACCGAGGTCATTTTCACCCCAGCATCGAATGGCCTTTGCATCATTTTGCAGCACGATGGCGCAGGCATTGCCACTTTTTATAGAGACCATCTGTGGAATGGTGCCACTTTGATTCCTTGTCTCTTTAGGTACATTTGTGCGCACATCAAAAATGCCGAGCTGGAATGCACCATTGACACCCCAACAGGCTAGCCGTCGTGCGTCATCGATGAGCGCAACGGCGCAACTGCTTCTTCCTGCTAGAGACAGCTGTTCGACCTCGAGATCGCGAAACACTTTCTTCGCCAAGGCATAGATTCCTCCCGAATTGAACAGATCGAAGGTCCATGTGTTGGTTTCTGGATCGCAATCAATTGTTCGAGACGTATCGGTTTCCCATCGCGTATCTCTCCTCTCCTCCAGTTGAATAATGCGTACGCTGCTCTTTTCGGCATCGCAGGGAAAGCTGATGGTTACATCGTCACTTGATTGAAAGATATCAAATTGCAGGCCCAAGGGGTCGAAGGTGATTTCCACTGCGTCGGTTACAGGCTCGAAGATATCAAAGCCAGTGTCATCAAGCTCAGCTGCCAAGCTATCAACCGTGACCACACTGACTTCGACGGTTGCATCCTCCTCCAATGCTGAGTCACTGATCGTGACGGTGACCTCGCCTTGCATGATCGTGCCGCCGTTGCCGGGACCAAAGCTATCGCTGACTGCTGGGAGCAGTTTTGCCAGACCAACGATGCCTGGTTTGAGGATGGAGAAGGTGTAGCTGTTGTTGCTTGCATCGCACTCGATGTCGGCCGTGCCTACCTCCCAGCTATCGTCGTCTTGGTTGTCCAGTTGAATAATGCGTACGCTGCTCTTTTCGGCATCGCAGGGCAGCATGACCACCACATCGTCCGCATCAAAGCTTGTGACGACTGGATCGGTGCTGATCTCGAGGGCATCAGGTAGTGCTTCGACGCTCGACGTGCCTAATTCAGCGCTGAAGTCAGCGAATTTGACGTTGCGTAGGGTGACGACGGTGTCCTGGTCAAAGGCTGAGTCGCTGACGGTGACCGTTGCGTTGCCTTGGGTCGCGGTGCCGCCGTTGCCTGGGCCAAAGGTCTGACCCGAAGGCGTATTTTCCGTGTCGTTATCGCTGCTGCAACCGGGACCCACAATGATCAATGCAAGCATCCCTATAAGGGATCGAATTGCGTCATGTTTTCTTAAAAAAGGATTGATAAAGGTCATCGATTGAGTTCTCCGTATGATGAAAACAGTTAATAAAGTTTAAGTAAGAGTAGCCTGAATAGCACTGTTATGAGTTTTTATTCAGAGCCTCGTGATCACCTTCGCACTTTCAACGATGACGCTCAAACCATTGATTGATTCATCTCGGGTTGCATCCAAGGTGGTCCCAAACGCGAATCAACCCACTCGGTATGCTCAGCGAAAGGCAGCGTTGGCGATGATGGTGCGAATGTGCGCAGGCACGGGTGTTTGGGTGCTGATGTGGCTTGTCTTGTGTGCGGTCGCGCAGGCCGAGGGCGATGATGCGGCGGCTAAGCTACAGGAATACGAGGAAAGGTCGCAGCATCCCTTGCTTCGTTATCCCAAACGTTTGCGGGTGCATGGCAGTCTGGGGTTGGCGCAGCGTGCTAAGTCGGGTGATGCCTTGTCGCTGGGGACCAGCGCGGGTGTTCAGCTGATGTTGCCGGCCAATGCCATGCAAAGCTACGGTATTGGGATCGATTACGTCCAAACTGCCGCCCGCAATGCGCGTCGTTATATGGCGGCCGGGCTTTTTGCGGAGAATCGCCTCTTTGGCTGGTTTTTGACCAGTATCGGTGCGGTGGCGTATGTGCCCTTGGCCGAAACGCGTCCGGTGCCCTTCGGCATTTCGACCAAATTGGGCTGGGCACCTGATTTATACGATGTGATTAACCCTTTTGTGATCTTTCGCAGCGATTGGATCTTCGGCAAACGCATCCAAGGCATGACGTCGGTGGATATCGGGCTGACCTTGTTGTTTTGATTGTCTGTTGTGCGGGCTCAAGCGTTCAGAGCTGACCTTCTTGCAGCACGCGGTGGATAAACTGCACCGAGATCGAGCCTTCGCCTACTGCTGAGGCGACGCGTTTGACGCTTTGGGAGCGCACATCACCCACCGCAAACACGCCCGGAATCGAAGACTCGACGAGGTAGGGCTTGCGCGCGGGTTTCCACGCTGCGGTAGACAGATTATCCTCGCTGAGGTCGGCGCCGGTTTTGATGAAGCCTTTATCGTCGAGCTGAACACAGTGTTTGACCCAGTCGGTGTTGGGCGTTGCGCCGATCATCACAAAAAGTCTCGCGATGGGCAGGGTTTGAGTCTCCTGATGAGCGTGTGTGGAGCGTAACGTGACCTGCTCGAGGCTTCTCTCGCCCTTTAAGGCGCTTACCTCGTGATGACCGATAAGCGCGATGTTTTTTGCCGCCTCGATGCGCGCGATAAGGTAGCGCGACATGCTTGAGCTCAGGTCGGCGCGGCGTACGATGATGTAAACTTGCTTGGCGTAACGCGCTAAGAAGATGGCGGCTTGCCCTGCAGAGTTCCCGCCGCCCACGATGCCCACGGTAGCCTGATGACAAAGCGCGGCTTCCATGGCTGTGGCGCCGTAATAAATCCCGTTGCCTTCGAATTGCTCGAGACCGTCTAAAGCAAGCTTGCGATAGTGCGCTCCGGTGGCGATGACCACCGTGCTTGCGTGCACGTGCCTGTCGTCATCAAGCACCAAGGTGAAAGGTTTCTGCTCGCAGCGAAGTTCTTTGACGCGCAGAGGCAGCTTAATCTCGGCGCCAAACTTTTCGGCTTGGGTGTATCCTCGTGCAGCAAGAGCTTGGCCTGAAATACCTGTGGGAAAGCCAAGGTAGTTCTCGATTTTTGAGGATGTCCCCGCCTGACCACCCCATGCTTCGGCTTCGAGTGTGATGACTCTGAGTCCTTCGGAGGCCGCATACACCGACGCGGCTAAGCCAGCGGGACCAGCACCCACAATAGCGACATCATAGGCGCTTTGACTTTCACTCAAACGCGAGATGCCTAGCTTCAGGGCCAGATTTTTCTCGCTGGGATTGCGCATCACCTCCTGGCCTTGGTGGATCACGATGGGCAAGCAATGGGGAGTAACCTTAAAAGCCTGTAGCGCCTCTTCGGCTTCGGGATCGCGCGCAATATCGAGGCTACGGAAAGGGTGACCATTGCGGGCCAGGAAACGTCGTACCCTTAATGTGTCCGGTGAGTTTGCTTCGCCGATGAGCAATACGTCGCCGAGTTCTTCTTCGAGCAATGCGGAGCGGCGCAAAATAAAGGCGCGCATAAACAACTCGGAAAGCTCGGCATCTTCGGCGAGCAGTCGTCTGAAAGCTTCGAGTTTGACCACCAAAAAGCGTCCCGGCTTGCCGATATAGCCCCACACGAGGTTGCGGCGCTGCGAGAACATATTGATCTCGCCGGTGAAGTGCCCTGCTTCATGAGTAACCACGGGAACCTCGCCGTGACCCTTCTCGCCCATGAAAATATCGAGCGTGCCCTCGATCACAACAACAAAATCGGTGTCTGTTTCCCCCGGTCGAAACACGACGTGGTCCCTCTCGAGTCTTTGTTCCTCGCCGTAGCGACGGATGCGCTCGATTTGGTCGTGATTTAAGAGGGGGAATATCTGACTTTGACGTGAATCGCGGATTGACACCGAGGTGCTATAGCACGGAGCTGATAGGTGTCGGTGCTTGTCGATACCTGTGAGAGCGTGTAGTGAGGTGCGATTATTGCACTTATTAAGCCTTGTTGATTTCTTTTTTCTTGGAGTGCCTTAATGAAAATGTTTTGCCGTCGGTTGAGTGTCTTGCTTGGATTTATCGTTTTTGCTGCAGCCTGCGATACAAAGACCGGATTAAGCGGCTCCGAGCTAGGCCAAGGGCCTGGTGATGAGACGAAGGATTCTGAAAAAGACATCGACAAGGGGAAACAAAAGACCTCAGAAGATCCGAGGCTTGATGACCCCGAGCCCGATCCCGAACCGGACCCCGAACCGCTGCCTACCTGGCGTTTGTCAGTTCGTGCCAATAGCCAACGTGGTGGGAATGCCCCGGTGCTCGTGCGACCCAGTTACGAATATGCGCCCACTGTGATGTATGACGGCAAATATCGCATGTGGTGGTGTGGTGGCGTTGCCGGTGATCATATCTTGCATGCCGAGGCCGACCGTCCTGAAGGACCCTGGCATGCGCGGGGTAATCCAACGCCAAACAGCTACAACGATGTCTTCAAACCCACCGGCAATCCTGTGCATTTTGACGGGCTACACACCTGTGATCCCTCGGTGATTCGCATCAACAGCACCTATTATATGTATTACGGAGGCTTGGATCACGAGGGTGGCACAACGCGCATCGGCGTTGCGGCCAGTCCTGATGGCTTGAATTGGACTCGTCTTAATAACGGCGGGCCGATCATTCAGCCAGCGCGAGATTTTCGCAGCGTGCCCAACAACTACGGTGCCGGTCAGCCCAGCGTTATCTACCATAAAGGCTATATTTACTTAACCTACACCGACACGACTGGGATCGACACCAATCCCACCAATGGGGGCGGGCAGTTTGTCTTGCGCTCTCCTGATCCAATCTTTCATCGTGATGTTGAGGAGCTGACGGCCGATGGTTTTGTACCTCGCAGTGCAGCGACGCGAACACGATTCAAGATCACGGAAGCATTTTCGGTGGACTGGATGTATGTCGATGCAGTGGATGCCTTTGCGATGGCGGTGCACGGTGTTCAAGGCAGCATTAGTCTGCGTTTTTTTGAAGCTGAGCATATGCGTCGCATGCCTTCTTCGGACCTCACGCTTGCAGGGTACTGGCGCGATGGCCCTGGTTTGATCACCCGCCCTGACGGACATGCAGTGCCTGGAAATACATGCGACAGCATTTCTTTAGGGGTGATGCGTTCATGGGGGACGCCTGATACGGAAAGCTGGAATTTGTCTTATGTCGGTACGACACTGCAAAGCAATCAACCGTGTAGCCAGCGGTCACTTCCTAGCGTCTACGAAGGCATGTTAATTACGGCGCCCGGCAAACCTTTGGCCATGGTGAGAGGGGGCAAACGTCTGATGTTTGCTAAAGCCGAACCCACAGCATGGCTCGCACGGGCTAGCGTCACCGTTGACGTAGCCACCTACAATGCCATTCCTGGCGGCGCATCGATGCAAGGGAGCGCTCCGGTATGGGGTGCGCCTGGAAGGCCTGCGGCCTTTAAGCTAACGGATGGCAAATTGTGGCCAGTGAGTTGCCTTGAGGCGATCACCGCAAATGGCTCAGCCATTCAAGGCGTATCGCAAGCACAGTGGGATGCGTTGCCCAAAGGACCGACCTTGCATTGCATTCGTTAGTTGCCGGGCTTAGGGCCTGCTTTATGGCAGGCTCCTTTCCGACAACGCGTTTACGTCGCTTACGCATGCAGTCCTGGCTGCGTGATTTGGTGCAGGAACATCGCCTGTCGTCCGCCGACTTGATTTGGCCTGTCTTTGTACGTGAAGGGTCGGGGTTGTGTGAGCCTATAAGCGCGATGCCGGGCGTGTGTCGTTATTCTATCGATACGCTGGTGCCGCAGGTGCAACGGGTTGCACAGCTTGGCATTCCTGCAGTGGCGCTCTTTCCTGTGATTGAGACGCATCTCAAAGATGAAAGAGGATCCGAGTCGGCCAATGCAAGCAATCTGCTCTGTCGTGCTCTAACTGCACTCAAACAAGCGTGTCCTGATATGGGGCTAATCGCCGATGTGGCTTTGGATCCTTACACCACGCACGGTCACGATGGTTTGCTGGTCAATGGGCGGGTGCATAACGACCAAACGCTCGAGGCACTCAAAGCTCAAGCCTTGGTGCAAGCTCGGGCGGGGGCCGATATTATTGCACCTTCGGACATGATGGATGGGCGTGTTGCGGCGATCCGCACGGTCCTCGATGAGGCTGGGTATCAAGACATTGCCATGCTTTCTTACGCTGCCAAATACGCCTCCTGTTTTTATGGACCCTTTCGTGATGCGGTGGGTTCTGCCCAGGCTTTGGGTAAAGCGGACAAGCGCTGCTATCAGATGAATCCTGCCAATGGCGGGGAAGCATTGCGCGAGGTGGCCTTGGATATTGCCGAGGGGGCCGACATGGTGATGGTCAAACCCGGCATGCCTTATCTCGACATCGTGCAGCAGGTGAAGCAGCGCTTTGCTGTGCCTACCTTTGCGTATCAGGTGAGTGGCGAGTACGCGATGTTGCGCAACGCTGCCGATCAGGGCCAGCTCGATTGGCAAGCCAGCATGCTCGAGAGTCTGCTCTGCTTTAAACGCGCGGGGGCAGATGCGGTGCTGACCTATGCCGCACCCGAGATTGCCGCCTGGCTCGCATAGGCACCTAGGAGCTTCGGTCTCTTCCCTCCTTGTGCTAGGCATGCGCCATGCGTTGTTTTTTGGATCCCAGTGAACAGCCCACATTGCTGCGTGCGGCGCGTCTTATCGATCCGGCTGCAGGTATCGATAGGCGCGCGGATATCTTGATTGCTCCGCAGGCGACGGTGATCGACCCGGCTGATATTCCACCCTCGATCAGAGTGTTCGATGCGCAGGGCTTATGGGCCTTGCCTGGGTTGGTTGATCTGCAGGTTCACTTTCGGCAGCCGGGCTTTGAGCACAAAGAGACCATCGAGAGTGGTAGTCGTGCTGCACTTGCAGGTGGCATTAGCTCGGTGGTGGTGATGCCCAATACCTCGCCCTCCTTGGATACCCCTGAGCTGGTGGCTTTTGAGATGAGCGAAGCAAGACGAGTGCAGGGCATCGATGTTTACGTTGCCGCGGCCGCAACCAAAGGGCTGCAAGGCAAGGAACTCACGGATCATGCGGCTCTGAAACAAGCGGGTGCCGTCGCGATCACCGACGATGGTTTACCGGTGATGGATGACGCCCTTATGGAGGCTTCGCTCAGGCAGTGTCGAGAACATGATCTGCTTTTTATGCAGCATGCTGAAGACCTGAACATGACCCAGCATGCACCCATGACCGAAAGCGACGTTAGCCGTGCGCTGGGCGTGCGGGGGCAGCCTGCCGATGCGGAGGGTGTGATGGTGGAGCGAGATATCGCGCTCGCTGAGAAGGTGGGTGCGCGTTACCATGTCCTGCATACCTCGACGAAACGCAGTCTGGACGCGATTCGTGCGGCGAAAGGGCGAGGTGTACGGGTGAGTTGTGAAGCCTCGCCGCATCATCTTTTGCTCAACACTGATGCCTGTGCGCAGGGTGATCCCAATACCAAAATGAATCCGCCACTGCGCAGTGAACAGGATCGCTTAGCTCTGGTTGAAGCCCTGTGTGATGGCACGGTGGATGCGGTAGCTACGGATCATGCTCCGCATAGTGCCGCGGAAAAAGCCAAGGGTTTTGCCGACGCTCCCTTTGGGGTCATCGGCGTAGAGACAGCCTTTGCAGCGCTGCTTAGCTTTGTGCATGAGGGCACTTTGAGCGTGCAGCGTGCAGTGGCACTGATGACCTCCAGTCCCGCTGCTGTGCTGAGTGCGTCTAGTTCTTTAGGTACGTTGGTGGGCAAGGAGGCTCCCAGGCATCTATGCTTGGTTGATCCAGAACTGGAATGGACCGTTAGCAATGCGCATTTTCACGGTCTTTCGAGCAACTCTGCCTTTATCGGCCGGCATTTCAAAGGCAAAGTGGCCGCAACTTTTTTGCATGGAGCGTTGCGTTTTGTGGATCGCTTTGCTCGAGACAGACTGCGTTAGACCGCTCTCAAAGCGCGCCCGGACCCCAGCGACGAAGGCGTATTTAAAGATACGTCGAGCTCCGGCTCCGCCGCACTCCGCTGCCCTGCTTCCGCAGGCGCTCGCTTCGCTCCCACACGTCGTGAGGACCGGATGAAAGCCAAGATCAGAGTGAAGTGAGGGCAGCCTGGAGTGCTCGCCAAGATTTAAGGCGTAGGCAGTTGGCTTGGTAAGGGTGGCAAGCGTTGGTGATTGAGCCAGCTGTAGACGCCGTAGCTTTGCAGCACCCGCCGGGTGTAACGCCGGGTCTCGTGATAGGGAATCGCTTCCACCCAAGCGTCTAGAGGCATATGCCCGCGTTCTTTAAGCCAGCGGTCGGCAGCGGCCGTCCCCGCGTTATAGGATGCTGGCAAAACCGCTGGGTTAGGCGAATAACGATCCCACAACGCGCGCATCAAACGCGCGCCGATGCGCAGGTTGATGGTGGGTTGCTTGAGTGCGTGAGGCGTGCTCGGAAGACGCAGCTCCCGTGCGTGCTTACGGGCGGTAGGGATGATCATCTGCAGCAGTCCATAGGCATGCGCGATGGATACGGCTTTGGGATTAAAGGCACTTTCCTCGCGCGCGACGGCGCGCATAAAGGCGGCTGGAATGGATTCTAGCTCGGCGTTTTCTTCGATGAGTGGGTGGTAAGCGTTGGGATATGCGATACGCCAACGGCTCCAGTCGATGCCTGAAGGAACGCGATGACGGAAGCGAAACAGACGTTGTCGCACCAGTTTGCTGGACTCGGCGTGCTTGCCCGCAGCATGCAGCAGGGTGGCTGCAAGCCAGAGCGCATCCTGTGTTGCGCCGCGTTGAGTGAGCTTGAGAAATTTCAACGCTGCCCGGCCTTTGTTGGTCTCGCCAACGCGAAAGAGTTCGATGACCGTGCGAAAGGCGGGCTTGTTAAACAGCGCTTGCTGTTCAAAACGAATGGGTGCGCAGCTGGAACGGTTGCGCATCTCTTCGCGAATACTGCTGGCTAAGACCGGACGCAGCTCCTCAAGGCGCACCAGGGCTTGTTGCGCGTGATAGCTCAGTGGAAATCGATCGATGAGGCGTTGATAGGCTTCGGCTGCGTTGTCCTGCATGCCCATGTTGGCAAGGGTGCGTGCATGCCAGTAAGCGATGCGGCCTTCTTGACCCTCGGTATAGCTGCTGCGCGTTGCCGTCAGCGAATCTTCCAGATGACGCAGTGCGGTGTGATAGTCGCCTTCGTTGCGCGCGTGCTGAGCCAAGCGAAAACGGGCATCGTCCACCATATCACCGCGAGGAAAGCGCGTGGGCAGCTGTTCGAGACGCTTGATAAACGCATCGGCCCGGCCTGCATCCTGGGCTGCGACAGCCGATAGAAGCAGGGCATCATCTGCCAAGTTGCTGCGTGGATATTCATTGGCCAAGCGGTCAAAGATCGTGATCGCCTGTTCGTTGTGCCCCAGGGTCACGCGGGCTTTGCCGGCGTGATAATAGGCTGCGGGACGCACCTGGGCGCCGCTGCAGTGTTCCGCAACCTCTTCGAGCAAAGGCGCGGCTCGTTTGCGGTCGCGCTGGCGCAAAATCGCCTTGCCCCGCATGAGCTCTGCGCGGCAGGTAAACAAATTGCTGCCCGTATTGCCTTGGAGTAGCTGATCAAACGCCTTTTCGGCGCTTTTGTAACGTTTAGCGTTATAGAGTGCGGTGGCGCGTTCGAATTGCTGGGTGGGCGTTAGCTCACTGCGACGTGCGCGCACCTTGGCTGGAAGTTTTTGCAGCAGTTGTTGCGCGGCTTTCTCGGCTTCTTTACCAGTGGCGCTATGCGGGTAGTGAATCGCGACTCGTCGGTAGAGTAGCAGCGCCTCCAGCTGTTGGGCTTGCGAGGACTGTTCGCTCAAGAGGGTGGCCAGACGCATTGCTAAGCCTGCCTCGATATCGTGTCGTTGCGGTCCCACCATGGCGCGCAGCTTGGCAATGACAAGACTGCGATTGCCGGTGGCTTCGAGTGCCTTGAGCTCGGCTTTCTGGGCTCGGTAGCGCCCTGACCAATGCTGGCGACTAAGTTTGGCCAGCTGTTTGGCGGCGCGTTTGGGCTTTGTTTTGATCTGCTGCTCGGCATGAAGCAGGGCGGCCCATTGCTTTAAAGGGTGCGCGCTTTGGGCGAGCTTGTTCAGCATGCGCTCAGCGCGTTGGGATGCCTTGCTCGCGAGGGCGGCTTGGGCAGCCAACCACCAAAAGCGCCCGCGCTGCTGTAAGGAACGCGCAGCTTGGGCTTGTTGTTGCGCCTGCTTCCATGCGTGTCGGTACTGCTTGGCGTCGATGAGCTTGCGGATGCCTGTTGCTTCGCTGTTGTTGCAGGGACAGACCACCGAGGGATCGAAAAAGGCCCCATTGCGGCGCACGGGTGCGGCCTGGGCCGATGTCGCATCGATAAGCAACACCATACATCCGATCAGGATAAGTCCTGCCACGCGCCTTGCGATCATGCCTGCTCTCCTATCAGCCGTGATCCAGAAGGCAATAGGTGTACGCATTGACCTGCTCTTCAACTGTGTTTTCCTGCCGGCTTTCATTCTTGCGCTGCTCCATCGTGAGCCAGTTCTCGTGGTGTTTTTCGATTCCCTTGAGCGTGGTGCGCGCATGGTTGAGTGCGTGCAGGGCCTTGGCATGCTTGTGCGCGGCGTATTGCAGAGCTTGCTCAGCGTGGTGATGGCGCCGGCGGGCGTTGCTGTAGTACGCATGCAGGCGCTGTGCGAAGCGATTCCCTTGATGCAAGCCTGCGCCGGTGAGGGGCGCGTGGGTATCTTGGTCGATCATGGCGCGCTTATGCGTTTGCCACTGACGTTGATAGCGCTGCTCTTCTGCGCGCGCGCTTTCTTCGCGTGCCTTGGCTTCGGCTAACTGCTGGGCGCATTGGTTCAAGCGCTGTTCGGCCTGGGCGACTTCCTCCTTGCGTTGCTGATGCAAGGACGCAAGGGTATGGCGCCTAGCCGCCATGTTTTATGCCTTCGATATCGCGAAGCGTTACTTTCGCGCCAAAAAACGCGGCACCATTTCTGTGATCACCGCCGTTGCCATCGGCGGGGTTGCCTTGGGTGTCGCTGCTTTGCTCACGGTGCTCTCCATCACCACGGGGTTTCAGGAAGAGTTTCGTAACAAAGTGTTGGGAGTGAATGCCCATGTGTTGGTGCTCAAGTATGGCATCGATTTCGTCGAATATCGAGACGTGATGGCCAAGGCAAAAGCGATGCCCGAGGTTGATGGTTCGTCGCCTTTTCTGATTCACGAGATGATGTTGTCCAAGGGTGATCGCATCAGCGGCGTGTTGGTCAAGGGCATCGATCCCAAGCGAGCGCTGCGCATTCTCGACATTCAAAGCCAGATTACTCAAGGAAGCTTTGATCGCTTGCGCTTGCCTGGATCTGCGCCTGCCGTGGTCGATAAGGGAAACTCGGGTGCCTTTGTCGATGATCAGCAACACAGTCTGGATAACTATCTCAAGCAGCTCAGTGAGGGCGATACAAAAAAGCAAGAGGCTAAAGCGCTTGAAGCTCCAGAAGCACGCCCCATCGATGGTGCCGCGAAGGTGAAGGTGCCTTCGCCCGAGCATGTTGAAAACCTGCTTGCTGAAGACGAGGCCGAGTTGCCCGAGTTTGACGATGCCCTCTTTGCCGATGACGATGAGCAGACTCTCGATCTTGATCCTGAGCGCTTACCGGGCGTGGTGGTGGGGCATACCCTGGCGCGCACTCTGCAATTGGCGATGGGCGATGTGGTGCATATCGTTTCGCCTCTGGCCGGGCTGGACAATTCCCTGTGGGCGCCTTCTTCGGATGCCGATCAACCGGTCTCGCATCCCTTCCGTGTGAGCGGCATCTTCAAGGCGGGCTTTCAGGAATACGATTCCCGCCTGGTGTATGTGGATTTGTATCAGGCGCAGCGTTTCTTTGAGCGCGGCGATGCGGTGACCGGCGTTGAGATCACCTTGCATGACTACGACCGCGCGCGCGATGTGGCACAGCGTTTGGATCGCGCCATGGGGGAGGGGCCCATCTACACCATGGATTGGGCCGAGCTAAACCACAATTTGTTCACCGCGCTTGAGATCCAAAAGATCATGTTAAGTCTGGTGATCGCCACCATCATTTTTGTGGCAGCCTTTAATGTGATTGCCACCTTGATTATGATCGTGCTGGAGAAGAAGCGCGAGATCGCCATCCTTAAAGCCATTGGCGCTCGCAATAGCTCCATCCTCAGCATCTTTATGGTTCAGGGGGCTGTCATCGGCGCGGTGGGAACGCTGCTTGGCATTCTCCTTGGCGGGGGCATTTGTGCTTATCTGCTGCACTACCAGTTTCCTCTCGATCCCAAGGTTTATCTCATCGATCATGTGCCTATTCGCATTAGCGCATCCGAGTTCGGCATGACCATCCTGATTTCGCTGGTGATTTGCATGACCGCGACTCTCTTTCCCAGCTGGTGGGCAGCGCGCATGCAGCCTGCCCAAGGGGTGCGCTACGAATAGGTGCGCCATAGCTGGCCACTTCATCCCTTCTGTCTAGTTGCCATCCATGTGGCCCAAGGTCCACGTGCTCGGCGATACCTTTCGCACAGCCAGTGCCTTAGTCCCGCACACCTCGTCGCTAAGCTTCATCAATGCATCCGGAAGTTTCGCACAAGCGCCAGCAAGCTTCGCACAAGTTAAGTAAGCTTCGCACAAGTTAAGTAAGCTTCGCACAACTTGGGATCATCTCTGCACACCCTAGCGAAGGCTACGCACACCTTGGCGAGTATCGCGCACAAGCGCCAGCAAGCTTCGCACAACTTAGAATTGGCTTCGCACAGCTTGGACTGGAGTATGCCTGAGCTGTAAAGATGCTTCAAAAACGGAAACCGAAGCATATGGCCTTCCTGTGCATCGCTACTTGACTCGCGTGGGGAACCTCAGGGTTCGGTGAAGAGGCTTCTTGGTTGCCTGTGCGTAGCTATTACGCGCTTGTGCCTGATTTGCTCCTGCTTGTGCGTGATTGCCTAGCTGGCGTAAGAGGCTTCCTTGCTGCCTGTGCGTAGCTCTCGCTAGGGTGTGCGAAGCCAATTCCAAGTTGTGCGAGGCTTAACGTTAACTGTGCGTAGCTTCCCGGCAGGTGTGCGAAGCTTGAACTCAAGCGCTTATGACTAAAGCGTGTACGAATGCCTAACGATTATCGCTAAATCTACGCCGACGACCTGCTCCTAGGGCCAGGTAGCCTAATATAAGAAGCATGGGCATCGTTCCGCTTCCTGGGTGCATCGATCCCGCGCTACAGCCACGCGGTCCTGTGCTGCCGCTTTTGACCGATTGGTTTTGCTCTGTTTGGTTAGGATTTGCATTGCGTGGCTGTCTGGGTCCCGGGTTAGGCGTGAATGCTGGGCCGGGATTCGGTGCGGGGGTAAGTTCAGGCGGCGTTTCTTGTCTGGGCTGTGGGGTGGGTTCAGGCTCGGGTGTGGGCTCCGGCTCCGGTTCGGGTTGCGGCGTAGGTTCGGGCTCGGGCTCAGGTGTCGGCTCGGGCTCTTCCACTTCTCGGTCCAAACCAAGATCGCACCAGGCTACGTCGTTAAGTTCGCTGTCTGATGGGGCGCGACAACAGCGTTCTGCTGTCTGATAGCCTTCGGCCTCAGCACGGATGCAGTATTCTGTATCGGGGGGCAGTTTGAGGCGGAAGGTGCCGTCTTCGTCGCTGACGATCGTGCCGATGAGCGCGCTCCCATCGGGGGAGCTCAGCGTAACCACCGCTTGGGCGAGGCGACTGGCGAGGTCTTCGGCTGAGCCATCGCCAACGGAGACGTTGCCGAGAATCTCTGCGTCGAAAATCCTTCCGCGTACATTGGTTTCGGGAAAGTCGTCGTTGGTTTCCAGCGTTTCGTCTTCGGGGGGCGGCGGTCTGAGAATATGCCGGTAACGATTGACGTATTCCAACAGACCCTCGGCAAGCATCGTGCCTGCCATCGCGACATAGTTTTCAACGGCAGTGTCCGCATCTTCGCCCGATGGAGCGATGCAGGGCTCAGCTAAGGCTTGCAGGTAGATGATCGAAAGCACCTTGTCCTTTGCTTGAGTGCTCTGAAACAAACCATCGCTACTTGGATTGTTGGTATTGCCCGTCTTTGTGGCTGGGCATGTTTGTGTAATCGATTGGCCGATGAAGTAAGCGAGGTCGAGCTCGCGTTGCTCGATTGAGCTGCGGGCGCTGAGCGCTGCATCGCGGTCTTGTTCGTTTTTGGCGTAAGTGGCATTGCGCCAGGAGTTGAAGGCGGAGGAAGAGACCTGTCGCGCCCAGCTGAGGGTGGGGTCGTAACGCGTTGTGAGATTAGAGGCGATGCCCACTACAATGTCGGCGCCAAGCTCAATGGCTGCCTCTGCCGCCTGAGGCGACTGAGCTTGTTCGGGGGGCAGCATGGTGACCGCGATGCCCGCATTGTACTCTTCGTTGATATGCTCGAGGGTAAGCTTGAGTTGCTCTGCCATCGTGCTCGTGACGTTGTCAGGGTCAAAGCCGTTCATCTCGGGATGCAGATAAATTACTGGATCCTGGATGCCTTGCTGGTTTGCGTTGTGTGGGAAGACCACGATGTTGATCGGCGAGCTGTCGCTTTTGCCGCTTCCTCCCTGCGACGCATTCAGCGAGCAAGCGCTGGCCGTGAGCAGAAGACTCAGCCCGCAGGAGATCAGACATGCGCGATTAAAAATCATACCCTAAAGAATTTAAGCAAGA
Source organism: uncultured Polyangiales bacterium (assembly GCA_964456305.1). Taxonomy (GTDB): domain Bacteria; phylum Myxococcota_A; class Polyangia; order Polyangiales; family CAYWAT01; genus CAYWAT01. The sequence goes on along the minus strand of CAYWAT010000032.1, from coordinate 5,849 downwards.
AGCGGTCCATGCCCTCATTCCCTTAGATCTACAGGTTTGGATGTAAGAGATAGGGTCACCCGACCTTAGACTGTGCGGACAATACGCCCCATGTGCTTTTGTGACGTACGTGTGTCATGGTCGCTCCGGCATGCCCCCTGCCTCTCGCCACTCTCTTTCATTGAGTGAAGTTGATTCTGCCCGATGGTACGACAACCTCGGCAAGGGCTCGCATGCCTTTCAAGAACTCGGTGCTGTCTTAGGCAAGCCCTTCGTGGCCTTTGCGATGATTGCTGGCTTTCGCATTGTGTCCCTAACCATCGATAAAAGCATGGTCGAGGCCTCTCGCATCGAGTTCAGGGTGGCCGATGACGAGGAGTCTCACACTTTATCGCTGGCTGACTTTCGCGAATGCGTGGTGACGGTGCTTGGGCATCCGGTTGAAACGCCGGCATGGTCTGTTGATAATCTTGCGCCTTCCCTTTTTGACATCCAGGCCTGGCTGGGCGTGCGCATTATCTTGCTCGCGTCGGTGTTTGGCTGGGAATTTCGCCAGCTTCATCTCGAACCGCCGCACGCGCCGCGTATTGAGCTTTGGCATGGGCCATCGGAGCGTTTACATGAGCTTACCCGCGCTGAACTGTGGGCGCAGCTCTACGATGCCTTGCATACGCTGCTCGCGAAACGTCAGTCGCCGACGCAGCACACCTTGGATCTCGAGGAACTTGGTCAGGCTCAGCGTGATTGGCAGGCGGGCAATGCTGAGGCTGTGATCGATCGCCTGCACAATTGGCCGCAGTTGCTTCTTTTTGCCCTGCGTACCGGGCAGGCAGAGGGTTTAGACGCCACGGCCAAAGACGCCATCGTGAAAGGCTTGCAATGGCTGGCCCAGTCGTATTGGCAGTGCGATCAGGATGCGAAGGGCGAAGAGGTGTTGCGCTTGGCGATTCAATGGGGACACGAAGGCGCTTACGCGGGCGAGCTCTACTTTCATCTTGGGCAGCATTTTGCCCACAAGGAGCGCTTTGGTGAGGCGATTGGTCTGTTGCGCCGTGCTCTGTTTCTAGGTGCGGACGTTGCTGAGGTGATGCCGGTGTTGGCGCAGGCTTTTGCCCAGCGCGAGCGTTATGTCGCCGCAGCCATGTGCTTAGACCAAGCTCTTGCTGCAGGTGCATCCAGCGAGTCTCTAAACGAGCTACAGACTTTGCTCAAAAACAAGATGGGCGAGGCATGGAATGATTCTCGTGCGCATGTCCCCGTGCCTTGGTAAGGCTCAACGCTTAGACGCTTTCGAAGGGTGACTCCACAAAGCGCTGCGTGTTGGCATCAAATACCCATAGTTTTTGCTCGGCCAGTTGACCCTGCATCACACTGGTGACGAGAAAGGCGCAAGGCCACATGAGTTGTCCCTCGTGCGCGAAGGTGGCGGCGTCTTCCTCGGAGAAATAGGCGCCGGCATCGCAGTGCGAGTGGTAGATGACCTTGATGGGCCTGCCTGCTTGCTCACCTTCTTCGAAGGCGCGGGTGGCACGTAGTTCGTTGATTTTGAAATAGGTGGTGGAGGTGCGTGGGAAATGTACCGGGTCCAGCTTGTGGTACTTGTCGGCTTCGTTCACCTCTTCGATAAGTTCATTAGCCAATAACGGATCCGCTGCGGGTCCCTTGATAAAGCCGCAACTCTCGCTGGGATACTCACGCAACGCATGCGCTTGAGCGTGCGTCAAAACCTCTGCGCTAAAGCGCAGGTTACCGTCAATCCAAGGTTTATCACCAGACATAGTCTTTCTCCCATTTCATCGGTGCAAAATAACGGTCGCCGCGGTCGCAGGCGATGGTCACCACACAGCCTGACGAGACGCCCTTGGCCACTTGCAATGCACCATAAACATTGGCTCCGGCGGAGTGGCCGATGTGCAGCCCCTCTTCGCGTGCCAGACGGTCAGCCATATCCCAGCCCGCTTCAGTGCTGACGGGTAGAATGGCATCGGGCAGGGAGGCGTCGTAAATCGCCGGCACAATCGACGAGGCCATGTGCTTTAAGCCTTCTAGACCGTGCAGGGCGTTATCGGGTTCGACGGCAACGCATTGCACATGCGGCGCATGCTCTTTGAGGTAGCGTGTGGTGCCCATCATTGTGCCGCTGGTTCCTAATCCGGCTACAAAATGGGTTAGCGTCTCGCCAAGCTGAGCCTTGATTTCGGGACCTGTGGTGGCGTAATGCGCGCCGGGATTCGCCGGGTTGGAGTATTGATCGAGGTAGGCATAAGCTTCGGGATTGTCTGCCACCACTTTATGACAATGACGAATCGCGCCGTCGGAACCTTCCATCGGATCGCTATAGATAAGGGTGGTGCCAAAAGCTTGCGTGATGTTTTTGCGCGCCTGGGATACGTTGGCTGGCATGACCAGGGCCACTTTATAGCCCAGTGCAGCGCCGATCATGCTGTAGGCTACGCCAGTGTTGCCACTGGTGGCGTCGATGATGGTTTTGTCTTTCGTGAGACGACCCGTCTTAATGGCGTCGCGAATCATATTGAGCGCGGGCCGGTCTTTAACCGAGCCACCAGGGTTGCAGTATTCGAGCTTGAGATAGATTCGCGTGCCTTGGGTTTCTTTCTCGAGATGCCTTAGGCGTACCAGGGGCGTGTTGCCGATGGTATCGACGATGGAGGTGATGCGTCGGTGGCGCGCGATATTTGGGCTCATGGCATTAAGCATAGATCATCAAGGTCTGCTTGAGATCCCTCATCGCCTAACTGTGCCGTGTTCATTAGAGCGCGGTGAGCGGTCCATGCGGCACTCAAGGCTGTGGCGGCATGTTCTAACCACGCAACCTTGGCTAGTTTGTCGATGGACGACCGAGTTGGTGTATGGATCACCGTGGTTTGAGTATCGGCTGTATTCGTAATGGTTGCCCCTGCTGCTTGCAGAAAACGCTCGCTTTGCGCACAGAGTTCAGCGTTATCTCCTTCGACGCAGTAATGCTTTTGGCACAGCTTGGCTTGCACCTGCGATGTCCACGCTGGCAGCAAAAGCTGGCGCGCATAGCGTTGCCGTTGTTGGGTCGTGAGCGGCATGCGCAGAAAAGAAGAAGTGGGATGCTCTACTTAAAGACCACCTGCGATGGCAGGGACAATACTAAGACGATCGCCGTCGCTGAGTTCGGTCTTGAGGTTATCCAGGAAGCGAATGTCTTCGTCGTTGGCGTAGATATTAACGAAGCGACGCACGCCCTTGTCGTCGCAGAGGCGCTCTTTCATGCCTGGGTGGTTTTTCTCGAGATTTTCGATGATCTCAGCAACCGTTTTACCTTCAATCACAACTTCGTCTTGGCCACCGGTAAGGGTGCGCAATGGGGTGGGGATACGAACGGTGATACTCATGCGGTGGGCTCCTTGTTGGCTCTGTTAATCAGGATGCCTTGTGTACGCGTTGTTGGCAGCCGGTGCAATGGATGCGCGGTTGAATCTGTCGCCTGCGCAAGCGATGGCGCCAGGCGTCGTAGTGCCAAAGTTCGCCGATAACCTTGGGGTCTTGGTGCAAGCAGCGTAAAGCGAGCGCTGCTTGCAGTGCGCCGATAACGCCAACCACGCTGCCAAGAATGCCCGCATCGGCGCAGTTGGGGATCTCGGCTTCGGGTATGTCTTCGAAGAGGCAACGCAAACAGGGACCTTGATGACTTTGCCACGCCAGAGTCCACGCTTGCCAGCGGGTGGCACCGGCTTGCACCACCTGTAGGTCTGGACATCGAAGTGCGGTATCGGCGACTAAAAACTTGGTTGCGAGATTGTCCGCGCCTTCGATAACCACGTGGTGGTTGCTGATAAAGCATTCAGCATTGTCTGGAAGTAGGCGCGTGGCGTGAGTTTCGATGCTGGGCGCCTTGTGGCCGTAGCGTTCTGCTTCTTCGTTTAGCCAAGCTTTGGCGCAGGCGATTTTGGGCTGGCCGATATCAGCATCGCGGTAGATGAGCTGACGGTGCAGGTTGCTGAGCTCGACGCAATCGTCATCGAGGAGTGTGAGGGATTCGACGCCACTGCGCACCAGTATTGGCGCAACGATGGAACCCAAGCCGCCCATGCCGACCATAAGCACCTGGCGTTTTCGTGTATCGTGTGGGGCGCTATGGATAGTGATACTCAATGGGCATTGCCTTGCTTGACTGTGAGTGCTTGCTCTAAGCGAAATAATGTGGAAGGGTAGCCGCCTTCAAAAAACTTTATTAGGAGTTGCTTTATGATAAACAAATACATTCTTTTCGTGTCACTAGGCTGTTTCTTTGGCTGTGCCAATCAAGCTGATGAGCCACTTAGTCTGTCAAAGGCTGATGAAACGGGCTTGGAAAATCAGGTCATTCACTGTGTCAAAAGGGAATCGGGAGCAGGCCCCAATGTCCCTGCCGGATCATACCTTCATACCTACACAATAGATTTGTCAAAAGGTCAAATGTCTCAAGAAACTCCTGCTAATGACGAAGAAATCGCCAATCGATCCGTGCTTGATTTCGGACCTAATGCAACGATTGAGCGTGGATCCGTGAATATCTCCAACCAAATTATTGTGATTGAAAACACTGGCGAAGAGCCTTGGTCTTTCGAGGACTTCTTTCCACAGGGTGTCTTCGGTCCTGTATCTCTTAGGGTACAGGCACGGCGTTTGGAGGTCGATGTGCCTAATAATGAGCTGCGTGCCTATGCAACAACTGCCTTGCTCCTCCAAAGCAAAGAGTTGGTATATAAGCGAGATTTAGGTGCTTGTGAGATCAGGCAAGCTGATTAATCCGCTGCGCCAGTTCGACGTCGCGTTCGGTGATAGAGCCGGTGTCGTGACTGGTGATCTTGATCTGCAGGGTGCGATAGCTCCAGGTGAGGTCGGGATGATGGTTGGCCTCTTCTGCTAGCTCAGCAATACGATTGAAGAGAGCGATTGCTTCAGCTGCCGACGCGCTTTCGATGCTGCGCACCAAGTAATTCCCCTCAACCTGCCAATGGGGCAATGCGTTAATGACCTGCGTGAGTTGGGTGCTGAGTGTCATTTAGACCGCCTTCAATCGCACGGACTAAAATAAAGCGCGCAGCTCGACTTCGTCTTTTTTCTTTTGCTTGAGCACCTGGTTGATGGCTCGCACAATACGCGTCTTTGCGGGCCCTGAAATCTTCTCGCCCTTGAGCGCCTGACTTAGTGAGGGTTGCGACACGGGTTTGCCCGAGCGACCTTTGGTTTCGGCCTGTGCTTTTTCAGCATCGCTTGCGCTACCTGCGCGTACCCGTCGCTTGGCGAGGCGAATGGCGTAATCTTCACTGCGCAGCGACTCAAGCTTTTTTGACGAAGCCAAGAGTTGACGCTGGCTAATCCCCTGTTGTTCCAAAAAATCGCTGAGCTTGCTCATAGTGCTGCAGATTCCTTCATGAGAGTAAGTGGGCGCTATCATGACATATCTGGATGGCTCGTCCAGCAGGCTTTTAGCGGTGTTTCGGGCCAAACCTGAGTGGGGGGGTAGAAGTTCTCCAAGATAGAGCGCGTCAGGATAGACGAGAGGCGTTTGTAACCGAGCTCTGTGAAATGCACAAAGTCGTCGCGTCCATAGGGCGGCGAATGATAGCTCCAGGGTAAGGTGGCCATGGGACCGCCTTGCGCTGCAACCATATCGAAAAAAGCGCAGCCCTGAGCTTGCGCGACACGCCGTTGAACGGCGATAACCTCTGCCGTGCGTGCCCGGGGACGAAAGCCGCCGGTGGTTAGTGGGATAGGGCGATCGGAGGGACCCACCAAAAGACAAGATGTGTTGGGCAGGGCGTAACGGATGCGGCCCAACACCGCGCGAAGGCGTTGTTCGTAGCGCGCGATGGGAATGTGGTCGTCGGTGCTTT
>CAYWAT010000031.1:19887-22940 GCA_964456305.1 uncultured Polyangiales bacterium | reverse complement strand
GCTTGCCTTTGCCTCGAAACGCATAAGCCACAGCCGCGACAGTTCCTACCAGCAAGGGCCCTGTGCCGTAAAGAGGCGGCTCCATCAGCTGAAAAGGCAAGCCCACAGCAAGCGACGCCGCAGCAGCACTGAGAATCACCACAACGCTCAGCTGCACCATGCGCTTGCTGCCATAACGCTGCTCAAAAGGAGCCATGATCCACCAAAGGAATACCAGGTTGATCAACACCACAATCACATGCCCCGCATCGGTGGGCGCAACCCAGGCATAGGTAAAGACCTGCCACAACGTCGCCACAGACCACTGCTGATGCACCAGCGCAAGCCAGCTAAAGATGGGCAGCTGCAGCCAGTTCTGCACGATCAACGAGCCAACATAAACCGATAGCAGGCTAATCAAAATGATGCGCACGATGGGGGTGAGAGGAGGAAATTGCACAGGCGCTAAGCTAGGAGAGATTCATCCGCTGACAAGTCATTTGACGACCAAGAGCTGTGTGCACCTGGCTAAAAAGAGGCATTGGGCAGCGCCGCATGATCCAAGTCGTCGGCGCTAAGATCCACCATGCTTAGCGAGCTGCGATTTACCTCATTGCCTTCTGTGTCTAGAGCCTGCCAAAAGAGGGTATAGTTACCGCGGTCGAGACGTCCGGGATTGCCCTCGTTACGGGTATCGATAGGCGAGGCAGTACAGGCGAAGTCAAAATCCTCGAAAAGATACTCGAAGTCATCGTCGATAAATACCAACTGTACCCGACTGATGCTGGCTGTTTCGCAGCTCGTCTCGCTGACGCCCTGCCCTCCCACGGTCCATTCGGAACTGATGGACAAGGCATCGCCGCGAGGGTCAAACCCCACGTCAACGATGCACGCAGACATCAGCAGACTAAACACAAACGCGAAAATGATCGGCAGCATGCCTGGGTCACATCAAAGCTCAAAGGATTGGTCGATAAGCGCTTGCTGCTCCAGCTTGTGAGCTTGCATCGACCCTGTCGCAGGACTTGCACTGGCATCTCGAGCAATACAACGAAGGGGTCGGTCAAGATGCTGCGACAGATGTGCATTGATAAAGAACCAAGCGCCCATGTTCCACGGCTCCTCTTGGACCCACACAAGCTCGGCATCCTTGGGATAGGCATCAAGAAGGGGACGAAGCAGATCGAGACGCAGAGGATATAGCTGCTCTACACGCAGCAAACTCACCTGATCGGCTTTTTGAGCTTGGCGCGCGGCTTCGAGCTCGTAATACACCTTGCCCGAACAGAGCAGCACGCGTTTCACTTTTTTGGTGTTTTGCTTGCTTAGCGTCGCATCCGGCAAAATGGGTGCAAACTCCTGCTCGCTAAGCTCCTTAAGGGAAGACGAGGCTTGCGGATGACGCAGTAGACTCTTTGGCGTCATCACCACCAAAGGCTTGCGCCATGGACGCAGCACCTGACGACGCAAGCAATGAAAGTACTGAGCGGGAGTGGTGAGATTACACACCTGCATATTGTCCTCAGCACACTGCGCCAAAAAACGCTCCAGACGCGCGCTTGAGTGCTCGGGCCCCTGCCCCTCAAAACCATGCGGCAACAGCATCACCACTGCATTGAGGCGATTCCATTTATCTTCTGATGAACTGATGAACTGATCAACAATCACCTGTGCACCGTTGACGAAGTCACCAAACTGCGCTTCCCAAATCACCAAGGCATCCGGAGAATCCAAAGAGTAGCCGTACTCGAAGCCCAACACACCCGCCTCGGAAAGAGGGCTATCGTAGATTTCAAAACGCCCTTGGGCCGGATCAAGATGCTGAAAGGGGCAGTGCGCGCGTCCGGTAGCAGCATCGTAAAGCACCGCATGGCGATGACTGAAAGTACCGCGCCGAGCATCCTGACCAGTAAGGCGGATATGCGAGCCGGCTTGTAGCAATGAGGCAAAGGCTAACCACTCTGCTGTCCCCCAATCGATACCTTGATCGTTGACGACGCGGTCGCAGCGTTGAGCGAGCAGGCGTTGGATCTTCTTGTTGGACTGGAAGCCCTCGGGCAATGCGCTTATCCGTTGTGCCAGAGCATGCAAGGTCTTTACGGGCACGCGGGTTGAGCTGTCGTCCACACTGCGATCAGCCCCGCCCTTATAGGATGACCACACCCCCTTCATCGAGTTGGGGACCAGGTGAAAAGGAGTGCTCTTAGCCTCTTTGAGGGCGCTCTCGAGCTGCTGACGACTCTCTTGCGCAACTTCATCAACCTGCTCTTGGGTGATGCAGCCTGCGCTAATAAGTTTGTCGATATAGACCTCACGCACGGTGCGCTTTCTATCCACGGCCGCGTAGGTCACCGGCTGAGTGAAGCGCGGCTCGTCCGCTTCGTTGTGACCGTATTTGCGGTAACAGTAGAGATCGATGACAACATCGCGCTTGAAGCGCTGACGGAACTCGGTAGCCAGGGTCACGGCCTGGGCAACGGCCTCGGGATCCTCGCCATTCACATGAAAAACAGGGCAGCGCAGCATACGCGTAATGTCAGTGCAGTAACGCGTAGAGCGACCATCACGAGGCGTGGTCGTAAAGCCCACTTGGTTGTTGATCACCACATGCAGAGTTCCCCCCGTTGAGTAACCCTCAAGCAAACTCAGGTTAAGGGTCTCAGCCACTACGCCTTGACCCATAAAGGCTGCGTCACCATGCACCAGCAAGGGCATCACCTGCGCCCGCGATTGATCGCCACGGCGATCTTGCTTGGCGCGCACACGCCCCTCGACCACGGGATTGACGAACTCCAAGTGGCTTGGATTAAACGACAGGGTCAGGTGAACCTGCTTGCCACTGCGAGACACGCGATCGGAGGAGTAGCCCAGATGATACTTCACATCGCCGCCACCTAGTTTTTTCTCCGGATGATCATCCTGAAAGGCAGCGAACATCTCGCGAAAGCTCATATTCATGATGTTGGTGAGCACATTGAGACGACCGCGATGGGCCATACCAATAACGATCTCCTTCACACCAAGATCGGCAGCGCGTTCGATACACAAATCGGCAAGAGGAATAAAGCTCACAG
>CAYWAT010000031.1:17275-19868 GCA_964456305.1 uncultured Polyangiales bacterium | reverse complement strand
TTCGAGGGAAAATCGCTTTGCTCCCATGTAGTTGGTATGCAGAAACTGCTCGAAGGTCTCGGCATAGATCAAGCGGGAGACGATCTGCAGCTGCTCTTCTTGCTTGAGCGCAATGTGATTGGCAGTGGATTCCATACGTTCCTGCAGCCAGGTACGCGCTTCTAAATCCTCCAACGCGCTAAACTCAACGCCCAAGGTGCGACAGTAGGTGTTCTGCAAACGCTCAACGATTTCGCGCAATGACAACACGGCCGGTCCCACCAAATCACCCGTGGCGAAACGCTCCTCGGGGTTCACTTCGCTAAGGCCAAAGTGCGCTAACGAGAGTTCATTGTGCTCAGGGGATGCGAGCAAACCCAAGGGGTCAAGCTGAGCAAACAAATGACCGCGTACCCGATAGGCATGGATCAGCGCCGACACGCGCCCTTGCAAGGTATGCGCTGCATGGGTGGCCTTCCCCTCCGCCTCGGAGGTGGCAACAAATGGAAAGGCACCGGTTGACGGCGGCGGCGTTGGGAAAAACTCCGTTGCACTAGCATCATGGCCATTACTGACATGCGTCGAACCACTGTGACCATTGCGGCTCAAGTTATGCGACTGTTGCTCAAAATAGCGTTGCCACGGTTCGGAAACAGAGGCCGGATTTTCGGCCCAGCGCAGGTAGATTTCTTCGACGAGGGCCTGATTAACACCAAAGTCAGGCAGGCCAACCGGTGAGCTAAGACGGGATGAAGCGGTCATGGTAATTCTACTTCTGTTATGCCAACTGTCGCAGCCTTAAGCCAGCGACTTCTCGGTCCGTGTTGGCCAGTTAGAAGGGGGAAGCAACCCAATCGCCGTGGTCCCAAGTCTTCACCCATGAGGACACGACACACCAGCAGTCTTCGAAGACCAGCTATAAATCCCTACTATTGCTCTTTATCAAGTCTTTATAGAACTACTGCTTCGCGAAGCGCAGCGATAATGGGCAACATCATCTCTTCACCAGCTAAAACACTATCGATTCCACGTCGCTGCGATCTCCGGCCAAGCATCTACAGACCTCGCTAAGCAACACCAACGTTGGGACAGCGATACTAGCAATCAATCTGGCACATAAGCTGCTTGAGCATATGGATGGCGTGCCTTTCGCTTCCCCCCAAGTCCCTTGCGTGCACTATTTTAGGCCGCCGGGGTGCAGTCTTGGGGGGTGGCGAGGCTTTTATGTTCATGCGCGCTAGGCAAAGAAGGCTGTTTGCCCTGCACTCCCGCCGATGCTGCACAAACGCGATTACGCCCTTTAGCCTTAGCCTGATACAAGGCCTGATCGGCTTTCTCAAACAGGGCGTCGCTATCATCCGCGTGATCGGGATAAGCAGCCACTCCCAGCGAGCAAGTAACTTGAAAGGAGTCGCCCGTATGCGCACTAAAGAACTTCTCGCTCAGCTCTTGCCGCACACGCTCAGCCAGACGTTGCGCTCCCTCCATGTCAGTTTCTTCACACAATACACAAAACTCCTCGCCACCAAAACGAGAGACCACATCGGTTTCGCGTGCCGCTTGACCCAAAATATGTCCTAGTGTTTGGATGACCACATCGCCGGTTGCGTGTCCGTAAGTGTCATTAACCTTCTTGAAGTGATCGATGTCCGCCATGATCAACGACAGAGGTCGCTCAAAACGCTGCGCGACCTTGAGCCGACTTGTCATCTCATCACGGAAAACGCGTTTGTTAAGACAGCCTGTGAGGGGATCGGTCGTCGCCATATCTTGCAGCTGGCGAACCGAGTCGGCATTAGCCATGGATACCGCAATCTGGTTTGCCAGCACTTGCAATGTAGAACGCACCGAGTCGCGAAACGCTCTACGCCGCTTCGCTCCGAGTACGATGGTCCCAATCACATCTTCACGCACAATCAAAGGCAGGATCAGCAATGACTGCATAGGTTCGATGTGATGCTCGCGCGTGAAAACCACCTGCTGACGCACATCAAAATCACTGCGGATGGGCAAAAAGTGGCGGTTTTTAACCGCCATAGCCACCAGAGAATGGTTATCGCCAAAGCTTAGCTTATGTACGCGAACAGCACCGTGACCGATGGCACGGATAACGTCATGCCGACACTCGTCGGCGTCATAGGAAGTAACCGCAGCAAAATCAAAATCGGTGATCTGCGCAGCAGCATCAAGACCAGCATCGAGAACGCTGTCTTCATGCAAGGCGCTCCCTAGAGATTGTGAAGCATGATAGAGCACCGTCTGCTCTTCTTGCGAACGCGACAATTGGCGAAACACCCGTTCATGGCGCAGCCAGCTAACAATCTGCGTGGCAGCCTGCTCAGCAATATCCAACTCATCGGGGTGGAACGCATCAGCTGCACTGCGATCAACGCAAAGCAGCCCGAGCAAGGTATGGGCGTTCCGGTCCAGTAAGGGAACGCCCATAAAACTACCCACCTCGACAAAAGAGGCATAATAGCGCAACCCCTGCCACCCCTCGCGCAATGAGCGAATGCATGTGCTCTCGGTACGCTGCCTAACAGCCGCAAGCAGCCCTTCGTTAGAGGAAAAGCTTCCCTCAACCAGATGCTCGGAGACGAGGCTCGAACTGTGA
>CAYWAT010000031.1:0-17260 GCA_964456305.1 uncultured Polyangiales bacterium | reverse complement strand
GGTATTGGCATCGTGCTCTACCAACAAAACACATGTCTGGGCATTTAAGGCATGACGCAGCAAGGTCAGAAACGTGCCAATGGGTTGATCAGCGACATGGGTGGGCAGTAAAAATGAGCCGCTGTCCTCCGCCAGACTATTGCCCGGTACCACTACGTTTGGCGCTGAAGCACGATTAACCTTTCTTTTCGTGGAACGGGCATTCTCCACCGGAACCATGCCCTCCACGTGTCGACGCACAACGTAAGGTAAAAAGCAAAAGAAACTCAGGAAAACAGTATGTAAGATCCAAGGACGCGCATCCGATGCAGACTCTAGAGAAAAATAGAGCGCTCCCTCGTAAAGCACCGCCACGGCGGTCCAGGTCAAAGTCACTCGCGGAGAAGATGACCATGCCCAGAAAAAGGCCGCTAGGAGAAAACTAAGCCCCTGGGCAGGACCTGTCAGTCCACCGGTGCTCTGAATCGCGGCTTCGACGCCCACAAGAGCCAGCAACCCAAGCTCAGCATCAACCGCCTGCGTCGTTGAGCATGGCAGCCAGGTTGCAATACCCATAGGTACAGCATCATCTTCAACGCCCTGCCGTTGCACCCAACGCATGGCAAGTACGCCCGCCCAAACACTAGTCAGCAGCAAGCTTAGCCACGCATGACGCTGCTCGGCATGGGTAAAGTAGCCTGTCAGCGTCAGCGCAATGCCGATACCGCTAACCAACCAGCCCAAGGCATGCTGAAACATTGCCAGTCGATGCCAAAGTCCTGGCCTTGATTGGCGCAAGCGTAGTACAGAGTGTCTCATAAAACCTTGATCCGGCGAGTTCGGAGAGACGTTCTCCTCAGGCCCCGAGCCAAGTCCTGTAAGTCCACAAAAATGCAGGCTTGTCAAGTTTAAGAACCAGCTTGTTTTCGGTTAGTTGCGTTATTTTAGATAACACAAGATGAAGTCACGAATCATCGCCGCAGTAATCGATGCCCTACTTGAAGCGATAAATGATTTCACCGGAGTAAACTAATCCCAGCTCCTCACGTGCCACTTCCTCAATCGCACGCGGATCATGACGCAGTGACTCCACCTGGTGACGTAGAATATCCACCTTGTATTGCATCGCTTGATTGTCGTAACGTACATGCTGAATTTCTTGCTTCAGCGCTCGATAACGCGGCAACCCATGTTCATCCAAGATGCCTAGTGAGACCGCAACAAGGGTGAAAACCAGCAAGGCTAAGGAAGCAACGCGTACAATAGCAAGGGTGCGGGTACGTGCGTTGCGCTGGACTGAAGGCGATCGCATCGCAAGGTTGTAACGAGTGTCGCGATTTACAGCAAGAAAGTAGGCACCGTCAATCAACCGCGATCTAACGCGTACTACCCTTGCAGGATGGACCGCGGTCGTTTACGGATTCGGCATGAAATGCCTCGCTGCTCGCCTGCTTCTCGCTTGGATGTGTGCTTCTTTATTGTGGTTGGGAAGTACCGCTGTAGGACTTGCTCAGGAAAAGCCTGCTGAGACAACAACAGACGACAGCGCTTCTACACAATCGGATGATGCTAAGCCAACGCCCTCTCCTACAGATGCAAATGCGGCAGCCAAGCCCTCAGGCGAAGAGGTTGAAGCAGCGGTAACAAGCGACGGCCAAGAACCGCAAGCAGAGGAAAAAACAAGCGACGCTCAAGAAGCCGAACCTCAAGAGACAGGAAAAAGTCCCAAGAACGACCTGCAATTTCGCGTCGGCTCAACGGAGGATAGTCATCCCGAGCTTACTGCAGAGCGCAAGCGACGAAACAAGCAACAAGAAGCAGATAAGCAAGCCAGCACATCAGACCCTAAGCCCACTACATCGTCGCCAGCCAAAACCCAGAGTGACGATACGAAGTTATACCCAAAGCCTAAAAAAGAGCCTAAAGTTTTTGGTTGGGATCTCATGCTGGAAGTGGGGGCTGGCTTCGAGCTACGCAACACGATCGACAGTAACTTTTTTGGCCGCATGCGCACCGGCTTACTGTGGAACACATCGTGGCTCCTCTTCGGCATTGGCCCAACAGGTGCCATCAGCGGTATTTCCCCCTGGTCCGTTGGCGGACAAATCGAAGCCTTTGTTATGGATGTTGGGGTATCGATGCACGTAGGCGCGGCTTACGCCAAAGATAACAATGCGCAGCTGCAGCTTGGTCTCACCTTCGCTATCTTTGGTCTCGAATGGCAGCACTTCTTTGATGTGAATGGCAACGACGGCGGTGAACGCGATGCTCTCTTCTTCACCCTCAGGGCCCCCTTGGGCGCAATTTTCTTCAATATGATTTAAGAAAATCGAACCAAGCGCCGAGCATGATTGCGATGAGGCAATGTAGGAATATCCAGAGTATCTATGATTTTTGTTGACACCTCCAGAGCAGGCAGTAATAAACAGACCACTTTTGGTTGAAGTCTCCCCGCGCAGTTTGCGGTTATGTTTCTCAAAAAGGTATCAAATAAGGAGAAAAGTTAGTTATGTCTCGTTCAAAAACATGGCTGCGTGTTGCGCTTACATCAGCGTTGCTTGTGAGCCTTAGTGGTTGTTACTCACTCAATAAGAACTCTTACTCACAGGTGCTTCTTCGTACTGAAGCATTGGTTGAGCCAGAGCTCGAAATCGGCCCCGAGATTGAAGGAACGCACGAAATGTCTGTGTTGTTCAACTGCTTCAATATTGGTTCACCTGAGAAGAAAGCAGACAACACTGCCGGCGGCGGTGGTGGTGGCGGCGGCTTCCTCTTCTTTGGCGGTGGCGCTGGTCCCGATGAACTTGCCAAGAAGGGTGCTGCTTTTAATGCCATGGAGCAGGGTGGTTTCGACTACATCGTTGGCGCACAATACACCATTGAGCAGACCAACTACTTCGTGTTCAAGACCATCAAGGCAACCGTCAAAGGTTATGGCGCAAAGGTCAAGAGCGTAAGCCAGGTTAAACTGCAGCCATAATCTCTCAAATCACTGAGACGTTGAAAAAGCGATGATGCTTGATGCTCATCGCTTTTTTGCGTTAAGGGCCGCTCTATTCACAACCGATCGCGCAGGATAACATCGCAATAATAACGAACACGTTGAAGGATTTTGCCATGCGCACGTTGATGCACATCACGGCGCAAATGCATTAGGGCCCGTCGCTGCATCGTGTACCAGTTGAGCGTAGGTCGCACCGAAGTCAGTGATGAACTTTGGTTCTCGTAAATAGGCTCAAGCAACGTTTGTGGGTTGTATCCCCAGGTTTGGAGATCATCTGCATCAAGTTGAGCAATTAGGGTTGTTGCAAAATCATACGTATCGCGAGAGGCACGCAATTCCCTCGCCCATTTGTGCACCGACTGAGTATCTGGACGTTTCTTCTTGTGCACGTTGATCGGATCCCCCGGTCCCTGCTCCGATGAACCCTTAGCCGAGTCATACTCCACCGCCTCGGCAAGATAAGGAATGTCTAGAAATGCAAAGATGCGCTTGAGTTGCTCATCGGGCTCTTGCACTAAGGCCTCGTAGTTTACCTGCAAGAAAGGTGCAGTGGTGCCCCGTAAAAAGCGAGCCATTGCTGGAACATAGCGTGCCAAGATGGGATTGTAATCATGAGCCGTCTGCCAATCACCGTCGAAAAAGCTGTTGGCATAGGAGCTCATCACCGCCAAAGGATGACGCGTCAGCACAACATAGCGCGCCCGCGGATAAAGCTTTTCTAGAAAAGGCAACACCAAGGCATAGGCAGGTGTTTTATCGAGAAAATAACGTCCGCCGCGCTGCTGCAGCATGCGCGCATAAAGGGTATTGGCATAGGCACGTAATGCATCGAGGTAGTCCTCTTCCTGCTTTGGCAAATGCGATACAAACAAGCGCATCGCCTCGGCTGCATTAATGTGATCGTAAGGGGCGCGATCGACGCGATCGAAATAGCCTAAGTAAACCAACGGCGTGATCAAATGAGGCTCCGGATGGGTGCAGATATCCTCGTGCACAGCAAGCATACGCTGCAGCAAGGTAGATCCAGCGCGAGGTGGAGAAATGATAAATACCAGCTGCTCATCCATGATTGACAACTCTCGTCACTGTCCAGTTTGGGCTATGCATTGCCATGTTCTGTTTATAAACAGAGCTCATGCGCATCTGTGTTCCCCGTAGCAGCTTCGTGAATAATGTCCGCGTAACGATTGTGCGCATCGGTAGAACAGCTTCCTTGTTTAAAATAAAAGCTATAGATATCCCAGTCGTCCGGCCGACTGTCATGGGCAAATAACCAGGGAGCTATCACCGCTACCCCAGAACGCCGAGCGCACTCAAACCACTGACGATAAACTTCTCGGCGTGCCTGAAGATCGACAAAGGCGCTATCGCGATTCCGAAGACCGAACTCGCCGACGATCAGAGCTTTGCCAAGGTCACGAGCAACCGCAGCATGCTCAGCGATCCACGCGCTGCCCGCTGCAGCCGCCATCTTGGGATTAAATCGCCACCCATCAGGGTACAAATGCACGCTACCAGCATCGATCCAAGGCGAGGCGAGATTCTTCGCAAAACTCGTACGTCCTTGAAAGAGCCACCCTGCATCCACATTTCGGCGCCAAAAGTCTTCATCGTAATGAGCAAAGTTGGTCTCGATGCCCTCTTCACCCGTCATCACCCAATGCGTCGATGTTTCGCTCTTGATGTGTTTGGCAATAACATCGACCCAGGCTCGCATTTGCTCACCCTGCTTGTCCAAGCCTGGCCCGCCCTCACCGCGTGCTTCGTTGATGAGTTCCCAGGCCAACACAGCGGGATGATCGCCAATACGAATATCGTCGATGTGATTGCGGCGATTGAGCAGATAACTGATGTATGCCTTGAAATGATCGATGACCTGAACTTCAGTGAAAAACCGCGAGTCACCCTGCTTGGGATTTTTGAGCCCTGCCCAATGCACGTACTGACGCGTTCCGCCATATGCATCCCAATAGTTAGCTAAGGGTAAAATCAAACGAATGTTATGCTGGGCAGCCTGGTGCAACACCAAGTCGAATCCACGCAGAGCAACTTCGTCAAACTGGAGCTTAGCAACCTGCATCGCCGAATCGCCCACTTTGCTGGATGCATCATTATGAGCGTTGGTACGCAAGATCGTCACGCTAAGCATTGCGGCTTTTTGCATCACCTCGTCGACAATAGCGGCACTTGTCTCACCCTTGCGCAGCGCACGTGTGGCCTCTTCTTGTAGGTAATAAGCATTCATCGCGACCTGCATGCGATCGCTACCGGGAAGCCAGAGCTTGGTAGAGACATCGGGACACAAGCGATGATGATCACTCTTATCGTCGGGAAAGTCATTTTGCGACGCACATCCCGACAGACCAAGCCATGAAAGAATCTGAGCCAACACGAGTCCAAGCAAAGCAGAGCAGTACCTAACCGCAAGCTTTATTGGTCTATGCATAAGAGCTCACAATGCACGCCGCTGGGCTGCGACCAATGCATCCCGAAGCCCTTCAAGGGTGTACTGACGTGCCGTCACATCCACCCTAAGTCCTAGCTCGAGCGCCGTTGCTGTGGTGATGGGACCGATGGAGGCGATGAAGCAGCGGTTCAACCATGTCTGAGCATGCTCGCCCAAGCACTCCACCAGCTGGCTCACCGTTGAGGAAGCCGTAAAGGTTACCACATCGATGTGCCCCTCTTGAAAACGTTGGCGCAACACATCTCGCGTCTCTTTAGAGGCTGGCAGAGTCTGATAAGCCGACACCACATCAACCTGAGCGCCTTGGTGCTCAAGCAAAGAGATCAGCGTTTCACGCGCTTTGGCCGCACGCGGAAGCAAAAAACGCAAGCCTCTTAGATCTCTGGAGGGAAACTGATCCATGATGGCCTCAGCCAAGGCCTCCGCTCTAAACTCGTTGGGGCAAACATCAGCAACCAGGCCATAATAAGCCAAAGCCTGCGCCGTTTTTGTACCGATTACCGCGAGCTTAGCGCTTCCTAGCGCACGACTATCCAGCCCCTGAGCATGAAGGGTCGCGAAGAAAAAACGCACGCCGTTCGCACTGGTGAAAAGCAGCCAATCATAATCGGCGAGTTGACCTACAGCGCGCTCCAAGGGTTGCATATCATCGGGTGCGCTAATTTGTATGGGCGCGATCTCAATAGGCTCAGCACCCTCATCGCGCAGCAACTGTGATAAGGCACTGGCTTGATGGGCAGGACGCGTCACCAGCACAGCTTTTGCGAACAAGGGCTTGGTATCATACCACCGTAAGCTCTGGCGGAGGTTAACCACATCACCAACAATGGTCAGCGAAGGCATGCCTATCTTAGCGGCGCGCGCCTGCTGCGCGATGGTTGCCACGGTGCCCACAAGGGTGCGCTGTGCGGGTGTGGAGGCGGAGTGGATTACCGCAGCCGGCGTTTGTGGATCACGGCCGTAGCGTATCAGGGTATCCATCAGTGCATCTAACTTGCGCATGCCCATGAAAATCACCAGGGTCTGGGTTGCTGTCGCCAGCTTTGCCCAATCATGATGGCTTACCGAACGCTCGCTTGACTCGGTTGCGGTACAGTAGGCCACGCTTGATGCAAGATCGCGATGGGTCAGCGACATACCTGCGTAAGCCGGTGCCGCGGTAGATGAAGGCACACCTGGTACGATCTCAAACGGGATTTCAGCCGCGGCAAGAACTTCCGCCTCTTCGCTGCCACGACCAAATAAAAAGGGATCGCCCCCTTTGAGACGCACCACCGTCAAGCCCTTGTGTGCAAGCGCAATAAGCTGCTCGTTGATGCGACTTTGTCTAATACTGGGCTGGCCTGCACGTTTGCCCACAAACACGCGCTGCGCATCATCACGACAATGATGCAAGATATCCGGATGAACTAAGGCATCGTAAAGCACCGCATCGGCAGCCGCCAAGCAACGGCGTGCACGCAGGGTCAGCAGTTCTGGGTCACCAGGACCTGCACCCACAAGGTACACTTGACCTATGATCTTGGACTCACGACTACCAGCACACATCGAGTCCCCAAGTGTCCCCACCCCAGCTCCTGCGTCAAGCAAGAGGGTGCAAATCAGGGATTAAACGTATGTGAGATCGAAAACTTGTACGCTGGTGCTGCCATAATACTGCGCCCGCGCGGTGCCCCCGCAACGCCAAAACCAGCGCCAAAGCCATTCCAGATATCAACGATAAACTCAGCGCCTAGTGAGGTGTAGGTCACACCATCGCCCAGTCCCAGTTGGGCCTGCCGCGCATCGTCATTGCTGGCAAAGGACTCCACTCCATTGAGACGCAGAATCCACAAAAAGCGATCGATGAACTCCCATGGGAAACGCGTGCCAAGCTCAAGATTATAGGTGATAGCTTGATGAAAACCCTTGGTGCGCCCCCAGAATCCTAGACTGCCCTGAACGTAATGTTCCAGCCACTTCTCGGTTGGAGCAAAACCATGACCGGCCGCAACACGCACTTCGACGTCGAACTCACCATCGCCGGTGGGCAGGATGCTTGCAATGGGCTGGGCATTTGGATCAGAGGCCTCCGGGCTGGAGTCACCGGTGGGAAATCCGATAATCGCCCCTACGGAGAGATGAAAAGGCTCAACAAGAGCTCCTGTCCAAAAACCCAAACGCGTATCACCGAGGCCAGTCGTAGCGCCTTGGTCGTCGATTTCGCTATGACGTAAAAGCTCGCTATCCAGCGAAACGGTGAGCCAGCGCGAGATAACTCCTACTTGAGCAAAAAGTCCCAGGATGTGCTGCTCGAAATCAGCCACAGGTACTGTATTAAAGTCGGGACCATAAAACTGATCGGCCACGATGAGACGGTAGTTGAGGCTGAGATAATAGCTCCCCTGCTCGCGCGTCCAAGCCTGTGCTTGCACGCTTGAGGTCACCGAGAGCGTTGCCAAAAGGAGTAAAACAAGGGCAATGCCTTGCATGTAATGACGCGTATGATTGGGCATCATAGACTATTGTTGCTCGAGAAACGCTGAGCCGAACTCAACGTTAAAAGGCTCGCAGAAAATATGAATGTGAGGCCACTCGACATCGCTGTCTGGCGAATTGCAATCGCCTATCGGCACTGCGTAGCGTTGCTCATGTTGGGCACTTGGACAGCTCACCTGGCCTAAATTGCTATCGGTACTGGTATCGATTCCATCCAGTGTTTCTCGCTTAGATAGAACGATAATTAATCCTGGGCCATTGGATACACTAAAGTCACTGCTGAGGCGCAGTTGCAAGGTCCCGTCCGCAAGACAGAGGAGCTGTGCGCTCCCCGATGCGCTGTAACTATTTTTGCCAACGAAGCCCATTGCATCGGTTTCACGCAAGAGCTGTGCATCGCTGGGCTCAGGCGGCGCTTCATCGCAGGAGTCATCGCTGTAATCGGGCAGAGTCACATCAACTGGCATCATGGATTCATCAGCGGGACGTAAATCGGTGAACTTTGCATCACAGGCGACCATACCCAGTGTCAGTATTAATAGTGGTCCTATATATCTCATCATTAGCCTCGAGTAGTCCCCAGTTTAAAGCAAAAAGCCCCTGACCACCAAGGCCAGAGGCTTATCTTACGCATAACAGAGCAGAAGGTTACTTCTTAAGTGCTTCGTCAATCACGCGTTTGAACTCAGCAAAGGGCTGAGCACCCTGCAACAGCTTGCCATTGACGAAAAAGGAAGGCGTCCCGATGCGTGCACCTGCATCGGTTACCGCTTTCATGTCAGCTTCAATGGCAGCTTTGTGTGTGTTGTTCTTGATGGCTTTTTCCAATGCAGCCGTGTTAATACCGCCCACTTTCTCGGCGTACTTTTTGAGGTCATCCAAAGACAATGCCTGTTGGTTGCTGAATAGAAGGTCGTGGTATGCCCAGAACTTCTTATCACCTCCCTGACGCATCACCTCCATGGCGGCGATGTGTGCAGGCATGGCTTGCTGATGGAAGGGCAATGGATAGTTACGCCACACAACCTGCACCTTGTTGCCATATTCATCCATGATCTGCTTCAGTGTAGGAAGGACTCGACCACAGAAAGGACACTGAAAGTCACTGAACTCTTGGATGATGACCTTGGCATTGCTTGCGCCCTTCTTAGGCGCGCCTTTGGGAACAGCAATCTTGTAGATTTTGTTGGGATCAGGACCTGCAGGCTTCCCGCCGCCGGGAGGGCCATCAAGATATTGCGGTGTGGTGGCACCGTTTTGGACGATGCTGGTGTATAGCTTATTGCGAGGTGTTCCCTTAGCCACCAAGGCACGTGCCTTCTTGAGCTCTTCGTCGATAACCGATTTGAATGCAGGGAAAGGCTGTGCCCCACGCAGGTTGCGGCCGTTGATGAAGAAGCTGGGCGTCCCCATGGCTCCCACCGAACGCGCCGATGCCTGATGCTTGTCGATAGTGCTTTGGTGCTTGTTGGTGTCCAGAGCTTGCTTGAACTTGGTCATGTTGAGACCCAGCTGTGACGCAAACTTCTCCAAGTTTTCACGGCTTAGAGCGCGCTGATTCTCGAAGAGCAGCTTATGCATCGCCCAGAACTTTTTGTTGCCTCCCTGGGCATACGCTTCAAGCGATGCCTGCGCGGCAGGACCTGCATTCTTATGGAAGGGAAGTGGGTTATTTTTCCACACCACGCGCACGTCCTTGCCATATTCCTCCATTATTTTGGTAACGGTTGGTTCGACGCGCGAACAGAAAGGACACTCAAAGTCGCTGTACTCTACGATGGTTACCAACGCGTCATCCGGCCCCTTCTGAGGCTCGCCATCGATGGTGATCTTGTAAACCGCCTTGGGGTCAGGCACTTTGCGTGCAGGTGCGTTGTCATTGGCGGGCTTAGCGGCGGCCTCTTGGGTTAAACCATTGCGAGTGATCTCGGCATAAACCTCATCTTCCGACACACCGCTCTCGACGAGCTTGTTGGCGCGGACGATCTCGTCGTCGATGACCTCTTTGAATTTCTCGAGAGGCTGTGCGCCCATCAACTTACGTCCATTGATAAAGAAGGCGGGGGTGCCACGCGCACCTAACTTTTGGGCGAGCTGCTGATCTTGTTGAATCTTGCTTTGATGGGTCTTGCCATCTAGCGCCTTTTTAACCTTGCCCACATCCAGGCCGAGACTGCCAGCGTACTTTTCTAGATCAGCACGTGACAGAGATTGCTGGTTTTCGAAAAGCATGTCGTGAGCTGCCCAAAACTTTTTGTCACCACCTTGCTCATGAGCCTCAAGAGCCAACTGTGCCGCAGGGCCTGCGTCTTTATGAAAAGGAAGAGGATTGTTCATCCACACCACTCTTATTTTATCGCCATAGTCCTTGTGCAGCGTTTCGACCGTAGGAACGACCCGCTTGCAGAAAGGACACTGAAAGTCACTGACTTCAACAATGGTGACCAGCGCGTCATCAGGACCTTTTTGAGGCTGGGAGTCGGTTACTGGAACCTTGTAACGTTCGACCTCGGCCCCTGCGATGGCACCCAATTCGGCGTCGGAAACACTGCCGCCACCAAAGCTTTTTCCTGTAATGTGCCCGATTGCCAAACCGCCTACAAAGGCGATCAGAATCGCAGCAATTGCTGAACCTTTACTCATGTTGTTGAACCTCGTGTGATAGATATAATCTCCAGCCGCAACCTAACATATAGGGCACTAACAGGAGTTAAAATTGTTTTATTTCATGGCATGATGATGTTGAGCTGATGTGGACGAGTCAGCTTTAGACGCCCGTTGATGGAGGCGCTTGGCTCGACCTGCACAAAAACCCGACCAGTGGGTCATAGGCGAAAAGAATTCAGCGTTTTGCGCACAGGCATCATAGGCTCGCTGTGCGTAGGATAAATAAGGACGCGCCTCCGCATAGATAGCCTGACGGTAATTCGTGCGCGCCTTAGGTTGGCTACTCAGCTCGTCGGGAACTGGAATGCTGACAATAGTACGACCCACCTCTTCGTACATCAGCGCAACAATCGCAGCCGCAACGATACGCTCTCGCTGTGATTTGGCGCCCGCAACGTCGAAATCCTGACGAGCGACATCCAGCATGGAGAGTTTTTGCTGCATCCAGACACGAAAATGCGACGCCGACCAAGCGTTGAGCGACGCGGCATCCCGACGTTCGGGAAGCAAGGGTGCATCGATATCAAAGAGAGCCTCGGCAGAAGTCCAAGCCTGCTGGCTTTCCTCCGATAGCGAGGTGTACCTTACATCAAGCTCCGGCAGCACGTTGAGGGATGGGCGCGCGAGCACACTGCCTGGATAGGGCGCACGGCTTCCCCTATGCGACGAAGTCGTTGCACAGGCAGCTGAGAATAGGATAGTTAGTGCAATGATGAAGTGGAGCATGCGTTGACCACATCAAGTTCGAGGCCGACGCTAACACGAAGCACCTCAGAGGGGTAGGCGCTTTTTCGAGAACAATCACCACAATCCACGGAAATAGATTTAGCCATTGATGAAACTTGTCACTATACTGGGCGCTGTGAGAATGACACCTGCCATGCGCGTTGCGTTTTTTGCTTGTATCCCACTCGGTATGATGTGCACCTCCTGCGGCGGTAGCGTGTCAGAGCAACGCAACAAGCCCACCACCGTGGCCGAGCGCATCGATGAAATGCCGGGCTGTTCTTTATCGAGCAGTGACGCGATGCTGCAAGATGTTAACAAGGATGGCAAACCCGATGTCGTGCATCATATCAGCGGTGGCACACGCACCTGCTCTGCTTTCGACATGGACTTCGATGGGCATCCCGACCTCACGCGCTTTTACGGAGGCGACGGCCGGACGCCGCGTCAAGAAATCTACGACTTCGACTTCGACGGGCGTATCGATCAAGTGGTGCACTACGAAAAAGGCGAGATGGCTCGGCGCGATTTGGACACCAACTTCGATGGCTACATCGACACGCGCATCTGGTGCGAAAAGGGTCGCGTGGTCAGATCGGTACGCGATCACACGAATGCCCGTAAAATGAATATCTGGGAAACCTACACCGAGGGTATCCTCAGCAAAGCCGAGTACGATACCAATAATGATAGTCGTGTCGACAAGTGGGAGTACTTCGAAAACGGCAAGATCATCAAAATCACCTATGATACCGATGGCGATGGCAAAGCTGACCGCAGCGATACCGTCCCACCGCAAGAACGCGGCAAAGCCGAGATGCCTTTCTACTGCAGCTAAATAATCATGCCGATACTCGCCCCTAAGACTATATTTCACTCACCACAATGGGCACTAACGATCTGTCTGCTCAGCGCATGTGGCGGCACCCAAAAAGAATCATTGGTAACCACGCCTGTAGGCCCTGCAGAAAATGTGCGTTCTGCTTCACTCGAAGGGGCCAAACGCCCCGCCTCCCATGATGCCCAATGCAATGCCAAAGGCGAAAATAGCCAAGTCATCGAATACGACACCTCTGGCGATTCTATTCCCGATGTCCGCAAGATCTACACCCGCGTTGGCGATCTCGATAACTACCGATTGATTCCCCAGTGCCGCGAAGTGGACCTCAATGGTGACGGCACCAAAGATATCGTGCGCCACTATAACGAAGACGGAAAAGCTTTTTTCGAAGAAATCGATCGCGATTTTGATGGCACCATGGACGAGGTCATCTTTTTTGAGGACCGGCGTGTCGTTAGCCAGGAAATCGACGCACTAGGACACGACGGCCAAGTGGATACCAAAATCTATTATAAAGATGGTAAGCCCATACGCATCGAGCGCGACACCGCGAACCAAAGCTCAGCCAATGAGTGGAAACCCACGCAGTGGGAGCACATCGAAGCGGATCACACCATTCGCGTAGGGACCGATGTTGACCATGATGGCACTGTCGATCGCTGGGATCGCGATCAAAGCAATACCACCGCATCGTCGGAAAAGGCCGTTAACGATAACGTGCGTGCACTCAATGAGGGCTCAGAAAAGCGACTCAACGATGAGGCTGATGAAGCCAACAAAGCAGCTGACGAAAGCAGCAACGACGAAGAAATCTCCTCCCCTTGAGCGAGCGTTTACAGAAACTCTTAGCGCAATGTGGTGTCGCATCGCGCCGTAAAGCAGAGCAGCTCATCACCGAGGGTCGCGTCAAGGTCAACGGCCAAATCGTCACAGAGCTAGGCAGCAAAGCGAGCCTCGAGCACGATCGCATCAGCGTCGACGGTCAGGCACTTAGTACACAGACGCCGACCTATGTGCTGCTGCACAAGCCAAGAGGAGTGGTCAGCAGCACACACGATCCCGAAGGACGCAGCACCGTGCTCTCCTGCGTCGAAGACATCCCTCAGCGGCTCTTCCCAGTGGGTCGCCTTGATTATCATACCAGCGGAGCATTGCTACTCACCAACGACGGTGCCCTCAGTCAAACCCTGTTACGGCCCGAATTTCATACCAGCAAACGCTACCACTGCGTTTGCAAAGCCACCCTCACTCAACACGAACTGAGGCGACTGCGCGAGGGCGTCCAGCTCGATGACGGCTACACCACCCTCCCAGCTAAAGTGGAAGTCATTCGTCACGACGGCAGCACCACCCTGCTGCGCATCGATCTACACGAGGGCAAGAATCGACAAATCCACCGCATGCTTGAGACACTAGGACATCGTGTGCATCGCTTGATTCGTATTTCCTTTGCTGGACTGTCCATTCAAGGACTGGCGCCCGGACGCTACCGTCATCTCAAGCCCGCTGAAATCACGACACTTAAAAGAATCGGCGCACGAAACGCAAACTCTCGTTGACAGGCAAACAAAGTAAGATAAGTAAGCGGTCTCTATCGCGGGATGGAGCAGTCCGGTAGCTCGTCGGGCTCATAACCCGAAGGTCGTCGGTTCAAATCCGGCTCCCGCAACCACAATAAAGCCCATCAGGCAACAGCGCTTGATGGGCTTTTGGTTTTTAAGACTGTGCTTCGGTCAACCAGGTCGAGCTACCATCCTGAGCCGTGTATAAATGCCCTCGTACCAGTTATAATGGTACTTATGCAAACTCGGCAGAGGATGGGCCATGGGGTTTAGACGCCGTATTGAGCCAATGAAGCGTCTCGAAGGAGAAAGCCTCATCTCTGCGCTAGCTGGGATTGGTATGGAATTTTCGGCACCACCGTTAAGGCATCCTGCAATTGAGGACACGCTCTTCTTTGCTTCCGAAGAGGGGATGGAGCGAGATGACTTGCGCGTTTTGAGCGTATTAACCATATGGCTGGAGATTCATGCCGACTGGATTAACGTGAATCGACTAGTACGCCTCGTGGAACTATCAGATTCGCATCGAGTGCACGCCTACTGGTCAGCAATAGCCCAGTGGCTTGGCAAAGATCGGCGCTACCAGCGTCTCAAAACACGGCGAGCTCAACGACGAGTGGATTTGCTTCGCACAGGCAACGACTTTCAGATCAAACGCAAGGGTGAAGATCCACGCTTTAGAGGAAGCTGCTTAGGGGTTCCAAACGGGACACTCCGCATAAGATATGCTGATGTTCTTGATCCAGTGGCGCTGGCTCAATTGCATAAAGGGTACCGCAGTCGCATCATACAAGGCCCAAGTTATCGAGCGGATATGTGGGCACAACTCGAAGAGAACGCGTCGCTTACTGCATCCGAACTTGCCCGACTAACATATGGAAGCTTTGAAACAGCCCGGCTCACAAAACGAGATTTTGAGCTGGTGCACAGCAGCACAACAACCGAGACCTAATCAATCTAACAACAAAGCCCATCAGGCAACAGCGCTTGATGGGCTTTTGGTTTTTCTGGGTGGGTTGCGAGTATTTTCTACAGGCCGCAGTCAGCAACCTCCCCACATTGCACAGCCTCCGCATCGGTAAAATCTCCACCGTTGCATAAATATTTAGTCGATAAAAAGGCACACTGGAGGTAGTCGTCGACACTCGATTTGCATGGATTTTGGATTTGCAGGTAAAAATCTAAGCACTGCTCAATGGTAATATCTGTCTCAGGTGCATTGCTTTTATCAGTACATTCTGTGTCAACATACGTCTTTATTTCGGGTATCAGACATTCGCACAAGGTTCTTTTGTCAACAAAAGATAACTCTAACAATGGCTTATCCTCAACGCTCTCACACCGATACCCTTCCTGTTCTTCACTCACATTTTCTTGATCAGCAGATGGGTCAAGAGTTTGGGTATCTGAACATGAAAGCGATAATAAGCTTACTAATAGCATAAATACATAATTCAATTTCACATTGTTACCTATGGTGATTTACGAATGCTTTACGAATGCTTTGTACGTAAGATTTATCATCATCAAATATCTTTAGCGACCTGTTCGCAAACCCTGGCTTAGCGGGGCATGTACGTTGAACAATTGAAGCATTTTCGTCTTTCGTATTAAAACGAATATTATAAACATCAGAGAAATCTGCGTAATCAATCACAGCTATTATATCTGAGTACACATGATTATATGAATCTCTGTTTTTGTCATTTCTATCATTAAACTCGGAACTGCTGATTTTTTCTGCTATTTCGTTTCCCCTTTTATGAAACCAAAACGCACGTACCAGTGGTCTTTTCCACCCAGAAAAATTGAGTGCTGTTGCAATCAAAGGGACTGCTGGGATATAATCCGTATCTTTGGCGCTGATTACTGGAGCGCCAACATCAACTAGTGCATCATACAACTCAGTATACAGTCGTGACTCTGCTCGCATTCTATCATCAGCAATTAACCTCAACAGATACTCTTCTTTATCACGCCTTGAAGCAGGACTTCCAAACTCATTTTTTTCAAGTGACATACCCTTTTTCAACCACTTATTAGCCAATTTTAACACTGCATCGTGGTATTGACTTTTGCATTGAAAGCTATGCTCAACGTTGCCTTTTCCTCGCAAACCTCTATTCAGGACATCACCTAAAGGTGTTGCTTTTATTTTATCACCCAAGTCATCTAGTATCGCTCGTCCATTGCCAGGAGCCTCTTTGATGAATTCTTCTGCTGCTTCACTCGCCTTTTTCACTTCATTTAGGGCATCCCCAGCCGACTTATCAAATTGCTCCTGAATTTTAACAAGTGGGCCGTTGTTTTTAACCGCGTCAAGATCTTTTACTGAAGCCTGTCGATACCACTCTTTGCTGGTTTGCTGGGTCTCAGGAGGAGGAGCATCGACGGTAACCAACACAGCTTCGACAAGAGCTCCAGAGTCAGGTGGTACGGGGTCGCCTGGGTTAAGAATGTAAATCGCCGAACGACTGTTACCATCGCAAACCTCGAGTGGTACACTGCGTATAGGCTTTACTTCGCATTGGCCTATACCCGTAAGGTATAAACATGTCGGATCTGCCTTCGTTCTTCGGCAGGTGTGATCACCTCGAAGCTTAACGCAAATACCTGCTACTTGAGAGATTAGAACGCCTGCATCAGCAACGCTTCGACCAACAACTCTGCCATAATAATCGTTACCATCTTTAAATTCAGCGACCACTTCTTTGCAACCAGAGCCATCAGTCAAAATAGACTGATAATCAACAGCCTCACTTGACAGAGTGCCTGGGATGGGCACGCCAAGAGCATCGAAAAGGTCCTTGTTTGCGGCAAAGACCTCATCTTGCCTTTTTATCGCAGACACGACCGATTCTTTGGCTTTGTGAGTTCTCATTGCACCGTCATTTAGCGCAATCAGAGCTGCGTCACCGTTGATTAGCTCGGCAATATCGCCATCGTTCTGCAGACAACTAATGTTGGCACAGCGCGGGGCAAATTCTCTGGTCGCACCGACCTCCAGTTGATTTCGGGTAATCGCTTGGTTGAGGTCTGCCTCGGCTTGCCTCGCTTTAGCAAGCAATGCGTCTTGATTGCTTTCCTGAACAGCGCAGCCATGTACAAACATGATGGCTACGGCAAGTGGCAGCATAGCCCACTGTTTTCTAAACAGTAAAAAGGTTGATTGAGTTTTCGTAGTCATCATAACTGCTCCTTAATTAACGTCCTGAACATGAAACGGTTTGGCTTGAGGCTCCATCTATCTCGCAGTAGAGGGGGCTCTGCGGGGTACCGAGGTTACAACGCTGCCCGGGGTTTTGACTGTAAGCCCAACAGGGGCAGCTTTGGCTCAGGGGGCCGTTGGCATTGCCTTCCATGCAGCGCCCGAAGGTCTGATCGCCGCACCAACCGCAGCTATCATTTTGCAAGCACTGAACGAATGAGAGGCGAGCGCACTGGTCGGTACCGATGTGGGCTTCGCAACTGCGCTTCTCCATTACCTCGTCAGTGTTGGTGGACCAACAACCCAATGAGCAAAAGCCCGATTTGGG
>CAYWAT010000030.1:15161-22952 GCA_964456305.1 uncultured Polyangiales bacterium | reverse complement strand
ACGGTCTAATCTGGGTTGAGGATACTGACTTTTCAGGCTTCAGTTCCCGCCCGAGAGGGCCGAGGTGCCGACGAAGGGCAGGAGGGACTTGAGGTCTTCGTCGTTGAAGCGCAGCATGGCGCCGATGAAGTAGTCGCGTGAGCTGTTGAGGGCGTCGTCGATACCGCCGAGTAGCCAAAAGCGTTTGACCACTTCGTAGGAGAGGCGGGCGCGGAAGCGGGGGAAGGTTTGCTCGCCGATGGCAAAGACGTCGAGGTTGAGTTCGAGGTTGTCATCGAACAGATGGATGTCGGTGCCGACGCCGCCGGTGGATTCCAAGATGCCGAAGCGAAAGGTGGCGAAGTAGATGCGCTTGGCGAACATCAGCGAGAAGCGAAAGGCGTTGCGACGCACCGTGCGGGTCTCTTGAAAGAAGGCGGGAGTATCGGCAGGCGGAGGACTGGTGCGGACGGTGGTTTGGGTTTGCTCGGTGAGTCCGCGCGGATCGTCGATGAGCTGGATCAAGAAGTAACGGTCTTCGCGAGGCTGGAGTCGCAGCGATAGATAGCTCTTAAAGGAGTTGGCGAGGAAGTTGTACTCGCTGCGCAGCCCTACGATGGTTTGCAAACGGGCGATGCCACCGACAAAATCGCCCACGTCTTCGACCACGTCTTCGACATCATCGATGAGTTTGTCGTCGGAGGTGAGGCGTCCCACCGTGCCTTCGCCTTTGGCGGTGCGGTCGGTCACTTCGTGGATGTCATCCAGGACCTTTTCGAGCTTGGCCGAGGCGCGTTCGATGGATGCCATGGTGTTGTCGACGCGTCCCCCGGCGCGTTCTAAGCCCTCGGCGTTGTTGCCGATGATGGCTTGGACGTTGCGCATGGCGTCGTCGATGTTGTCCAAGATACGCGAGACCTTGGGCCCTGCGTCGGAGGTGATTTGCTCGACGTTGGCAAGGGTATTGCCCACGCGTGATTCGTTGGCTTCGATGATGCGGCGCATGCCCTCGAGAGTTTTGCTGACGTCTTCAAGTGCGCCGGTCATTTGGTCGCCTGCTCTATCGTTGCCAAGGGCGCGCTCGAGTTGCTTTGCGACCAAACGAATGCTCTTGGCGATTTCGTTGACGTTCTCGAGAACTTCGTCGGTGCCGGCGGATTCTTCGGCACTAAGAATCTGATCGCCATCCTTGAGTTTGGGACGGTCGATGCTGCCGGGATAAATCACCAGCATGGATTCGCCTAGGATCGACGCGCTCTCTTTGCGTACGCGTGCGTCTTTATAGAGCGCGATGTCGTTCTCGATGCGGACGGTGACGCGCGCTTTGCCTTTCCAGAGACGAACGTTTTCGATGTAGCCGACGGGGATGCCAGCGATGAGCACGCGTGACTTGGGCACCAGTCCCTGCGCGTCGACAAAGAGGGCCCAGACTTCGTAGCTGTCACCTTTACCGCTGCGTTCGTCGATGTAGCGGTAGATCAGCCATGCTGCGATGCTGATCCCGACTACAAAGAGTCCAACTTTGGCCGATTTCCAGATGTTCGGCATAGGCCGAGCGCACCATAGCGGAGGTCAGAGACTCAAGCTATGCGATTTGCCACCGAGTTTTCGATGCCCAGCAAGCGACATGCATTGTCGGTGGTGCGGGCTGCGAATTCCTCGGGGTCGATGCCGCGTTGCTCGGCGATAAAGGTGCCGGTGTGGTGCGTCCAGGCGGGTTCGTTGCGCTTGCCGCGGTAGGGCACAGGCGCCAGGTAGGGGGCATCGGTCTCGACTAAGATTGCATCCAAAGGCTGTCGGCATGCAGCATCGCGGATAGCGGTGGCATTCTTGAAGGTGACGATACCACTAAAGGACGCAACAAAGCCGAGGTCCAAGGCCTGCTTGGCAAAGTCCGCGTCTTCGCTGAAGCAGTGGATAATCCCGCCCGCGTCCTGGGCGCGCTCTTCGCGCAAAATGCGCAGCGTGTCTTGAGCTGCACTGCGCGTATGCACCACCAAAGGCTTGCGCAGTTGCTTGGCCAGGTCGATGTGCCGACGAAAAGCCTCTTGTTGCTGTAGCCGTGGCGAGTGATCGTAATGGTAATCGAGCCCAGTTTCGCCCACCGCGCGGCATTGCGCATGCCTTAATGCCTGGGCGAGCTTATCGGCGATGGCATCATTCCACGCCGCGGCATCATGCGGATGAACACCAAGGCTAGCCCACATGGAACCGGGGTGCTGCTCGACAAACTCAAAGATGCGGCCGATGTCATCGCTGCGCTGAATGCACTCGATCAGCATCATCCGCGTCACACCCGCCGCATGCGCACGCTGAATCACCGCGTCGCGATCGTCGTTGTAAGCATCGCTATCTAAATGACAATGCGTGTCGAACCACATGAGCGGAGAAATTGATCAGCTTGGCCTAAAGGTCAACGTCTCTTAGCCAGCATGCCTTTAGATACGCCGCTCCGGTGAGCCATATCTCAAGAGGTAATCAGCACATGCGAGCTGGTGATGCCTTTGCGGTCGCCTGTGATGCCGTGCCAGTCGTGGGGGACGCGGGGAAGGGTGTGGCGGAAGATGGTTTGGGCGTCTTGGGGCGCGAGGTTGATGCATCCATGCGAGCGCTTGAGGCCAAAGCGGTCGTGCCAGAAGGCGCCATGCAGCGCGATGGAGCCTGAGATGTACTGGGTCCAAGGAACGTCATCGATGCGATAACGATCATCACCCGCGTCGGGTCCAAGGGCGGCCATGGTATCGGTGATGAACTTCTTGCGAATGGTAAACAAACCCGTGGGGGTGTCGTGCTCGGGCAAGCCGGTGGAGACCAAGGTGGCGAAGATGGGCTTGCTGCCCTGGTACATCACCAGCACTTGCTCGCTAAGGTCGACATGAATCCAGGGTTCTTTAGCGCCGATGCCAAGAGGCTTGGGCTGCTTGCGTGCAATGCCTGCAAACCACTCCTTGAGGTAACGCCGCTCGCCTTCTCCCTCGCTTGCAAACACATGCATGTTGTGCAGACCGATGCGTTTGCGCTCCTGCCAGCCGGGAATGATCGCATAGCGTGCAATCGCGGGCGCATCGGAGTCCGCATGAAACCTGGGCCGCTCACCATTCTGCAGCTTCATGAGCGTGCCCGCGCGACGTGCAAAAGCCAGAGGAAGTTGATGGTTGTCGTCGAGCGTGACCCCATGGAAGTTTGAACCTTGGCGCTGGATCAGCGCCGACTCTTTCACGTAGCTCCCCCACACCGTACGCACGAAATTGCGAAAGGCGCGGGTTTCTACGCCGGTCCCCGCCACATAGAACTGACGTTCCAGATAACGCCGCACGACGGCAGGTGACTTGGGCTCGGTTGTTGTCGCCGGATCGCTAAGGCCCGTGAGGAAATCGCGCGCGCTTTGCCCCTCGTCCTCCTTTTGCAGAAGACTGCGGTAGTGATTCACCACGGCACGCGCTGCTCGTTGTTCGTTGCGTGAAGGCAAGCGGTGGTACTCGGGAACCAACACCTCTTTAACGAAGAAGTAATTGTAGGGCAGAGGCGTATCGCGCTTGACGCCTGCTGTTAGTAAAGCCGCGTTCTTAGGCTTATCATCCACAGACACGCCTTGGCCCACGCATACCCATCCTTCGGGATGCACGCGATGCCATCCACTGCGGCATTTTTGACCGCTGACGCTGCGCGCTTTGAGTCTCAGTTGACTGCCCGCACGCACCCAGCCAAGAGCGTCGGCCTCGGGATTAGGCGCTGAACGAATAGCGAGATGAACCCCCTGAACCACCCCGTATAAAGGATACTCGCGTTTGATGCGCGCCTCTTCGGGATCCATGCGAACCTTGTTTGAGGGCTTTGCATGCGTGTCACCTTGGCGCTGATGGGCCAAGATGCGTGTAGTAGATGCCTTGCCTGCCTCGGCGGACTCGCAATTGCAATGCATCTGCCCCAAAAGGGTTAGGCACCCAAGCACTGTGATAGGTCGTGACATCCGTCGGATCATTCTGTGCCATTAGATAGTGAGTTTGCGTATCAATGCCAGAGCAGGGGGGCATAAAGTGCGTATCCCTTGCCTGGCATCGTGCAGAGGGGTGTGATATGGGGGCTGAAATCCTCACGCTAAGCCTAACGAGACTACCCCCATGATGCGTTATAACCTTCTTCCTGCCCTCGGATGTATCTTGCTTTGCGCCTTTTTACTAGGTGTAGGCTGCAATAAAGACAAAAGCGAAACCAAGGTGCTCTCATCGCAGAAGAGTGCAAAGAGCCCCTACGAAGGCAAGGTCGCTTACCTCGATTGGGTCAAACGCCCTCACTTAGCCGAGCTGTCTCAGCAAGGGGGTATTGTCATGGATTTCGGGACGCCCGACCAGGACAAGTACACGTCTGGAGACTGGAAGACCGGTTGGCTGCAGCGCAAGACGCAGGGCGAGACCAGCTTTGCTTGGGTGGGTCCCACGGGACGCGTGTATTTCCCCGCCGAAGCATCGAGAGCGATGACCCTAAAGCTGCGGCTGCGTCCTTATAACAATAGCGCGATGCTTCTGTTTTTGAATGGCAAGGAGTTGCCTTCGATCAACTTCAGCGCCGGGCAACGCTTTGGTGAGTACGCGGTTAAGGTTCCCGCGGAGCACATTCGCAAGGGCGAAAACTACTTGCTACTACGTTTCCTAAACAGCGAGACGATCGGTGGGAAGAAGGTGGCTGCTGCAGTGGATTGGATTCGTCTGCTACCCACCGCATCGGGTGGAGCCCCTGCAAAATCTATCTCGCCGCGTCGTTTGCAAGCGAAGTCGGTCGACGTTGCTGGGAACAAGCGGAAGGCTCTGACACTTCAGGTGGGCAGCGAGCTGAGTACCTATGTACAGGTTCCAACCCACGGCGCTCATCTGGGTTTTGGCGTGAGTGCGAAGCCGGCACAGCATAATCACAAGCTGCGTCTTGAAGTAACCCTCACCGATGCCGAGGGGCGATCGAAGATCATCTGGAACGACGCGCCTAGTCACCACGGGTGGCAGGACCATGCGGTGGACGTGAGCGCTTACGCCGGACAGGTGGTGCAGCTGCGCTTAGCGCCCACGAGCTTGCAAGGCGAAGGCAAAATCCTGCTCTCGCCTCTCGCCCTCTACGTGGAGAAGGCCAAAACGCAATACAAGGTCGCTAAGCATGCGCGTAATGTTGTGGTTGTGTTGGTAGACACACTGCGCGCCGATAAGCTCAAGCCCTTTAACAAGCGTTCACGGGTTAAGACTCCGGTTGTGGATGCCTTGGCCAACAAAGGCGCTGTGTTTACGCGTGCACAGTCACCGGAGAACTGGACCAAACCCTCGGTGGCCTCGGTGCTCACGGGTCTGCATCCTGCAACCCATGGCACCAAAGAGGATGCATCGAAGTTGCCTCCGCAGGCGGTCACGGTAGCAGAGACCTACAAGAAGGCCGGATTTACCACGGCGAGTTTTATCGCCAACGGCTATGTCTCAGACAAGTTTGGTTTTGATCAGGGCTGGGATCATTACACCAACTACATCCGCGAAAATAAGAGCCGTGAGGCCAAAGACGTCTTTAGAGAAGCCGGCAACTGGATTGAGCAGCACAAGGATAAGCGCTTCTTTGCCTATGTGCAGACCATCGATCCGCACGTGCCCTACGATCCACCCGCAGACTATTTGGCGATGTACGACAAGCGCGATTACGAGGGGCAGGTTGCGCCGCGTCTGACGCCCGACTTGCTTGCCAAAGCCAAGCGCAATCCCCCTGCTGTGACCTTCAACGCCAGCGATCGTAAACGCTTAGAGGCGCTGCACGATGGCGAGATTAGCTACCATGATGAGTACATGGGCAAGTTTGTCGAGCGCCTCAAGAAGCTGGGGGTATGGGACAATACCATCTTTGTCTTTACCTCAGATCATGGCGAAGAGTTTGGCGAGCATAACTCATGGGGACATGGGCATTCGGTGTACCAAGAGCTGCTCAATGTGCCTTTGCTGGTTCATTACCCCGCAGAGGTGAGTGCAGGTCAGAAGATTGAGCAAACGGTGAGCACCGTGGACATTGCGCCCACTTTGTTTGAACTAACCGGTGTATCAGCTCCCTCTGGAACGGAAGGGCATAGCCTGGTTCCCTTGCTGAAGCATGCCACCGCCATGTACCCAGGCGTGGCCTTTAGTGACTTCCTCGATGATCGCCGGGTGATTCGGGCAGGACGCTGGAAGCTCATCCTGCGTGGCACCAATGCCACCTTGTTTGATTTACTGCGTGATCCGGGTGAGCAGCATCCCTTGTCGGTGACTCACCATC
Source organism: uncultured Polyangiales bacterium (assembly GCA_964456305.1). Classification (GTDB taxonomy): domain Bacteria; phylum Myxococcota_A; class Polyangia; order Polyangiales; family CAYWAT01; genus CAYWAT01. The sequence goes on along the minus strand of CAYWAT010000030.1, from coordinate 16,697 downwards.
CCATTGGTGCTCGATACTGCCGAGCAATGCTGGGGCAGTTTTTGGGCGCCTCAAGTCGCATTGACTGGCTGGCTCCAAGCACAGGTCGCAAAGCGCCGCGTATGCGTGCCCAAGGAGCGACCATGGACGCGACGACTCAAGATCAGTTGCGCCAGCTAGGATACGGTAACTAGATCACTCTCACTTCACTCTGATCCTGGTTTTCGCTGCTAATCACCCTAGTTCCTGCAACGCGTTAGACCCTGTGCGATGCGTGCGAGCAGAGCGAGCGCCTGCGAAGCAGGTAGCAGCGCGTGGCAACCATAGGAACCTCAGCAGCGCCTGGCCATCAAAGAGTATCTCTCTAATACGCCTTCGTCGCTGTGGTCCGGGCGCACTCAGGCTCACAGCAAATTGAGAGTGATCTGGTTTTTTGGCTTAGCTATTTAGCCGCCAGCAAGCATACGCAGCAGCGTGCTCCGTGCTTGGCGGCTTAGGTTGATGGGCTTGAGAGTGACGCAGTAGTGGTGTTCGTCGCGACGTTTGGACCCTAGCGATTTGGCTTGAATTCGCAGTTCTCCTTCTGCTGCGCTTGTAAGCTTGAGTTCAACAGGCTGACCGGGAGCAAGGGCTTTCGTGCAGCAAGCCTCAAGGCGCTCTTGTTGATATCGTAGCTCTGTAAGCGCCTCGCCCGTATCTAAGGTTGCTAAAATCATCGTCATCGGCCTTTTTGCATGGCTTCGCGTGCTTCTCGGATATCGAGCTCGCGGCGGATGGTTTCGCGTTTATCGTAGTTTTTCCGTCCTGTGGCCAGTCCTAGTTCAACCTTGGCGTAATGTTTCTTGAGATACACCTGCAAGGGCACGAGGGCGTACCCCTTTTGTGTGAGCGAACCGCGGAGTTTTTCAATTTCGCGGCGATGTAGCAAGAGTTTGCGACGCTGTTTGGGATCATGACCAAAGGCGGTGGCCTGCTCATAGGGAGCGATATGCATGTGGTGCAAGAAGACCTCGTCTTGCTCCAACAGGGCATAGGCCGACTCTAAGTTGGCCTGGCCTGCACGTAGGCTTTTCACCTCGGAGCCTTGTAAAACCAGACCCGCTTCAAATCGTTCATGGATAACATAACGCTGTAGTGCCTTGCGATTACGACATAGAGCGAGGTTTGTACCGGTGCTTTTTTTCTTACCCATCGTCGCTGGGCTGTTGCTGCTCGGATTTATTAAAACGAGGGCGTAAAGCTAAGCTGCTACTTATTGCTTGCGCAAAGGTTGTGTGTTGTTTGGCTTGCAGCGTAGCGATCTCTTGCTTGGGAACCTTTTGCTCGAGCTCTGCAAGGCTGAAACGCGCCGTGGATTCGCGTTGCAGTCCCTGCGATGGATCGGGTGAAAAAGGAGCTGGAGTGAGTCCATTATCGCGCAGATTAAGACGATCGCGACGCGCTTGGATTTTGTTTAGAAGGTTTTCTAGCTTTTCACGTTGCTCGGCCATGACTTAACTATCTTCCTTGACCAGATGCCGGAGAATAGTGGGGATGTCAAACCCGTGTTGCGACCAG
>CAYWAT010000030.1:0-15122 GCA_964456305.1 uncultured Polyangiales bacterium | reverse complement strand
TTCTGCGATTTCGGGATGCACCACCAAAAAGCGCTGATTTTCGACTGGCACACAGGCAATGTCTTGCTCCGCAAGTTCGCCAATCATCCCGCCCAGCAATGCCGCTACAGCGAGACTGGCCTCGTCGAGAATAGGCGCGTGGCTTAAGTGAATGACTAGAGCGTCGCTTTGCCGTTCTAAATCCACGTGACCCCAGCCAAAACTGCCAAGTGTGCTGCGTAGATGTTCCGCTAAGTCAACGAGACTTAGGTCGAGGGGTTTGAGTCCTTGGGCATCGAGGATATGGCGACCGATTTCCAAGCCCCGCATGCGCATGGCTGTGAGATCGCCATGATGCATGGCCGATGCAATGAGTGATGCGAGAATCGTCTCGGGCATCAAGACCACCCGCGGGCCGCGTTCGACGACGAGTGCTCCCCGCTTAGAATCCAGACGGCATAAGCCTAATTGCTCTACGTGGAGGGGTTGCGACATAACATTCTCTTGCATCAACAAAGGAGTCCTTCATGGCATTGTCATGCGAAACCTGCGCTCATGGCAAGTCTGTCGTGTCATCGCAATGATCGTCGCCATGGTCGGCGTTAAATCAGCGATTGCGCGGGCGCAAGGCGGCGACTTATTCGATCAATGGGACCAGGCTGTGGCGGCGATGCAGTCTCCGGTGTGGCAGGGTCCGCGGGTCGCTTGGCCTCTGCCTCAGGTACGTCCGCAGCGCACACTCTCTAGGTTAAGCTCTCTGCGCTATCCTTTGGCAGTGCACGCATGGGAGCCTTCGATCTCTGCCTCGCGATTAGTGCATGCCCTCGGGTATTTGGAACAGACCTACGCTGATCTGCAGGCATGGGGATGGGGGCACGTATGGCCCGATAACGGTCCTCGCGACAGCTCCTTTGATATGTACCTAAAGTCCTCAAGCAATGGTTTATCTGCGATGACGAGTGCCCAGGTCGCTACAGCATTGGCATGGCCTTATTATGATACGGTGAGTGTTTACGCTCAGGTATCTGTGCCCAATCAACGCCAGCGCTTGGCAGGCTGTGTGTCTCAGGCCTACGCGGAGAGTCTTCTATTAGCCTTGGATCCCGCCGAGTCGCTGTCGTGGCGTAAGGCCACTGCCACCTGGCTGAGCCATCGATTTACGGGTCAGTGGGGATGTCGTCCTGAAGCCATCGATGATGCGCAGACATTCCCTTGGCGTTCGCCCTTGAGCTCAATGCATGATCAAGGAGCTGGAGGTGCGTTGTGGTGGCAGGCTTTAGCCTTGCGATGGGCAGACGCGGATCCCGTTCAGGAGATTTGGCAGCTTGCCCGTCAACGCACGTGGGATGCTAAAGCGTTGCGCGCCAGTCCGCATCTATGGCTGGCCACCGCGAAATGGTTAGAACTGCACCAAAGCAGCGTGAAAGAGCAGGCGGAGCGCTATGCTGTGATGCGTTTTAGCCAGCTTGCCCAGCTGGGCTTACACGCACCACAGCAACGTCCTACCTTAAGCTGGAAAGTCGCCTACCCATCGCGCATGCAGCAAAGCCCCGTGATGCCCGAGCTGGAAGTTTACGGTAGCGCTTACGCCATGATCGATAACCTGCCCCAACGCGAGGGCACGCGCTTGCGCCTCTGGCTTCGAGGTGAGTATGGGGTGCGTTGGTCGATGGTGGCTTTGGTGATGCGGGGTGACATCGTTTTACGTGAGCTCCATGCGCCGACGCGCAGTCACGCCAGCGCTTATATTCCCATCGAGCTAGAGGCCGATGCAACCCATGTGGTCACCGTAGTGACCAATCTATCGCACCGCTTGCCCAACGAAAATGCGAGTGATGACAACACTCGCGCTTTTTACCTTATTGTGGCGTCGGGTTGAGCAGGTGCGCTAAGGCTGCTTTGGCTGCGTTTTGCTCAGCATCGTTTTTTGAGCCCCCTTGTCCCTCTGCGATCACGCCACTCGTCGCAAAACATACCCTGGCGTGAAAACAGCGTGCATGGGCTGGGCTTTGTTCATCCTCGGTCACGGTATAGGTGGGCGTGACGTTGAGCTCGGCTTGAGCGTACTCTTGCAGCCGTGATTTGAAATCGCGTTCTCCAGGCGTACCTTGACGCAGGGTGTCGTTAAATAGCGTCTGGATGACAGCCTTGAGAGCTTCCATACCACCATCGAGGTAGACCGCGCCCAGACATGCTTCGAGGCCACAGGCCAGTAGTCGGGGCTTTGAGCGTCCACCGGATAACTCTTCCCCTTTGCCCAGGCGCAGCTTCTCGCCAATGCCAATCTCACCTGCGATGGCTGCCAGTGATGCCTCGCAGACCGCGTCGGCACGTCGCCGTGTGAGTTCGCCTTCGGAGGCTTTGGGATACAGGTGCCACAGTTCGGTGGCAATGACGCAGCTGAGAACGCTATCCCCTAAAAACTCGAGACGCTCGTTGTCCACCTTGGTGTCATGACGACGCTCATTGCGAAAAGAGCGATGCGTCATGGCTTCAAGAATGTACTGAGGATTGCTGAAACGATACCCCAGACCTACTGGGGTAAGGTCCTGATCTGCAGCAGCGTTGATCTCTTTCATGAAGTCAGAGCTACGCTACGACACTAGGGCCTGTGCCAGTCGGTCAAGGTCGTCCCGGCAGTGCTCTTCTGTGACTGCGATGAGCAAGTCGTGAGGACGTTCTGGATACCAGCGCGATAAAGGAACCCCAGCGAGGATTTGCGCTTGCTGCAATCGACGACAACAGGCTTCTGCGTCTTCTCGATGAAGGCGCAGGGTAAACTCGTTGAAGCTTGGCGTTGCATCGTAGGGCAATGAACACGCTTCTGGATGCGCGCGCAGTTGTGTTTTGAGATATTCGCATTTGTCGAAGCAAAGGGTGCCGATGTGGCGGAGTCCCTGTTTTCCCAGCAGCGCGGCGCGGATTGCAAAGGCCAATGCAACTAAGCCGTGATTGGTGCAGATGTTCGAGGTGGCACGGTCGCGACGGATGTGCTGCTCGCGTGTGGATAAGGTGAGCACATAGCCTGGCGATCCTTCAGTATCGTTGGTCTTGCCCACCAATCGTCCTGGCATGGCGCGCATATAGTCGCTTTTGCAGGTGAAGAGACCCACGCCTGGTCCGCCGAATTGGGGTGGTGCTGCAAATGCCTGACCTTCACCCACGGCGATGTCCACGTCGTGACTGCCCGGTGTACGCAGCAGCGACAAGGCATAGGGCTCCCATGTGCTGGTGATAAGCAAGGCTTGATGTGCCGCAGAGAGTTCGCGTAGCGCGCTGAGGTTTTCGATGCAGCCAAAGATGTTGGGATAACCGACAACCACTGCACAGGTGGGTTCGGATAAAAGCTGCTTGAGGGCATTGAGATCGCTTTGTCCTTTATCGTCATGGGGAATGACAGCGATATCGATGGTCTCAGATTCGCGTAGGTAGGTGCGTACGCTATGGATGTAGTCGGGATGCAGGGTGCTGCTTAACAAGACCCGCCCTTGGGGTCGTAGTCGTCGTGCCATCAGCACCGCTTCTGCAGCTGCACTGGCGCCGTCGTACATGGATGCATTGGCCAGGTCCATCCCGAAGAGTTGACAGGTGAGGGTCTGGAACTCGTACATCGCCTGCAAGGTGCCCTGCGAAACCTCGGCCTGATAAGGAGTGTATGCGGTGTAGAACTCGCTGCGTAGGAGCAGTTGGTCGACAATGGGTGGAATGTGATGCGCGACCATACCCGCGCCCAAGAAGCTAAGGCAGCGCGCAGCTGTATTGCGCTCGGCGCTCTCCTCAAGGTGACGCATGAGCGCCGACTCATCCAAGGCAGGAGGAAGATCAAGAGGCTCGCGACGCCGATACGCCGAAGGTACATTGCCGAAAAGATCATCGGTCTCAGAGAGTCCGATGCGTTCGAGCATGCTGCTTAGATCAGCCGAGGTGTGCGGAAGATAGCGCCACGTCATGGTTCGAGCTTGCGCACGAGATCGCTATAGGCTTCAGCGTTCATAAGTGAGTCGGTCGCATTCGCTTGCAGAGGACGAATACGAATCATCCATCCTTCGGTGTAGGGATCAGCATTGACAAGCTCGGGGGTCGTTTCAAGCCCTTGGTTCACTTCAATCACTTCGCCCGCGACGGGGGCAAAAAGCTCACTTACGGTTTTAACCGATTCGATATCGCCAAAGCGAGCTCCGGCTTGTAGTGACGTGCCCACTGCAGGCAGGTCCACCAAGGTCACATCACCGAGTTGTTCAACAGCGTATTGGGTGATGCCAACACAGACCGTGTCTTGCTCGATGCGGACCCATTCGTGTTCAGGCGTGTACTTCAGATCGTTGGGATACTGCGTCATGATTGCGCTTGGCTGAGGATTGATAAAAGGGGGTGGCGACGACCTCGGCTTCCACCTTTTTGCCGCGAATGTCAATCCTTAATGATGTGCCTGGTGATGCCATGGCGGTGGGCACGTAGCCTAGGCCAATGGCGAAGCCTAAGGTAGGGCTAGGGGCACCGCTACTCACATGACCGATGGGCTGATCATCATGATCGACAATGGTGTAGCCATGCCGTGCAATCCCACGTCCGCGCATATGAAAGCCGACTAGACGTCGTGATGAAGCTTGCCGATGCGCATTTTTGAGGGCGTCTTGGCCAATGAATTCATGCTTATCTAAGTTAACCGCCCAGCCCAGGCCTGCCTCATAGGGAGTGACCTGCGTGCTGATCTCATGACCATAGAGAGGTAGGCATGCCTCAAGGCGCAGGGTATCGCGAGCACCGAGGCCGATAGGCGCAAGCTGAAGGGGATGTCCTGCTTTGCGTAGAGCATCCCACATGCTTTTGGCATCTTCGGCTGCGCCCATGATTTCAAACCCATCCTCGCCGGTGTAGCCTGTACGAGCAATGACGCAGTCCAGCGCGCGCAAGCGGGTGTGCAGGACCTGAAAGCGTTTTAGCTGAAGGGCTTCGGGCGCGGCGCCAAGTTCTTCAAGCACCTGCGCCGACGCCGGACCTTGAAGGGCAAGCAGGTAGGTGTTCGCGGTGGTGTCCTGAAACTCGCAATATCCACGGGCGGCAGCGGCCCATTGCGTGGCCAAGCGCTCACGGTTGCTGGCGTTGCAGATGACCAGGTAATGGTGATCTTCGTAGGCGTACACCATGACATCGTCGAGAATGGTGCCGTCCTCTTGGCAGCAGAGTGCGTAACAGGCCTTGCCCAAGGGGAGCTGGCTGAGGTCCCGCGAGATCATGCGGTTGAGCACCACCGTCGCCGAACTACCACGCAACACCAGGCGACCCATGTGCGATACATCAAACAGGCCGACATGTTGCCGCACGCAATGATGTTCGCGGACGATCCCTTCGTACTGCAAGGGCATCGACCATTGTGCGAAGTTCGTCATGCGGGCACCAAGAGCTTCGTGAACTGGATGAAGAGGCGTACGCAGGGGAGAGGCGGGGGCAGGTTGTGTCATTGCGACAAGGCATAGATCATCCCCGACACAGAGGCGAGATCGCGAATAACAGTTTTTGCTGGCCTGTTGATGATGAGGTCAGTAAGTTGGCCGCTCGATTATGCACATTTTCATCGATTCCGCTGACCTGAACGAAATCCGCGATGCTGCCGCTATGGGCGTGGTGGATGGGGTGACCACCAACCCTTCACTGATTGCTAAAACGGGGCGACCGCAGGTTGAGATCATTAAAGCGATTTGCGATCTCATCGATGGACCCATTAGTGCGGAAGTATTGGCTACCGATTACGAGGGCATGCTGCGCGAGGGGCGGGACCTGGCTGCGATACATCCCAATGTGGTGGTCAAGTTGCCTCTCATTGCCGAGGGACTGAAAGCAGTGCGCACCCTGAGCCAAGAGAGCATTCGTACCAACGTGACCCTGTGCTTTAGTCCCACCCAAGCGTTGCTCGCAGCCAAAGCCGGTGCGTCGTACATCAGTCCTTTTATTGGGCGCTTTGATGACATCAGCCAAGAAGGTTTAGGTTTGGTTGAGCAGATCGTGCAAATCTACCGCAACTACGACTTTCCCACCCAGGTGCTTGCGGCGAGCATTCGTCATCCCATGCATGTGGTCGATTCGGCGATGATGGGTGCGCATGTTGCCACGATGCCTAAGAAGGTGATCGATCAGCTCATCAAGCATCCCCTAACGGATATTGGCCTAGAGCGCTTTCTGCGTGATGCAGCCCAGGCTACTTCTTGAGTAAGTCCGCCTTCCCCGACGCCAAACGTGTGTTGGTGGTCTACAAAAAATCCACCTATCAAGTGTTGATGCGCGCGCGCAAACACCAGACCTTGATGCAGCTGGTGGAAGCGGGTGATGCAGATGCCTTGCGTGTGATTCAGGCGCACAAGGATCATGTCGATACGCTGCAGTTTGCCCAGGACCTGTGTAAGCGTCTCGCCATTAAGGCCTCCTTTCGTTACCGCTGCGATGCTCAGTCGGCTGAAGGGTGCGACTTGGTCATGAGCTTGGGCGGTGATGGCACTCTTTTGTGGGCTTCTCATTTTGTCGGGTCACAAGTGCCGGTCTTGGCGGTTAATAGCGCTCCTGGTGCGAGCGTGGGCTATTTTTGCGTGGCCGATCGGCACTCTCTCGAAAGCCAGTTGCAGGCTGCTCTTGCGGGGCGACTGCCCGAGCTCAAGCTCAATCGCATGCAGATCATGCGAGACGGCGAGGTGATGACCCAGCGGGTACTCAATGATGTGCTCTTTTGCCATCGGGTTCCTGCTGCGACCTCGCATTACATGATCGACAACGGCCATGTTGAAGAAAAGCAAACCTCAAGCGGCATTTGGATTGGTCCTGCTGCTGGTTCAACCGCGGCGCTACGATCGGCAGGTGGGCAGGTGTTGCCCCTTGATTCACAGGCGCTCCAGTTTGTGGTGCGTGAGCCCTACCAGCCACATGGGCACTCCTACACTCTTGTGCGGCGGCTTATCGAAGCCGGTGGTATGGTGCGCATTCGCAGCCTAATGGATGCAGGACAGCTCTTCATCGATGGCTCGCACCGCGTGGCGCAGGTGGATATCGGTTCGGAGCTGGTGATGCGCAGCTCCAAGGAACCGTTGACCATTCTTGGGCTAAAAGCCTGACCCCATGAGGGTGTAGATGATGTTGAGAGGATCGCATAGTCGTCGTCAGATACGTCAGTTCGCACGGGTTGTTGGCTTGGGAGCTGAGTTTGCGGCGGCGTTGGCGTTGGGATTTTGGGGTGGCGGTTGGTTAGACGAGCGCTTTGACAGTGCCCCTTGGTTGCGGATCGTCGCGATGGTTTTGGGCTTTCTACTTGGCGGCTGGCGTTTTGCGGCCACTGTGGCCACACTGCGGCATGCTTCAACTCCCCCTGGCTCTGCGTAACGATCCCTCTGCATCACGCCTATGGCGAAATGTCATCCCTGCGTTTGGCATCATTGGTCTTGTGATGCTTGTCATCAGCGCTGTGTGGGGAGGCAAAATCTGGCTCTTGGCAACCGCTGCCGGCTGCCTGCTCTCGGCTCTTAACATGACTTATTTTATGTGGCTGGAAAGCAATTTGCGGCGCGGTCAATTAAGGGCGTCGGCACGCATGATGGTGCTGTCCATCTTCAAGTTTGGCTTTTTCTTGGGCGCGTGCTGGATCTGTATTGCCCTTTTACAAATGAATGTTATTGCCTTGACCCTCGGGCTGAGCACCCTGGTGCTCGCCATTGGTGCTGGCTCAGTACGACAATCATGGAGCCACGCAGCGCGCTAGTTGAGTTGCACTTATGCCCCACGGCAAAACATGGTTTCATATTCTTTTCGAGAGTGCTTATAACGCACTGCTTCAAATGGCTTCTGTCTTGGGATTCCCTTTCAACGAAGAAGGGCGCACATGGATTGCTGGTGAACCCATCGATGCGGTTTACGTCATGGCTTCTGCCCTGGTTGTTTTCCTGCTCATCGCCTTAGGCTTGATAAGCTACACGCGCACCCGCCGTCCCAATCAGGCGCTTTTGCCCGATACCCGCCTTTCTCCCAGCACACTCATAGAGATCCTCGTGGGCACCACGCTGCGGATGATGAGCGATGTGATGGGGCGCAAGGCCGCAGAGTTTTTCCTGCCGTTGATCGGCACCTGTGCTCTTTTTATCTTGTTTGCCAATTTGCTGGGACTGGTTCCTGGTTTTCTGCCTCCTACGGGAACACTCAATCTGACCCTGGCGTGTGCCCTTGTGGTGATGGTTTCAACGCAGGTGTTTGGCATCAAAGAGCATGGTTTCGCATACATCGCCCATTTCTTCGGGCCCGTGCGCAAGTGGTATGCCTTGCCTCTTATGCTCATGATGCTGGGCATCGAGCTCTTCAGTCATCTGCTCGTTCGACCTGGCTCGTTGTCGGTTCGTCTTATGGCAAATATGACCGCCGATCACATGGTGCTTGAGACCTTTCATACCCTGCATCCAGTGGTCGCTTTTGGCGTGCCTGTGTTGGTTTATATGTTAGGCACCCTGGTATGCATTGTTCAAACCCTGGTGTTTTGTCTGCTGTCGACAGCGTACATCGCCATGGCGGTAGATTCCGGTGATCACTAACTAAATCGTTCATTAATAAAGAGAGTTTGAGGGAGATATTATCATGAAGAAGCTATACGCAGTCGGTGTTGCATGGGCATCCGTATTACTGACCAGCGCAACAGCTTTTGCGCAGGGAGGTGCCGCTTCCAACGAAAGTGACGTCAAAATGTACGCCTACATTGCTGCGGGTTTAGCCATCGGCATTGCTGCATTTGGTGGCTCCTTGGGTCAGGGGCGTGCTGCCACAGCAGCTCTTGAAGGCATGGCGCGCAATCCGAGCGCATCGGACAAGCTGTTTACACCCATGATTCTTGCACTGGCGCTTATCGAATCGCTTGTCATTTACGCCTTCATCGTTGCCCTTATCCTTCAGGGTAAGTAGTTTTAGCGGCGGATGAATCGCCTCTCATTAGGGATCAAAATCATCGCCACCTTTGCGTTGCTAGGTGGCGTTGTTATTTTTTTACTGACCAATAGCGGTGCCTCGGAGGCTTTCGTCTACTCCAAAAAAGTCGACGAGGTCATGTCTACGCCCGGTCGGTTTAGCCAGCGCCGGTTGCGCGTCGAAGGTGTTCTTAAGCAGGGCACTGTAAGCTTTCGGGAGAAGCCTTGTGAATGGCGCTTTGTCATCAAAGGACAAAATCATGCACTGCGAGTTCATTTTCCTCAGTGTGTCGTGCCAGACACCTTTCGCGATGACATGAACGTTTCGGTAACCGTTCAGGGCCAGCTTAAAACCAACAAGGTATTTTTAGCTGATCAAGTGATCGCAAAGTGTCCCTCTAAATACGAGATGAAAGAACGCTTCGATCAGGGTGAAGCTATTCCACATAAAATGCCCTGATTGCAACTTCGCTTGCTCTATCTTTCACATTTGTGTGTCGAACCTGTAACCAACAAAACAGGAGAAACACACCATGAAAATCTTGCTTCGCTCTTTTTGTCTTACGCTTTCTTTGCCTTTAATGCTTCTCAGCGCTTGTAGTGATGGCAATGATGATGGCCCTGAAAATAATGAAACTGTGCGCTTTGAGGTCGTGCTCGACGATATCAACAGCATACCCAATGACGCCCGTGTGATCGTCACGTGGTTTCAAGGAAGAGATGAAGGAGACTTTGAAGACTCGGGTTATATTGCCTACAATCAACCGCTTGAACTTGACGACGAGAATCGCTTCTCGATCAATACCGCTGATTTGTTTACCAACACGGAAGATATTTATATCGCCTGCGATCGTGGTGGAGCTGATGATAGCTGCACAGATCCCAACGACTGCCCGTGTGAAGATAGCTCTGACCAAGCTATCGTAAGCGGTGTTGTTATTGTCTCAGGGTTTCCAAAAGATTTTGTGAATAAAAAATCATTCGAGGATGATAACGGAGATGTTGATGGATATGCATCGTTGAATCCAGATCAACAAGGGTCATTCGTGAATGTTCTTAAGCAAGGCTCGAACGATATCATTCCTACAGGTATTGCTGAAGGCGTGTCTTTTCTCGTGATTGAGAATAGCGATTACAGAACATACAAAGAAAACGAAGTCATCAAACTATGCGGCAACGATAATCGTAATGATTGCGAGTAAGACGCTGTTTACTGCGTCGCTCCAATCGTTACTTTAGACCCTGGCTGAACGTCTAGGATGGTTGCCAAGTCCTGCGAAAGCGACGCGCCTGCACCGATTACCTCAGTGCTTTCTTTCATAATGAGCTCGTCGTTTTCTGAGTTAGCAAAAAATGGATTGTCTGGACCTGTAAACTCAAGACCGTTTTTTTCCATCTTAATGCTCTGTTGAAAATCTGCGAGTACAGGGTGAGTAACTGGCTTTTTATTTTTCTTATTCCGGCATAGATTATTTCTACTGTCGTTGATGATATCATTCCAGCGAATCACATGCCTAGGTTGTTCAATATCTGTGCGGTAATAAGCATTGTAATCAATGTTTTTAACTTTCTTCCATTTGCCACACAGGCTGCTGCGAACCGTAACCATGGCAAATGGCCAGTCTGGGAAAGTTGCATTTGAAAATATATTGTTCAGGATTTCGTTGTTGGATGAGTTCCTTACAGGGTTTTTAAGTGCGTCTTCGTCATCTCGTTTGTATTCATTGATGTGAACGTTTTGACCGTTGTCGATAAAGGTATTGTTATAAATCTTGTTGCCATCGCAATTGATCAAATGAACACCATGTTCATTACCAGTGAAAATATTGCCAATGATGGTGTTCCTTCGAGATATCTCACAAAAAACGCCAGAATTAAGATTGTTGCGTATGGTATTGCGAGCCACAAGATTGTCTCTGGAATGCACATCGAACCAAACGCCATGACCACCATTGTCTTCGATTAAGTTTCCTGCAATCTGGATGTTGACCGAATTGGCTGCTCTTATAATGGCACTTCTTTCTTTTTCTTTAGGCTGAGCATCATCCAAGCTGTTGTGCTGCATGTAGTTGTTATTGACGACGGTGTTTTCTGATGTTTGAATCAATAAAGCAGTCAGATAGTTGTTGATAAAAGCGTTGTTTCTAATAGTGTGATTATCTCTAAAGGTGAGAAGAGCACGGTATACATTGTTGATAAAGGTGTTGTTCTCAATAGTTGCTTTCGATGCACGTATATGAACTGCATGATAAGCGAAATGTTTAAACGTGATCCCACGCACTTTTATCCCTTCATCATCGACTTGATCGTCTCCCGTAATCTTTTGATTTACTCGCTCCAAGGCGACGCCATAACGTGTCGCCTCAACGGTTCCTGATGCGGGATTGATCCCAATGACAAGCTGTTTTTTTGAGCAATTAATGTGAAAATGCGTGTTGTCGACTTTGTTCTTTGATGTTGCTGCGAGTAAGCGTTCGTCATTGAACCAAACTAAGTCAGAATTGATCTCAGGGTTATCTGTGGTTTTTTTAAAGCAATGTTCCCATTTTGTTTGCCATCGTTGCCCTGATTCTTTGGTCCACTGTGATGCTGGAATATGCTCACTGCCCTTAAAGATGGGCTTTTCATTTAAGTAAGGTTGTATGGTGATGTTTTTGCCGATGATATTGTTTCCAGTGAGATAAATCCCGCCGCGTAGAATAACTGTCGAGTTACTTGAAGCCTTCTCGAGCGCTTTTTCAATAGATAGAGGACTATCAATGCTGCCTGTATTCTGACTATTGCCCTCAGGAGAAACAAAATACACCTCGCCATTTTCGGGAACTTTGTAGGATAGATCTGAGGGACCTACCGTGCCGTTGTCTTCTATGTTTATCCTAAACGAACTTTCTTCCTCTGATGCGCATTGGATCAATAAAATAATTACAGACAGATTAGCAAGATAACAAACAACGGATCTCACATTAATACCCTAATTAAATAGACCTAAAATTAACGGTCAAGATAGTCCTACATTGATGCAATTTAGACTACGTCAAGACAGCGTTAGGATAATAATCTTAACCTAGATTAATGTTTTTTACTAGGCCGGTACTATTAAAGAGTAAGACAGTGTGGTCTTATTGCAGACTAAGTGGGGGAAGTGGACAATCCAAATTATCGCAGATAATGCGCAAAAGTTCGGCTTCCTCCTGTGTCACCTTGGCATCGCTGAGGATGGTTGCGGCACAGGCATCGACAATAATCTGACGATGGCGAATGTTGAGTTGTTGCATCTGTTCCAGGGCTGTGCCCAGCTCATCAAAGGAGAGCTTTTTAGGCTGTGTATTGAGATTCATATGGTTATTCAGAATGGCGTAACCCGCTTGGTAGGCTTGCGCTGTCTGTGTTGCATTTGCATTTCCTGCATGCACAAGAGCGCTCAGTAGGGTGTGACATGCGTGTTGCGCGCGATGAAGCTTGAGTGTGTTGGAGAATACGCGCTTTTTCCCGCGATCTGGGTTAAGTCGACGCTTAAGCGTGTGCGCTAAAAGATACTCACTGAGTGAGATATGTTGATCAGCTTGAACAAGAGCATCGACCGTATTGACAAAAGATGTTTTTTGAGCGGGTGAAAGCTGACAGAGCGAACCGCATGCCATTTCAACCAGCGGTAGTTGTGCCTTGTTGCTCAGCTTTAGCAATCCGGGATAAAGACGCTGCACTTCGCTTGTGACCTTCGCGTCGCCATCCTCAGGAATAAGTGCAAGCTGCGTATTCCTGACACTGGGATCGGCGTCGAGTAACAACCCATAGACAAGGGCAACTGCTGATAGTGGGTGCTGAGTTGCTTGATGCAGACCCTCAGGCAGCTCTTGAATCAGGTTGTGGCTCCACTGGGGGTCGACGGCATTAACCTGACCGATACGAGATACGATTTCTTCAGGGTTATTGATGCTGGCAGATATCTCTGTTGTAGGAGGAATCTCTGCTGCTGAGCTCGGATCGAGCCGTCGAATGCGTTCTTCGAGTGGAGGGTGGGTTGCGAAGAGGCGACTCAAAGCAATCGGCCCGAAGAAAAGGTGACTGGCTTCTTCGCTGCGATTTGCCTGAATGGCCGAACCTGTAGGCCAGCCAGCTATTTTTTTGAGGGCGCCGGTAATGCCGTCTCGATTGCGGGTAAATTGCACTGCGGAAGCATCTGCCAAAAACTCGCGTTGACGGCTGATTGCTGCCTTGATGATGCGTGCGAAAAAACGACCCACCCAGCCGATGGCGATCATCGCTACGCCCAACGCGAGAAGTGCTAGCATGGCCGCGAGTTGATTGGAGTTATTGCCGCTGGAGCGTCGACGCATCGCGAAGGGGGCGCTTCGACACAAAAATTGGCCAATCAGGGAGATGCACAAAATCCCAAAAATAATCCCCATCAGGCGAATGTTAATACGCATATCGCCGTTGAGGATATGGCTGAACTCATGTGCGATGACGCCCTGCAATTCATCGCGCGTAAGTGCATCGAGTGCTCCCTGTGTTACGGCGATCACTGCTTCGTCCAGCGTATATCCAGCGGCAAAGGCATTAATACCGGGCTCGTCGAGAATATAGACGGCAGGCATAGGGGTCCCAGAGGCGATGGACATTTCCTCAACGACATTGACGAGCCGTCGCTCCAGAGGCTCTTGGCTTTGACCAGAGACCAGGCGACCCCCCAGCATTTCGGCGATTGCTCGGCCCCCACCACGCCGCAGGGTCCATGAACGAACCAAACTCGCGCCAAGCACGACCAGAAGCGTGCCGCCAAAGCTCAATGCAAAGACCTTGGGGTACCACCAGGTGGTGCTTTCGTAGTTATGCAGTCGCTCGCGTGCGGCGAGGAAAAAATAGAAGACCCCGGCGATACTCAGAATCGCCATGCCCATCGCGATGACCAGTAGGCGAGTCTGTTTGCGTGCTTTGTCCTGTTGAGCGAAAAACTGAGTCATCGCTCAATATATTAAAATGAGACCTTCGGAGCGTTGCGCTCTTCCGGCGCTTCGATGGCTTCGAGCAAGTTGGCTTTGTCGAATCCGAACATACCGGCAAAGAGAATGCTTGGAAAACGTTCCCGACCGTTGTTGTAGTCCGTCACAGCATCGTTGTAGGCCTGGCGAGAAAAAGCGATGCGATTCTCTGTCGAGGTCAATTCTTCGGTGAGCTGCATCATGTTTTCATTGGCTTTGAGATCGGGATAAGCTTCGCTAAGCGCCATGAAGCGACCTAGGGTTGCGCCCAACAGTCCTTCTGCTCCCGATAGAGATTGCATTGCTTGGGCATCGCCTGGGTTTGAGCTTGCTGCTTTGGACGCTGCGAGTGCCTGATTGCGCGCTTGGATCACGGCCTCGAGAGTTTCCTTCTCGTGCTGCATGTAGCCTTTGGCGGTTTCAACCAGATTGGGGATCAAATCATAGCGACGCTTAAGTTGAACATCGATTTGTGCGTAGGCGTTTTTGTAGCGATTTCGCCGGGTAACTAGGCCATTGTAAATTCCGGCCAGCAATAAAACAACAACGATGACAACGCCGATAATGGCAACAATGGTGATGATACCCAAAGGGTCCTCCTTATGATGGATGCCAAGGTCTCATGATTCGCGGAGAAGGTCAACGTACGCTGTGTAGAGAGCGTCAGAGCCGAAACGTAAAGCGCAGAGTGAATGTGGTTCCCTGCGTTTCTTGACTGCTTACCTCAATGTTGCCCTGATGATGCCGCACGATGGCCCGTACGATCGCGAGGCCCAGACCAGTGCTTTCGCCTTTATCTTTAGTTGAGAAAAAAGGTTCAAAGATATGGGGTAAATCAACGTTACGAATGCCGCAGCCGTTATCGCGCACCTGTACAAAGACCTGTTCATCGCCGAGATGTGCATCGATGTTGAGCTCACCGCCTTGATGAGGCAGGGCATGGTAGGCGTTGGTGATTAGATTAACAAAAACTTGCTGCAGTTGGTCTTCGAAACCGCGTAGTGTAGGCACCTCGTCGGGTAGCGAAAGAGTAAGCCGTGCGTCTTTCTTACGTAGTAATGGTTCGCAAAAGATTGCCGCTTGTCGAATCGTATCTGCGAGCGACACGGGACCGGCAAGTCTCTCAGAGGGACGTACATATTCCAGCCATTGCCTGGTGAGTGAGTGAATGCGGTCTGCACTTTGCAGGATACGCCTCAGTTTTTCCAAGTCCTCTTCTTCGGCCTGAGCTTGG
>CAYWAT010000029.1:13121-23438 GCA_964456305.1 uncultured Polyangiales bacterium | reverse complement strand
CATGGATATGAACGATACAACACAACGCATTCACCACAGTCGCATCGAGCGGGATCGCCAGCGGGCGATTCAGTTTCTCGGGGCGGTGGGGCGTTCACCGCGCATCTTCCAAGCGCTGCGCAAACAAGCCGGCTACACTCAGCAAACCCATCACGAGGGTTGGCAGCTACTGGTGCGCTCCTTGGGACATGTCGACATGGACGTGCCGGAGACGGTCCAAGACAGCCACGAGGAGGCTATCAACGCCCTCAATGCCTGGGACGGCCCCAACTTCAGCCGCGCCCAAGCCGCCTTGCGGGTACGCTTTCCCAAGCACAATGAGTTCCTCTTTAAAGGACTGGCCCAGGGCGACGGGGTGCGTTCGGTGGGTGTGGTGCAAGCCTTTTTGGACCGCGTGAACCTGCTGCGTGAGCAACCCGGTCATGTGAGTCCGGTCAAAGGCAGCACTTTGGAAGAGGATCGCGAGGTGCTGTACCTGCTGGAGAGTCGCAAGGTGGTGGATGCCGAGACCGAGGCGCAACTGCGGCAATGGTTGGTCCTGGCCCAGCAAACCGACAGCAGCGGCGAGCCTATCAAGGTGGACGACGCGCAGGATCAACGCTTCGACGAGGCCGTACGCGACCTCAATGCCTGGCTCATCGATTGGCGGGGACAGGCGCGGGCCATCATCAAACGGCGCGACGACCAAATCCGTCTCGGTCTCGCCAAACGCCGCAGCGCCAAAGCCGCCAATGACAACGCCGAGGAACAAGAGGACAACGATTTCGACGAAGAAACACGCGAAATCGCCGTCGGCGAAGAGTCCTAAACCCAGCCGGGGAGCTCTTTAAACGCAGCGCTCCTCAACACTAGATCGCTCTCAATTGGCTTTGAGCCTGAGTGCGCCCGGACCGCAGCGACGAAGGCGTATTAAAGATACGTCGAGAAGCGAGGACTGGACGCAAGCCAGGATCAGAGTGAAGTGAGAGCGATCTAGCGCGCCCTCGTCTTGGCTTTTCTCCTTAGGCTAAGACGGGGGTTTTGTTTAAGCCCTAAAACATCACCCGGCCCCCCTTTGACAAGGCCACGCGCCTACACTACCTGCGCTGCTCGCTTGATTCCCCTTTGCCAACCTAGGACCTGCAACGATGCGACGCTTAATTTTCCTATTCCTTGCCCTTGTCGGCCTCTCAACAGCCTGCGCCACGGAGAGCAATGGTGTAGAAACGAGCCCACGTGAACAGAACAAGCTCTTCCACGACAATGAAATCGAAGACTTTGCAAGCAACCACGGCAACTTACGCTGGGCTATCGAAACCATAGGCATACAAAACAGCCAGCTAAGCCAATGCAGCCTTCTATATGGTGAGGCTAACGGCTATGTGGGTCTTCCCATGTTGGGCAGAATATGGTTCGAGATCATCGACAACCGGAACGTTTATGAAGTAAAAAGCACCGAGTTTCGTCTAAGAGACGAGATAGGCTGTGGCGACCACAACGAAGACAAGACATGCTTCACTGCTATGCCTAAAGGTCAAACTTATGCGTTAGGCAAATGCACTTGCAGGAAAAGGAAGACCTTAGGAAACGACACTATTTTACATCGAGGGTATCACTGGGACGAATGCAGGTTTTCGAAGTAAGAGCTAACGACTCAACATCGAGGTTCATGCCCAAGGGAGTCCGCCCAGCTTGCTCCAGGCAGGCGGCTGGGGCACATTAAGGGCTTCGTTTTGGTTCCGAATTTAGCCCTGGTTGATAACCAGGAGAGAGTTTCGATGCGCTACCCCTATTATACAGCCCTCCTGTTGGCCCTCGGCGTGAGTTTTGCCGCCTGTGCGGACAATGCCAACGATACACAGACTCCCGCCCAGCCGATTTCAAGCCCACAGGGTGACGAAGCAACGCCCGAGGCGCATCGGATCAGCCTCGATGCGATTCAGCTGGAGATCAATCCCAGCTTTTTGCAGCGCATGGGAGAACTCCAGGTTCAGGAGCTCAGTCCTAAGAGCGTGCGCGTGCACCTTAAGGGGAAGGATGCACACACTAACATTCCCGCCGGCGAGATACGGGCCACCGTCCCCTGCGAAGCAACGCAAAAGACGATGCAAGTCCTTCATTGGCCCGATCCCACAGCTGAGGGAAGCCAAGTCCAGACTGCATTGAACTGCGACAGCGCCACCCAGCGCGTGGCCTTTGCGATTACCCAAACCGGCACCTGGGGAGTCCTGCCAGCACAGCTCGATGCCGACGACGAAACCGCACCAGATGCAGTCGTAACACCTCCGATCACGACGCCCAAACTGCAGACTCGAGAAATCGAAACCGACGACGAAACCTGCACCCTTATCGAAGATGCAGAAGGCAACAGCGTAGGGCGTTTATGCGCGCCAAAGACGAAGGACATCGCCGACCCCTGGAACCCGAACTCCGCATGGCCCAAATCACCTCTTCCCGGACAGGGTTATCTCTCTCAAGGGACGCCGCTGGACTACTGCTGCCCGCATCCCGTCCTGCGCACCGCCATCGCGATCGACGCGCAGGGTAACACGCAGCCCAGACAATGGATCGACTACGAGCAGCGCTGCTACCGCAGCTACCTTTCGGTCAACGCAGCCATGCCTACCTGCCGCGATGGCTCAACCGCAACAGCGCCCTCGCCGGGCATGACCGGCAGAGCGGGAGATTGACGCGAGTTCAGCGCCGCTCTGTAAGATTCGACGTATCGGGTCTGTGTCTGCGTTGACAGGGACCGTCGAAGCGACTACCCACCCTGCTCTGGCATGCTGACTGAGTATCTTCCCGTCATGATGATGGTGGTTGTCGCGCTGGGTATCGCCCTGCTTGTCTTCGCGTTGACCTCATGGCTTGGCCCCAAAAACATGACCGCCGAAAAGGCGATCCCTTACGAGTCGGGGGCCGAAACACCCGGCGCCGGACAGCTGCGCATCAGCGTCAAGTTCTACCTCACTGCCATCCTCTTTGTGGTCTTTGACGTGGAGGCCGTCTTTTTATATCCCTGGGCCATTCATTTTCGCGCCCTGGGTCTGCAAGGACTGCTGCTAATGTTGGGTTTTCTCAGTATGCTCTCTCTGGTGTTGGTCTATGCCTGGCGCAAAGGCGCGCTGGAGTGGCAGCGATGAACCAACCAGTCCGTCACAGCAGCCTAGGGCAGGAGCATGGCTTCTTCACCACCCGTTTTGATGACTTGCTAGCCTGGGCGCGCAAGCATTCCCTCTTTCAGTATCCCTTCGCCACCGCCTGTTGCGGCATGGAGTTCTTCTCGGTGGCCTCCCCCCGCTACGATATCGGTCGCTTCGGTGCCGAAGCCCCGCGCTTTAGTCCGCGTCAAGCCGATGTGCTCTGGGTCGTGGGCACCATCAGTCAACGTCAGGGCCCTGTGCTCAAGCGCATCTACGAGCAAATGACCGATCCCAAGTGGGTGATCGCTTTTGGCACCTGTGCATCCTGCGGTGGCTTCTACGATAATTACACCACCATTCCCGGCGTGGATAAGATCGTGCCGGTGGATGTGTATATTCCCGGCTGTCCCCCTCGTCCCGAAGCGGTGCTGGATGGACTGATGCTGCTGCAAGACAAGATTACTCATGGCGAGCACAACAGCGACGCGCTTGTGGTTCCCCCGCGCGAACTCCCCAAGCTGGCTCAGCTACGTCGTCGTGAATCGCAGATGCCGCCAAAGTCCGGAGATGAACCATGAGCCAGGCCGCACTGAGCTGCTTAAAGGGCGAACTCGGCGACAAGGTGCTAGCCACCAGCAGCAACCAGGGCGATGACGAGCTCATCGTGGGCCTGGACGCTTGGCATGAGGCAGCAACTATCGCCCGCAACCACGCTGACCTGCAGATGAACCATTTCATCGACCTCAGCGCAGTGGATTACCCCGAGCGCTGCCCCCAGCTACCCCGTTTCGATGTCTATCTGGCCTTGCGCTCCCATCCCAAGGGCCAGCGCATCCGTATCAGAACTCGCCTCAACGAATCCGAGAGCATCGCCTCGCTTTGCGATCTCTGGCTGGGCGCTAACTGGGCGGAGCGCGAAGTCTACGACATGTTCGGCATTCGTTTTGAAGGCCACCCTGACCTGCGTCGCATCTTGATGTACGAGGAATTCGAAGGTCATCCCCTGCGCAAAGACTATCCCATCGAGCGCACGCAGCCCTTGGTGCCCTATCGCGATGTTCCCGGTATCAGCAAACTGGCTCCCTTTGGCGTCGAAGAGGGGCAACCGTGGGGACGCATCGATTGGGCACAGCGCGTCGCTGCTACGGAAAGCCGCAACGAAGGCAAGGAGGCAGGACACTGATGCAGCGCGTGGTCGACGAGCAAGAGCAGCAGGTGATGGAGTTCGAAACCGATCCCATGCGCCTCTACATGGGCCCGGCCCACCCCGCCATGCATGGCACCATCCGCATGGTCTTGGACCTAGACGGCGAAGAAGTAAAAAACGTGGATATCCAGCCCGGCTATCTGCACCGCGGCTTCGAAAAATCCTGCGAGCGCGGCACCTGGACGCAGGTCTTCCCTTACGCCGACCGGCTCAACTACGTCTCGCCCATGCTTAACAACATCGGCTTTGCCCTTGCGGTGGAGAAGCTGGCAGGTCTCGAGGTCCCGTTGCGCGCGCAATACTACCGCGTGATCCTCGGCGAACTCGCGCGCATCTCCGATCACTTCACCTGTAACGGCGCGGTGGCGATGGAACACGGCGCCTTCACCCCCTTATTGTGGCTGATGAAGGTGCGCGACTGGGTTTATGACGTGCTCGAGAAAGAAACTGGCGCGCGGGTCACCCACAGCTTTGGTCGCATCGGCGGCATGGCCCATCCGCCCACCTCTTCCTTTAAAGAAAACGTGCGCCAACTGATACCCGAAATCGAAAAAGTGGTGGGCGAGGTCGAACAGATGCTGGTGCGCAACCGCATCTTCATGGATCGCACCCAGCAAGTGGGTGTTTTGACGCAGGAACGCGCGCTCAGCTTTGGTGTCACCGGCCCCGTGCTGCGCTCCACCGGCATCGATTACGATGTGCGCAAAGCGAACCCTTATCTCGTCTATGATCAACTCGACTTTGACATCCCCGTTGGCCACGACGGCGACAACTACGACCGCTTCATGGTGCGCATGGAAGAGATCCGCCAGTCGCTGCGCATCATCCGGCAGGCTCTCGACACGATGCCCGACCAAGGGCCAGTGAGCATCGACGATCCTCGCTTCACCTACCCCGATAAAAGCGAGGTCTACACCACCATCGAAGCCACCATCGCGCATTTCAAAATTGTCATGGAGGGAATCAAGCCTCCCCAAGGCGAAACCTATGGCTACACCGAAGGCGGCAATGGCGAACTTGGCTTTCACATTGTCTCCGATGGCAGCGGCACGCCTTATCGCGTGCGCGTGCGTCCTCCCTGCTGGTACAATTTGCAAGCCGGCCGCAGCATGTTGGTCGGCGGTATGATCGCCGACGTGGTATCCACCTTTGGTTCGATCAATATGATCGGCGGCGAATGTGATCGTTAGCTATGTCCACCTTTAAACTTGATGATCGCGAGATCCCTTTTGAGCCCGGTGACACCATCATCCGTGCAGCTTGGCGTCAGGGCATCGAAATCCCCCACTACTGCTGGCATCCGGGCCTGTCGGTGGCCGCTAACTGCCGCATGTGCTTGGTGGAAGTCAAAACGGAGCGCGTGATGCGCATGCCGGTGCTGCAATGGGACGAGGCCAAGCAAGATTTCATCCCCAGCACCAAGGTCAAACTCCAGCCGGCCTGTCAAACACCGGCCAGCGAGGGTTTGGAAGTCATCTCCAAGAGCGAGCAAGTCCAACAAACCCAAGCGGCGGTGCAGGAGTTCCTGCTGCTCAACCACCCGGTCGATTGTCCCATCTGCGATCAGGCGGGAGAGTGCAAACTGCAAGATTACTGGCTGGACCACCAGACCACGCTCAAGCGCAAGCGCACTGAGCCGGTGCACAAACCCAAAGGACAACAGTTTGGTCCCACCATTGTCTACGATGCCGAGCGCTGCGTCATGTGTACCCGCTGCATTCGCTTCTGCGATGAGGTGGCGGAAGACCCGGTGCTGGATATGCGCGAACGCGGCAATCGCAACGAAATCGTCTTGTCGCCAGGGCGCCAGCTGGACCACAACTACAGCTTGATGACCGAGCATGTCTGCCCGGTGGGGGCGCTTACCAGCCGTGATTTTCGCTTCAAGGCCCGGGTATGGTTCCTCAAGTCCGTCGATGGCGTTTGTTCGGGTTGTGCCCGCGGCTGCCCGATGCACATCGACTACGATGCACGCAAAAACAAGGTCTATCGCCTGCGCCCGCGTGAGGATGCAGAGCGTGACCAGTACTGGATGTGCGACGATGGCATGATGAGCTACAAGCGCGTGCACGAGCAGCGTTTACAAGTAGCGCATGTGGGTCGTGGCCAAGCGCGTCAGATGTGCAGCAGCCAAGATGCCTTAGAGCAAGCCATCACCGCGCTGCGCAACCATGCTCCCAAACGCGTGGCGGTGGTTTATGCAGCCCAACACTGCAGCGAAGATAACGAAGCCCTGGCCACCTTGGCCCAGCAATGGGGCGTCGAGCAGCTTTACCTAGCTGGCTTGAGCGGTTGGCAAGGCGATACCATCCTGCGCCTCGACGATAACAACCCCAATCGTCGCGGTGCCCTGCGTGCTTCAGGCCAAAGCGAACTCAAGGGTGTGAGTGCATTGCTTGAAGCCATCGATCGCGATGAGCTGGACGCTGCGGTGGTGCTCGGCTGGGCTAGTGACGACCTTCAAGCCGAGCAGATGCAAGCGCTCACCGGTCTCAAAACCCTAGTGTGGCTCACGAGTCATGAAGGTGCATGGGATCGCTTCGCGTCGGTCACCCTTCCCGTCACCTCCTGGGCGGAAATGCAGGGGCACTTCGAGAACATCGACGGCCAGCAACAAGCGTTCAAAGCAGCCATCACCCCTCCTTTAGGTGTACGTCCCGCGGCGCAGATCATGGTCGACCTCATGCAAGGTTTGGGTCTCACGCTCAGTGCTCCACAGGCTAATGCAGCAGCACTGCAGGCACAGGCATAAGCATGGACTGGCCTACTCTGATCATTAGCACGGCTGCCAAGATCGTCTTTATGCTGATGATCGTGCTTGGCCTTGCGCCCTTGCTGGTCTGGGCCGAGCGTAGGCAAAGCGCGATGATCCAAGACCGCGTCGGTCCGCATCGGGCAGGCATTCAGCTCTTTGGCAAAACCTGGACCTTGGGCGGTTTACTGCACCCCTTAGCCGATGCCCTCAAGATGGTCTTCAAAGAGGACTTCGTTCCACCGCGTGCCGATAAGATGCTGCATGCCTTGGGTCCCATCATCTCCCTGGTCCCCGCATTATCGGTGTTTGCCGTGATTCCTTTTGGCGATTTGCTCTACCTCGAGGCCATTGGCGATGTAGTGCACAAAGTAAGCGACACCACCTTGTGCATCTGGGATGTGGAAAGCGCTGCGTGTCTTGCGGAATCGCAACGCAACATGCAAGCGGGCGGCCTTATCCCTCTGCAAATCGCACCGCTGGGCCTTGGCTTGCTATTTGTCTTCGCCCTTGCAGGCACAGGCGTCATCGGTGGCGCCATCGCCGGCTATGCCTCGAACAACAAATACTCCCTGCTAGGTGGTTTACGCGCTGCTGGTCAGATGGTGAGCTACGAGGTTGCGCTTGGGCTCAGCCTGGTGGGTTGCTTGATGATCTACAGCACGGTGGAGCTCAACAGCATGGTGCGTTGGCAGTCCGAGCACCTCTGGGGCATTGTCCTCCAGCCCGTTGCTTTCTTGCTCTACATGATCGCGGCGATTGCCGAGACCAAACGCATCCCCTTCGACGTGCCAGAGGGCGAAAGTGAGCTTGTGGGCGGTTATTTCACCGAGTACTCAGGCATGAAGTTTGGGATGTTCTTCATGGGTGAGTTCATGGAGGTCATCTTTCTGGCTGCCTTAGCCGTCACGATCTTCTTGGGCGGCTGGGATATCCCTGGTTTGCAGGCCAGCGGCTTTCACTGGGGTGACACCATCCTATGGCACCTGCCACACGGAGTGGTGGTACTGCTTCAGATCGCGGCTTTTATCATCAAGATGCTGCTACTTATTTGGTTCCAGCTGATGATCCGCTGGTCTCTGCCACGTTTTCGTTACGATCAAATCATGGCCCTGTGCTGGAAGTATCTCTTACCGGGCTCGCTTATCAACATTCTGCTTACCGCGATCGCGATTCTCTGTTTCGCTTAAGGATCTTCGTCATGGGCAAACCCATCCACAAGCCGAAAGCCACCATCGCCGAATCTCTTTATGTGCCAGAAGCTGCCAAGGGATTGCGCTTAACCATCAATCGTTTCCTCAAGAACACCTTTGGCAACGACGAAGAAAAAGAAATCGCAACGGTGCGTTACCCCGAGGAAACGCGCGAGTATCCCGAGCGCTTTCGCGGCGTGCATCGCCTTACCCATCGCGACGATGGCTCCTCACGCTGCGTGGCTTGTCTATGTTGCAGCACCGCCTGCCCTGCTCAGTGTATTCATATCGAACCGGCTGAGTACGACGTTGACGACCCGCGTTATGGCTACGAACGCTACCCCAAAGCCTTCGTCATCGATGAACTGCGCTGCATCTTTTGCGGTTACTGCGTCGAGGCGTGCCCCTGTGACGCCATCCGCATGGATACCGGCTTGCATATGCCCCCGGCCGACAAGCGCGAGCATTTTATCTACGACAAAGAGACCCTCATGGCGATTCCAAGCCGTGAAGGCAAACACAAAACCGAGAATCCACGCCACGAGCCCGGCGATCCCACCCATCCCGGCATCGATCGCGAACGCCCAGGGCATTGATAGCAAAGCCTGAGCACTTCTAATATGCTCTAATCGAGTTTGCGAGCGGCCTTGGCCTCAACCGCCCGCGCAAACAGGTGCAGATATTCGCCTGCACTGGTGATGGCAACAAGCAGGCTGACATACAAAAAAGCCAAACCGAGCTCGTGAAAATCTACCCTTGCCTCGACGAATCCAAAATCGATCACATAGGGATAACGCAAGATGAGCATCAACAGCGCCACCATCTGCAACGCTGTTTTCTGCTTACCGCCATCACCCGCACTAATCGCTACTCCCTCGCTCATGGCGATGGCGCGCAACGCCGTAATGGCCAGCTCACGCGACACCATCACGATGACAATCCAGGACGCCACCTGATGTTGCCCCACCATGAAAATAAGCGCCGACATGACCAGCACTTTGTCAGCCAAGGGATCAAGAAACTTGCCCAAAAGGCTCTCTAGATTTTGCCGCCGCGCCAACCAACCATCCAAGGCATCCGTAATGGCCGAAACGACGTAGATCATCGCTGCATAAAAACAGGAAAGGCGATCTTCGTCGGCCAAAAAGACCAAAAAAACCGGAATCAGCGCAATGCGTAAAAAGGTAAGCGAGTTCGGCAGGTTGAACGCATCCTGGCGTAGGGATGAAATGGGTCGCGGATCGCTCATAGAAGGCATTTCGTATATAAACTGCTGGCACCTGATTTCCTTCGTGATTACCCCAAGCACTGAGCCTCGTCGAGCGCCTTCTCAATGTACAGACGGTTAACACAATGCATGGCCAATATGGCGGTGCACGACTACATTTTGCTGTTCTTTCACGGCTACTGCTGGACGCGCGCGACCCTGGCTAAGACTGGACACGACGCCACCCTTGCCCAAAGCTTTGCGGCTGCGTTGTTCTCGATCACATTTCTCGCGATTGTACTCAAGCGGGCCGAACTGCTTCCCTTAGGATCGGGACGCGAGCTCTTGTACCGTCTCGGCACCTATGTTCCCCTTCCCTTGTCTTACTTCGAACTGCGCTGGCTGCAGTCCGCTCTCAGGCATCGACTGCTTGATTACGAACTTATGGCCATCGACGAGTGGCTGTGGGGAACCACTCCCTCAGTGTGGCTTGCCCGCTTCAACGAACCCGCCATCATCGAGTGGTTTTCTTTCTTTTATTACGCCTATTTTTGGCTGCTGATGTCCTTTACCATTCCCATTCTGCTTTTCGACAAGGGCAAGCGCAAAAACGAGGGACTGCTTGGCGCAATCCTTGTCGCCGTGCTTGGCCATACCCTCTACACCCTGGTACCCGGCATTGGCCCATATCTGGTCTTGGACTTTGCTCAGCCATTGCAGGGAGGTTTCTGGTGGCGCCTGATCGACCAAGCGGTGGATCAAGCCGGGGCAATGATCGATATTTTTCCTTCACTGCACACAGCTTATCCGGTTTACTTTGCCATTTTTGCTTGGTC
>CAYWAT010000029.1:0-13111 GCA_964456305.1 uncultured Polyangiales bacterium | reverse complement strand
TACCGCTGCCAACCACCCTTCCGCTGGCTTTGGCTTGGGGTGATACTTTTCGTGCTGCAGATTGTGATCGCTACAATGATGCTGCGTTGGCATTGGGGCATCGATGTACTTGCTGGACTTGCGCTTGCAGCTGGCGTGCGCTGGCTATCGGTGCGCATCTGCGCATGGGAGGCAGAGCATCGTGCACAACGCCAGGTTCAACCCCTGTGGGAGCCTTGGTGGTTCGAGCGCTGGTGGGACGCTAAGAAAGCAGCAGGTAAGCCCACGCACGCTTGCCCGCCTTGACGAGATATTTGCCGCCGCGCGCGAGCTGCGCTTGCACATCGCTGACTTTCTGGCCGTCGACTTCCACAGCACCTTGTTGAATACGACGCCGCCCTTCTGACGAACTCTTTACGAGGCCTGCCTCGGCCAATGCTTTGGGCAACCAGAGACCACTCTCCCCTGTTGCGACAACAAGTGTGCGCTCAGGAATATCAGTTGGCACTTCACGCTGAGAAAACTGAGCCTGCCAACTTTCACGCGCGCGCTCAGCCTCTTGCTTATCGTGAAAACGAGCGATGATCTCGCTTGCGAGAGCTAGCTTAAGGTCCTTGGGATTCTGCTCACCGTGCTCACACGCCTGCCGCTGCTCGGTGATCCAATGCTCATCATGCGCGGACAGCAAGGTATAATAACGCCACATGAGCGCATCCGAGATGCTCATGATCTTTCCCATCTGCTCGCTAGGATCTTCGGTAAGTCCAATAGCGTTGTTAAGGGACTTGCTCATTTTATCGCCGACAAGCTGACCTTGCGCATCGCTGCGCGCTTGAATGCCCTCAAGGATGGGCGTGGTGATCACGATTTGAGGTTGCAGATCGTAATCCCGCATCAACTCACGCCCGACGAGAAGATTGAAGAGCTGGTCGGTCCCACCAAGCTCAACATCACACTTCAAGGCGACGGAATCGTAGGCCTGCACCAAGGGATAGAGCAGCTCGTGCAGGGAGATGCTGGATTGCGATTGCCAGCGTGTCTTAAAATCGTCGCGCTCCATCATGCGCGCCAGCGTGTACTTTCCCGCCAAGCGAATCACATCGTGAAAGCCCATGGGCTTAAGCCACTCACTGTTATAAACCACCCGTGTTTGACCGGGATTGAGAATCTTAAAGGCCTGCTCGGCATAGCTGCGTGCGCCTGCTTCGATCTGCTCACGCGTGAGCATCGGCCGGGTCGCATTCCGCCCCGAGGGATCGCCGATTTGAGCAGTAAAGTCGCCTACCACAAAAGCTACTTCGTGACCCAAATCCTGAAACTGACGCAGCTTAGTGAGCAGCACCGCGTGGCCAAGATGAAGGTCGGGCCGAGTCGGATCAAAACCCGCTTTGACGGTTAGCTTAGGCGATTTTGCAAGACGCTGCGCAAGATCATCCTCGACATATAAGTTAACAATACCGCGCTTGATGGTGGCGAGCTGTGTCCCAACATGCGCTGGCAGCGTCATGGCTCGGGCGAATCGTTTTTTAACGCTGAACGATTAACCAGTTCGCGTAGCTCTTTGCCCACTTTGAAAAAGGGCAGGCGCTTCTCGGGCACCATCACCTGCGCGCCAGTGCGAGGATTACGCCCCTGGTAAGCCTCGTAGTGGCGTACCGTGAAACTACCGAAACCACGGATCTCGATGCCTTCGTTGTTCTCAAGAGCCGCAGACATGCATTCAAAGACACCGTTGACAATACGTTCGGCGCGACCGCGCGCGAGATTGAGACGCGCCGCAATCGACTCGGTCAGTTCGGATTTTGTCATGGCCTGATTGTTCATGGGAAGGGCGAGTATAAAGATTGCGTCGCAGTCGTCAACATTCGCAGCAGGTGTTTTGAGCAGACCTACGCAACGGCCGACTGATCCTCATCGGTGCCTTGCGCATCTGTCTCTTGCCCGCGCTGCAATTCCACAGACACCAGTTTTGAAATCCCCGGATGCTCCATGGTCACGCCAAAAAGCACATCGGTGTGTTCCATGGTGGCTTTGGAATGGGTAATCACGATGAACTGTGAATGCGCAGTCATCGCCCGTACTGCAGACGCAAAACGGCCGATGTTCGCTTCATCGAGGGGTGCATCAACTTCATCGAGCAAACAAAAGGGACTGGGTTTATATTGGAAGATTGCAAAGACTAACGAAACCGCGGTAAGCGCCTTTTCACCACCGCTCATGAGCTCCAAGGACCCCAGTTTCTTACCTGGCGGCTGCGCCACGATCTCAACACCGGTCTCAAGCATATTGCTGGGATCGCTAAGCTTGAGCTCGGCTTTACCACCGCCAAACATACGTGGGTAAACCTCGGCAAAACGCGTACGAATCGCATGAAAAGCCTCTTCAAAACGCTCTTTGCTCTCGCGATTCATTTTTTGAATGGCATCCTCGAGCTGCTTGAGGGCTTCCTCGAGATCGCTGCGCTGCTGATCTAAGAAAGCATGACGCTCGGCTTTTTCTTGGTATTCCTCGATGGCGGTAAGATTAATCTCACCCATGCGCTCGATGAGGCGCTTGAGCTCATCCACCCGTTGATGCGAGGCATCCGATGGCAAAGGCTGCGCATGATAATCACAGAGCACGGAGGTCAATGCGATACGATGACGTTCCCAGGTATGCTGCTGAAGGTGATCCAAATGCATTGCAAGCTCGTTGCCCTTTAGCTGCAGCTCGGTGACTGTTTGCTGCAAAGCCTCAAGCTGCTTTCGCAAGGTACGCGCTTTATCCTGCAAGGGTTCACTCTGTTCTTGGCAGCGGTGATAATCCTCGCGAGATTTTTCTAGATGCGCATCGCGTTGCTGACTGGCACTGATAGCAGCATCAAGGTCACCCTTGCTCTGCTCTAACTGAGTGGCAATCTGGCTTTGCTCTTCCTCACTATGATGCAGGTCCTTGCTCAGGCGCGCGAGGCTTTCCTGCACCTCGGTCAGCGACCGCAGCAAACGTTCACGCGTCGTCTGCGCATTTTGCAACTGTTGTTGTAACGAACTTGCCTGCACCTTGGCTTCGGTAAAACGAAGCTGTACCTTCTCTTGCTCTTCGCGGGCCTGAACGAGCGCTTGCTCAGCATCGACATGCTGACGCTCCAGCTGCTGATATGCGGACTGATGCTCAACCTGCTGAGATTGCAGCTCTTGGCGCTTGTGATCGAGGGTGGCCAAGAAGGAACGCGCCTGTTCACAACGCTGTGATAGGCCGTTTTGTTTTTCTTCATTGTGCGTCACGCTTTGGGCATGACGCTGGAGGTCTTTTTCGGCACGCACACGCTCGATGTCACTGGCATGCAGCTCACGACGCAGTGTTTCACAACGTGCTTGCTCGCTATTCAGTGTCTCCTGCAGCTGCTTGTGCGTCTCGGTCGCGCAGGTCAGCTGCTCGGCTTCCTCACCAAGTTCTGCATGCAGTGTGCGCATCTCCCGTTGCATAGACAACAAGTGCAAGCCCTGCGGATCGCCCGATCCCCCTGTCAGCTTGCCTGTCACATCGATATAAAAGCCGTCCAAGGCTACCACCGCATAGCCATGTTCGAGGTATAAAGCACAGGCCTGAGCACAGCTCTCCACCACACACACATCGGCGATCAAACGATCCACCAGCCATTGGTCTGCAGGCTCGACACGCACAAGATCACGGAGTTGTCCCAAGACACGCGGGTCATGCACACTCTTCACATCAGTCAGCGGCCTGAGCGACGCTGTATGGGTATCGCGAAACACCATGGATGCACGCCCTTTGCGTCGCTCGCTCAAATACATCACCGCCTGCTGCGCACTGTGGATATCTTCGCTGACAATAGCCTGAAAGGCATCTCCTAAGACACTAGCCAGCGCTTTTGCGTACTGCGGATCACAGCTTAGGCGATCGATCACCAGACCATGCAACTGATGTGACAGGTCATTATTGTTGGTGTCTTTGGCCATCAGAGCCCGAGTTCCAGCACCCACTCCCTCAAAACGCTCATGAATGGTCTCGAGAGAACGCAAGCGCGAGCGCTTTTCTGTATGCCGTTGGCGCAACTGCTCCATCTGTGTTTGCGCTGCCTTGAGTTTATCCTTCAGTGCGTTCACCTGCTGACTGCCGAGCTCAGCATCCTGCTTCAACGAATGCTGACGCTCTTGCAGCTCTCGATGTTGAGCGTCGAGTTGAGCGCTGAGTTCACGGAGCTGTCCATGATCCTGAACAAGCACTTCTTGCTCTTTTTCGATCTGCACACGCTGCTCTTCGTGACTTTCCTGCTGACGCTGCAAGCTCTGCAACTGACCATCGATACGCAGCCCCGTCTCGCGATGACTCTGGCGCTCTTGGTTCAAGGCACGCAATCTGTTTTCGTGAACGCACACCTGCTCACGATGGGCATCGGTATGCGTTTGTGCCTCGTGTAAAGCTTGATCGGCATCCTGCGTTTGACGTGTCAGATGCTCGAGCTGTTCTTCCAGGGCCTGGCTCTCTCGCCGCACCGCGTCTTGCTGCCCACTAAGAGCCTCAGACTCGCGTCTGAGCGATACGGCACCTTCCCCCAAAGCGCGCAAACGCTCACGCTTTTCAGACTGCTGCGCCTCAATGCCCTGCACTTTTTGATGATGCGCATGGGCATCCTGTTGCGACTGTTCCAGGGTCAGCTGTAATTGTTGGAGAGCGGTGAGATGGGCTTCGAGTTTTGCCTCATGCAGTGCGAGCTCTTGCTCGAAACGCTCACGTTCACATTGCTGCTCACGCAACGCTACTTGGGTAACCTGCGCCTGGGTGGACCATTCGAGCCAGCGATGCGTTGCAATATAAAGCTCGAGTTCACGGAGTTCAGCACGATAGCACTTGTACCGTTCTGCTTTCTGAGCCTGTCTCTGCAACGAGCTAAGACTACGTTCGATCTCGCGCTGCACATCATGAACACGCAGTAAGTTTTGACGCGTTTGCTCGATCTTGCGCTCGGCAGCCTTCTTGCGCGCCTTGAACTTGGTAATTCCTGCAGCTTCTTCGATGATTTGCCGGCGATCTTCGGGTTTCGAAGAAACGATATACCCGATGCGACCTTGTTCGATGATGGAATAAGCACGCTTACCGATGCCCGTCCCTAGAAACAAATTTGTAATATCCAGCAAACGAACCGCTGTTTTATTGATCAAAAAATCACTGCGCCCTTGGCGATCGACACGTCGGGTTACGCAGATTTCAGCGTAATCGCGGTACTCGGGGGGCGCCAAACCGGCACTGTTGTCGAAGGTGATCGAGACCTCCGCAAAATCATGCGCAGGACGCGTCTCTGAGCCATTAAAGATCACGTCCTCCATCGACTTGCCACGTAATCGCTGTGCGGACTGCTCGCCCATAGCCCAACGCATGGCATCCACAACGTTGGATTTACCGCAACCGTTGGGGCCAACAATACCCGTGACATCGTGGTCAAAAACCAAGGTCGTCTTGTCGACGAAGGATTTGAAGCCACAGATTTCAAGTTTGCGAATCTTCACATGTCACTCCAGTGGTTGATCGACGACATCGCAGATATGGCTGGCGACCATAGATCGAAGCAGGGGCAACACAACACCCTTTTTTAACCGCACAGGTGACATTCGCGGATCTCAAACACAGAGCGGAGAGCAAAGCATAAAGTAGAAGCAAACCACGCAACCCATACAATACCTAGATGCAATGCATCGCCCGCTTATATACACAAAAGCCCCGCAACCAGTGGCTTCGGGGCTTGGGATTCTCAGGTTAAAGCCGTTTGTAATTCACGCGAGCTAAATCACCACTCGTCGTCATCAAGGCCGTCGTCGTCATCCAGTTCGTCTTGCTCATCCAGCCCGGTGTTTTCTTCTGAAGGGGCATGAAGACGGGCGGATGCTAACCCTTCATCCTGATGTCCTGCTACGCTCAGCTCAGGATGGGCACTTTTGCGATCGCGCAGGAACTCCATAAACGCCGTCGCAAGCGATAATTCAGGACCCGGAATCAAGTCCACAAGCTGCGCTAAACGCGCCCGCTGCGCACTTAGGATGTGACTATCTCCACCAGGAGGACCCGCGTTGGATGAAATACCTGTATCGTCATCACCAACGCGTTCGTTCACATCGTCCGCTGAGGGAACCTGCCATTGCGGACGTTCGATAGCTTCAACACCATGCGCCGTGAGCCATGACTCGATGCATGAACGTACCCTTTCGGAGCGAAAGACAAACCAGCGTTCGCGGTCAACCGGGTAGTTGGTCAACACATCTTTGAAACGACGGAAAGCTCCTTTGCCGTCGACCGCATGGAAAAGGCGATGCCGCAGCTCGGGATCACGTACTGTTGCGATGAAACGCTCCATCCAGCGATATTGCTCGCGTGAGGAAACGGGATCGATGCGGAGGTAGTCACCGTCCGAGATGATCCGCGAGTGCATCGTGGGATCTGCCAGACCATCCACCACACGAATGACCTCGCCATTCTCAAGATGCAAATAGCTGTGGACCTCGGGTGCGTTATTCTCGAAGGCATCCTCGAGTGCCTCCCATGAAATAGCCACTTTACGCAGAGGTTTGTTGGTTTCGCGACTGTCGGTCGCGCCATAATTGATTTCTTCTC
Organism: uncultured Polyangiales bacterium; assembly: GCA_964456305.1. Lineage (GTDB taxonomy): Bacteria > Myxococcota_A > Polyangia > Polyangiales > CAYWAT01 > CAYWAT01. Next base: position 6,526 of record CAYWAT010000029.1, on the reverse strand, counting down.
GGTTCATCATGAAGTTATCCACCCATTGAAGATAGACTTAGAAAATAAATAGATTGTTAGGAGACCGCCCGTCTTGCCCGGACGATGGCGTGACGCCAGCGCTCAACAAAGTAATCGCGGGCAGCTGAGGACATTTTCGGTTCAAAACGACGCTCGATTTGATGCAGCTTGCGAACGGTTTCCAAGTCGGGAAACACTCCCAAGGAGAGTCCCGCCAGATACCCCGCTCCAAGTGCGGTGGTTTCGATTTCTGTTGGTCTAACAACAGCACGGTTTAGCAGATTTGATTGCACTTGCATCAAAAGATTATTCTGGGACGCACCTCCATCAACTCGCATATAATTCATTTGTTTTCCTGCATCGGCCTCGATAGCGTAGCTAAGATCAACGATTTGCATCGCAATTCCCTCAAGAACGGCGCGAGCAATATGCCCTTTGTGGCTATCGCGGGTCAAGCCCCACAACATACCGCGAGCCTGAGGGTCCCAATGAGGTGCACCCAGCCCAGCTAAGGCAGGAACAAACACCACATCACCCGTAGAGGAGACGCTTTGCGCAAGGTCTTCAACCTCGGAGGAATGGGCAATGATGCCCAAACCATCGCGTAGCCACTGAACAGCCGCGCCCGCAATAAATGCGCTTCCTTCTAAAGCATAACAGGTTTGACCGCGATAACGCCATGCAATCGTACTGAGCAATCCATGCTCTGAGGCGATGGCGCGCTCGCCAGTATTCATCAACAAAAACGCCCCCGTACCGTAAGTGCACTTGGCGTCGCCTTCGTTGAAACAGGTCTGGCCAAAGAGAGCTGCATGCTGGTCGCCAGCCATGGCAGCGATGGGAATCCCATCGGGCAGGATATCAAGACCTTGGGTATGGCCAAACACGCTAGCCGAGTCACTAACCTCAGGCAGGGCCCTCGACGGCACCTGCATGATCTCACACAGCTCTTGGTCCCAGGACAGGGTATGAATATCAAAAAGCAAGCTACGGCAGGCATTGGTCACATCCGTCATGTGCGCAGCCCCGCCGGTAAGACGATGCAGCAAGTAGCTATCGACAGTGCCCAGGGCCACATGCCCATCGGCAGCCAATGAGCGTGCACCATCGACATGATCGAGCAGCCAACGGTATTTCGTCCCACTGAAATAAGGATCCAGAAGCAACCCTGTGCGCTGACGAAACAGAGGCTCATGACCTTCTTCGTTGAGTGTTTGGCAATGCGATGCAGTACGGCGATCCTGCCATACGATGGCGTGATGCAAGGACCTTCCATCACGGCGATCCCACATCAGCGCGGTCTCACGCTGGTTGGTGATGCCAATGCCTTCGATCTGCGAAGCTTTAATACCGGCCTGATTCAAGGCCTTGGGCAACGCCGTGCGTAAACTCCCCCAAATGGCCTCGGGATCGTGTTCCACCCAGCTTGGTTGCGGGTACCGCTGTTCAAATTCTGCACTGGCACGCGCAATAACCTTAGCCTCATGCGACAAGATCATGACGGTGGTACCTGTGGTCCCTTGATCGATAGCGAGAATATAGGTGGACATGATCAGTTCAAGTGCGTTGCCTACAGTTATACGCGAATTTGTATACAGCTGTTAGTGGATATTTGCGTGATAGGCAACTAAGGATGCATAGGGTGGCTTTAATCCAATTAGTCTTCGTTGCATGTGTACTTTTAGTCTGTGCATGTACACACTCAACCCCTGACAGGGTAAGTCATGCACTCTGTCAAGCGCCGCTTGTACAAGACTTGCACGGCGCACAGCTCGTTCTTCGTGGTGTTAATGTCGATGGAGGCGCCAAATGGACATCTTGGCACCTACCTACCGCAGAACTCAGTAGGCTGCACTGGGCGTACCACGCCTTGGGCTTCAATGCACTGCGTGTCTTGGTCTTCTGGGAAGCTATCGAGCCAATGCCTGGACAGTACAATAGCCTGTATCTGGATGCCCTTGCGGTCTATATCAAAGCGCTCACCGAGATGGGCTACTGGGTGATCATCGACATGCATCAAGACCTCTTTGGCGAGGGGTTTGGCTCTGCCGGCGCGCCGCGTTGGACCTGTGATGAAAGCCTGTATGCCTCCTTCGAAGAGCCCGACAACTGGATACTGGGGTATGCCAAGCCCGAGGTAGGCAAGTGCTTTGATGATCTTTATACAGAGCCCGAAAAGCGCGCGGCCTTTGCAGCAGCCTGGGCGCAGCTTGCTCTGCGTGTCGCTGAAAATCCCAAGGTGCTGGCCTACGATCTCTTCAATGAGCCCTTTTGGGGATTAGGGGCAGCGGCGGATTTTGATCAGACGCATGCGCCCACCCTTTACGGCGATGTGTTTGCCACCTTGCGCGCCATCGACACCGAGACCTACCTCGGCGTTGAGCCTGCACCGACAGCCAATGCGGGACTCGCAACACGACTAACCTTACCGACCGATCCCAAACGCCTTTATATGCCGCATTTTTATCCTCAGCAGGTGGAGTTGCAGGGGCACTATAACCGCGATCGCGAGGCCTTGGAAAATCATGTCGCAGTTCTTTGTCATGATGCGCAACGCCTAGCACTGCCTATCGTGATTGGAGAATGGGGCATGCGCGGACAGACCCGTCAGGGCGCCGCCTTCATGCGCGATGCCATGGCTATCTTCGATGCCAAAGGGATGAGCGCGCTGTTTTGGCATTGGGGCAAGGATGGCCAGCGCGGTTACGGTATCTTTAACGAGGACGAGAGCTTGTCGGTGCAGGGCAAGGCCATCGTTAAGCCTTATGTAGAGCGCATCGCGGGCGAGCTTTTAGCATGGCACTGGTACGCCGAAGATAAGGTGGTGATCGCCGAGTGGCGAGAGCAGCCCGATATTGTTGGCGAGCATGTCGTGGTCGTTCCCACGTCACTGATGAAGGTCAAACGCGTTCAACTCAGCCCGCCCGGGGAGTACCAACAGGCACAAAGTCGCCTCCTAATCCGTAATGTGGCGGCAACGCATCGCCGCGTGCTGATCTACGGCGAGTGAAAAGAAAAAACGAAGGCAATTAGTTAATCCCAAGCGGATTTATATATCGACAGCGCTTACTCAAGCGCTATAGCGCTGCCCCCACATTCAAGGAGTCTTATCATGAAGCCATTAAGCGCATTAATTATGGTGATCGTCGTTGGATTTACCGCCTGCAGTCTTCAAACAAACGAACTCAGTAGCGACAAAAACGCAGAGGCAGAGCAAGGCAAACAGGTGGAAATACTCAATCGCAATGCCAACGACCGCATTCTCAATCCTCGAAGACAGGTTCAGCCCAACAGAGCGCCCTATAAGTTCTACCTAAGAGAAGAGCTCAATACCGAGATTTACAAAGGCGAACTCGAACTCTACGTCGAGGATCGCGGACCAGAAGGCAAGCTTATCGTTTACGCTAAGCCCCGTTTGTTTGGCAACGACTCCGATGACAACCCCATCGAAGCCGACATTATTCTTTGCCTCTCCCACGCAGTCATCAGCTTCACGAAGCGCAGCGATCAGAACCAGGCCAACTTCATCGATATGATGAGCGATAGCGAGGAAATCCTAGTCGATAACCCCGATGATCCTGAGGGGATACTGGCGCTGTGGCTACCCTACTCACCGAACGACAGGCATCGACTCAGTCTCAAAGGTCTTTTCATCGATCCCACACCGGACACCGACTGGACCGGCGACTGGGGATATTGCGATCCCAATGACGAAGACGCCGAGCGCTGTAAAGAAGCCCATCAACGCACACCTCTGATCAATCCAGACTTTACCGGGAGAATCGAAGGCTGGATCAAGGCATTGACGGCGGGTTTCTCCATCAAAGTCCAAAAAAGCGAGCTGCGTAACACGGCCAACCCTTGCCTTGAAGCAGGTGAAGCGCCCGAAGCACCGGATACCAGAGCACGTTCCCCGATCGCGAGCCCGCCTGTAGCCAAACCTTATTAACGAAGTCGTCACATCTCGAGACGATGCATCGACAAGAAGCGTAGATCATGACAAGGAGGGGGCACTTTTAAACTCGGAGTGCCCCAATGACGATACGATCTGCATGCCTTATTGGTTTTTCTCTCGTTGTTACCCTCAGTGCGTGTCGCCCGGACGTCCAAGAAAGCTACAATCGCAAATCGAGCGCGCTCAACCCAGCGTTTGAGATGTTGGCAACCTCAGTGCAGCTCATCAACGACAGTGATGACGACCGTTTGATGAATAATGCGCCCCATCTATTCTATCTCGAGCAGGAATTTCGCCGAGGCGAGGCACAGGGCAGCGTACGCTTAAGGGTCGAAAACTTCCTCCCAAGCACGGATGACGAAGGCTGCTCGCTAAACGTCAAGACAGCAGAGCTACAGCTCGATGCCAATCAGGGCGCGGGCCTCGAGGCGGACATGCATCTCTGTCTCTCGCAGGGCATCGTGGTCTTTAGTCAGCATACAGACTCAGACCAAGCGATCTTCAAGGACTCGTATAGCGGTGAAGTCATCACAGTAGAGAAAGCCAAGGACCCAGAGCGGACCCTCTCACTAAAACTACAGCAAGATAACCGCAATCAGCCTCCGCTCGCGATCTCAGGCCTTTGTCTTAACCCTGCCCCAGGTATCGACTGGACCGGCGACTGGGGATACTGCAATCCCGAAGCGCATGGACAGATAGACGATCCCAGTCTCTCTTGTATCGAAGACTCGAAGCAGGATCCTTGGGTACATCCCGAGTTTCAAGAGCGCGTTAATACGTGGATCGAGGCGCTGACAGCGGGTTTCTTTATCGAACTCCGCGCGCCAGACAGCGAAGCAACAGCAAGCGTTTGTCAAAATCTCTAGTCATATCATTGTGATCTCGGCACGCTAAGCTTCGCACACCCTGGCGGGAACTACGCACACCCTGCTGGAAGCTCCGCACAACTTGGAAAGTGCTTCGCACAGTTAACGTTAAGCCTCGCACAATTAGGGGCAAATCACGCACAAGCGCCAGGAAGCTCCGCACAGGCAACCAGGAAGCTTCTTCACCGAACCCTGAGGTTACCCACATGGGCTGGAAAGCTGCGCACAGGAGGACCATATGCTTCGATTTCCAATTTTGAAGCATCTTTACACTCAATCTTCACCCCCCGCTGGGCTGTGCGAAGGCAATTTTAGGGTGTGCAGAGCACTTTCCAAGTTGTGCGAAGCAGTCACTAAGTTGTGCGGAGCTTAACGTTAACTGTGCGAAGCTTGCCGACGCGTTGATGAAGCTTGCCGAGAGGGAGTGTTGGGACTTGTGTGTGCGGCACAACACTCCCCGGGAAAGCTAAGAAACGCGCTATTTTGTTAGTTAAGCAGCTCGACCCGGACGTCGTAGATAGCCATGCCGTAGGAGACAGTGCTCATACTTGAACGATAACGCCTTTCAGGAATGTTATTAGCGTCACAGAAGAGACGGGTATTATTCAAAGCAAGCTGGGGGATAAAGATGCCCGCTGGATGCTTGATATAGTCGGAAGCGCCTTCCCTTGCTTCTGGATCATCACCTCGATGGTCGGCCCATTGTTGCAGATCCAGCGTTAGCGTCATACGTTCACCATCAGGGTAAGATTCCACCTTCCATTGAGAGCTGAGCGCCTCATCAAACGCCCCAAGAGGACTAGAAGATAGATCCGATTCAAAGCGCGGATAGCTTAGATCGTATTCTTTGCCACTGTCATACCTGCCGGTAAGCTGGATCTTTTTAATCGAAAACCCTTCACTATATCCATCTACTTTCTCGTAGTAGTACCACACATAACGCACGCTAATTTTTGCTTTCGCTGATGATAACGCGATGCCCTCTTTGGGTGTGAAGTAAAGACGGTTTTCATAACTTGGAACATTACGTGCGAAGGCCAAAGTGCCCAGAGTTAATTCTTTTGGCTTTTGCTCTCTTGGGTAACTTTGATTGGGAATATAATTACTCCCAGCCTTCCATGTGCAATCTTTGGGCTCATTATAGCAATCCCTATTACCTCGATTACTCCAAAAATTAAACACCACGCTATTCGCATCTGCAGTATTCTTATTTGTCGCGTTTGTGCTCACAGATGTAGCGCAGGCGCCAAAGATGAAAGAACTCAATAACAAAATGAATGTTAATCTTTTAGTCACAACGATCTCCTATTACTTAAAGGCAGGGTGATACCCGCCAAGACATCAATAAAAAATGAAGCCGGCAGTATACCAATAAGAAAATACAGGTGCAATGCACACCCAATGACAACTGCAAAGACTTGACAAAGAATCGAAAGCGACTGACCTGCGGCTAAGTCTTCAGTCGATAGCCCGTGCGGAAGACCCAGGTGATCACGCCGAGGCAGATCAGCAAAAATACCAGGGTCATGCTCAAACTAAGACCCACGCTCACGTCGGCGTGGCTGTAGAAGCTCCAGCGAAAGCCACTGATGAGGTACACCACCGGGTTGAAGAGGGTCACGGTGCGCCAGAGGGGCGGCAGCATGGCGATGGAGTAAAAAGCGCCGCCAAGAAGGGTGAGCGGGGTTACCACAAGCATGGGCAC
>CAYWAT010000028.1:0-23441 GCA_964456305.1 uncultured Polyangiales bacterium | reverse complement strand
ACGCCTGGCATGCATAGAAATGTCAGAAGCGAACGCCTGCGAAGCAGGTAGCAGCACCTGGCAATCAAGGAGTTTTTTCCTATGCACATACATTTTCGTTCCTGTGGTCCGGGCGCACTCAGGCTCAAAGCAAATCGAGAGCGGTCTAGATTGAGGTTGGGGTTACTCAAGCAGCTGCAGTGGAAGCATTGGCTTTGCCGCGTGAAACACGTCGGCCGCCACGCTTGGGTGTATTGGCGAGGTGCTCTTCCCATTTGCGAATGGTGAGCTTTTGAAACTCGTGCACTGCTGGATTGAGCTCAGCAAGGGGGGCGTCGTAATACATGTTGTATCCCTCTTGCTCAGCCTGCACAGCGACGCCGTCTTCTTTCAGCAGGGGCTTCATCAACAACTGATTCGCGATATGCAGAAAGGGCTGCATCACACGCCGCGGCATGTTGATAGGCACGAATGGAATCTTGAAAGAGCGGAAGTAAAACAAGAAAAAAGCCCGCGTGCGTTGCTCGTCAATGGGCAACACGAAGCACCAATGCTTGATCTTGTCGTCCGTGTTGGACCACTGATAGGGATACTCGTAACAGAGCTCCATGTAGTTGGTGTCGACGTCCCTGCGATCGACAAAGTGACGTGAGAATCGCCCGTAACCAACCTTGGTATCGTAGGCGAGAAAGACCCTTTCATCGCCGGCTTCCAGCTTGGTGAGCTTGGCGTCTTTAAAGGGCTGATAACGACGATGCAGATAGGCGTGGGTAAAATCGCTGACGTTATCGATGACCATGGAGTGGTGTGCATTCCAGGTGAAGTCCACCGGCACGCAACCCCAGCGGTCATGCCCCTCGAGTTCGGGGATGTCAGGGATCGAACGGGTCTCGGCAAGCTCGGGATCACCGGGGAAAAGCCAAATCAGGCCATAACGAAGCTTCACAGGGTAACTTGGAACCCGAAACGAGGGCATGGAACGCCCAAAGAGCTCGTGGGGGATTTTCACAACCCGGCCGTCGCCATCGTATTGCCAGCCATGATAGGGGCAGACAATGTTGCAGCCGTCCACATGCCCGATGGAAAGCTTGAGCTGACGATGCGCACAGCGATTATCGATAGCCCGAATCGCCCCATCCTCGCCCCGGAAAAGCACGATGGACTGCTTCCAAAAAGTCACCTCAACCACCCCCTTGGCTTTGAGCTTCTTCTCGTACTCAACAGGGTACCAATAGTTGGGATTCAACCCCGCCGAGCGCGCCTTTTGACGATTATTGCGTGCTTCGGCAAAGGAAGGAGGACGAGGAGCATCGGCTGACGTTGACTGAATCATAGTGCCCCTGCATATAATGGATGGGACTGAGTTTTCCAGACCAATTCTACAGCCAAACGCCTTCGCTTTCTTATGACCGCAGCTTTTGACGCAGGCATTCACGGCAGCCTACGCGTGCTATTTATATCACTTCCTCGCTCCAGGCCGTTTTGAACCCGGAGCCCTAGGGAAGCGCTCTAAGCAAAGGAGAATGGCTCAGTTCACTGCATGCTTCGCGCTCTCAAACTGCGAGGTGTGAATCACTGGCTTGGATTTATCGCGGCCGTTGGTGGGTTTGGACTGCATCGCCTTGGGACGGATGCTCTCGGCACGCTTCTGCAGGTTCTGCATCAGGCTTTGCTTGAGCGAAGGCTTGCGCGCAGGAATGATACCGCGACGCACGAAGTCTTGGTAAGCCTCCTCGATGGCGGTGCGCATGTTGCTGGGTTTAAAGCCGAGCTCTTCTTTGGCTTTGCGGCAATCCACATGGCGCTCGAGACGCAAAATGCGGATGGCACCGGGCGTAAGCTGCTGCGGCGCTTTGGGGAAGAAGGTGTTTTTGACATGGTAGACCACCTCGGCTGCACCCTCGATAAGATGCGGGGGCAAACGCAGGCGGGGTTTAGGCGTCCCGGTCACCTCTTCGAAGTGCTGCATCAGCTGATCCATAGTCATGAAGCCCGAGCTAAAGATGTACTTCTGCCCGGCGCGCCCCTTCTCCATCGCTAAGCGATGACCGCTGACGATATCGCGGGTGGCCACAAACTCGAAGCCCCCAGGGACGTAAGCCTTGAGCTTGCCCGTGGCAAAATCGCAGAGCACGCGCCCCATGCGCGAGGGTTTGAAGTCGTTGGGACCGATAATGGCGCAGGAAGTCGCGATCACGACGTTGAGACCATCGGCATAAGCCTTGTGACACTCCAGCTCGACCAGGGCCTTGGACATCTCATAGGGCATGGGGTCATCGAAAGGAAAGAAAGGCCAGCTCTCAGAGCAAGGGCGCGAGGGTTGGCGTGGATCATAGCCGGTACCACTTAGCGACCCTGTCACCACAACGCGCTGCACCTTATGTTTCAAGGCCGCGCGCAGGATATTCTGCGTGCCCACCACATTGCTCTCAAAAACTTCCAGCTTCTCGTTGCGACCGGCGGTAAAGGTCGAGAGCTTGGCCGCGCAGTGATAAATATGAGAGCAGCCTGCCACAGCAGCATCGATGCTGCTTGGGTCGCGCAAGTCTGCCGATACAATCTCCACATCCAGGCCATCGAGCGCCTGATTATTGCTTGTGGTGCGGGTGGTAACACGCACGCGCAGCCCATCGTCTAAGAGGGAACGCACCAGGTTTGCTCCCAGATGGCCACTGGCACCGGTGACAAGCACCAAGGATGGCTTTGAAGAACGTGTTCGTGAAGGCGATTTGGCTGATTCGGTCATAGAGGCTCCCCTTTGGGCTGCGACTATAAAGGAGAACACTTATTCACGCCAACTATACCAAGCGACCTATACCCAGAAGACCACTTACTGTGGGCTTAAGTCTGCATATGTGGCTTCTGCACCCCATTTGTGCAGAAAAGGTGCAGAAAAAAGCCCTAAATCCGTGGCATGGATGTTGCTCATTTAGTTTTGCATGATGGCAAAGCACGATTTCCGTCAATTTAGATTACTGGCTTATGGACTGCTCTTCTTAAGCTTACTTCAGGGCTGCGACAGCAGGCTTGGTAGTAACAACGCGAGCAATCTCGAAGGGAACGAAGAAAATCCCAACGGCCCTCGCCTCAATCCCTGGATCGAAGCCTGCGATCCCAGCGTCACCGGCTTCAATCAAGAGATTATCAGCATCGAAGCCCCGGCCCCACCCGATGTGCGCGTTGAAGACATCGGTCGTCCCGTCGATGGAAACTTCAACTTTTTCCCCGGTCAGGATGGCGTCTCGATGTTTGTGGGCACCAAAGAGCCCTCACAAGCGATTATCAACGAAGTGGAGCAGGCCTATGTGCGGGTGAACGATAGTTTTACCTTTGGCGCGCAAGTACGAGCCTGGGGCGCGTCTTTTGGGACGGACTTCAGCAACGCCCTCAACCACGCCATTATCCAAACCAACGAGAGGCGCTACGCGATGATTGCCCCCGACACCTCGGCCTTGCGCAAAGCTCCCCCAGGCGCCCTATTCTTTTTGCGTCGCATCGATTTCGGCAACAGCTGCACCATTGTCTTTGCCCGCAATAACAATAGCCGCGGGTTTAACGCCGGCGTCAGCTTCGGCCCCTTCGGCGGTAGCGTCGAGAGCTACGCGCAAAACAAAAACATCAGCTATCACTACAAGTGCCGCGGTCTCGATGAGGCCACAAGTCAGCGCTTGATGGTGCAAGAGAGTGTGGATGGCATTCGCCGTGCGGTGAGCGGTGCCAAATCGCAGCCGGTGCCCATCATGGTGGAGTATCAGACCATCCCCAACGTCTGCATCGACGCCGCGGTGCCGATCAAATGGCCCGGGCAGTATGCGGTGGATGTACGCCTCAAGAGTTTGCATGTGCATCAGCCCGGTAAGGGTAGCAAAGACGACTGGTTCCTACGCGCCAGTTGCAAAATCAATGGCGAGGACTTCGTCGGGTCGTATCGCTACCCCCTCACCCCCGGTGGTGGCGCGGTGGTGCAGGTGCACCGCGGTCGCACCTATCAGCTAGCCGATACCATTCGCCTGTTCCTCACCGAAGGCGACCGCCTCGACTGCGGCACCTTCGGCACGGTGGTCAATCACAACTGGATGATCCCTTACGCAGGCTTTTCATACACAGCGGGCCCCGGTCCCACGCACATTCCTGGCTCTGTGGAAGCCAGTGACCGCGCCCACTACCGCTTAGATTACGAGATCAACGTCACCCCACCCAGCACCGGCGGCGAAAACTGCCCAGGGTGTTAGAAAAACAGCGATCTCAAAACTCGATAGGCTTAATTTTAGCCGGGATCGTGTCTTGGGAAAGGCCCAAGTCATCAACACTGCCGATGCCCAGCTGACCTAAAGACCCATCACCCCAACACTTGGCGATATGCGTGCCGCTCATCGTCTCCTGCAGGGTTACGCAGGTGTGATTGTAGCCCATCGAAAAGTTGGTGATCGCCACAGGGTTGTCATCGCTGCCCATGGTGATGGGATCGTAGGTATCCGGGGTTGTTCCACCGCTCATCCCGCGCGGATCCGTATCGCCCAAGCCAAGTTGCCCCTCGTCGTTCCGCCCCCAGCACTTAACAAAGCGATTACCACTGGCCACCTCGGTCACCACACAGGAGGACTGAAGCCCGGCCTGGATCGCAATGGGCTCTAGCGCTTCGTTCTCGTAACTCCCCAAGGCAATGGCGTCGATCTCGGCAGGCACGGTTTCTTCGGTATGACCACGATGTTTTTTATCCCCCGTACCGAGAGCACCATTGGTTCCCGCAGAGCTTGTCCCGTTGCTGCCCCAACACTTCACCACCTTCGTGCCCGACGGGATGCGTCCGATCGCGCAGGTATGGCTAAAGCCAGTAGCAATCGCCACTGGATCCAAGCGCTCACCCTCATAGGTGCCGAGTTCGACGGCCTCGAGCTTCGCTGGCACCGTATCCTGGTTATGCCCTCGATTATCTTCGTCGCCTAGACCCAGTCGCCCGCGATCATTATTGCCCCAACACTTGAGCACGCGCTCCCCTGTAGAGATTTTGCCAATCGCGCAGGTATGCTCAGCACCCGCCGAGACAACCTGTGGAGAAATACGCTCGTCTTTGTAGCTTCCTAGCTCAACCGGCTCCATCCCATTGCCGATGGTGCTGGGCTTATCGCCACGATAATCCGTATCGCCCAAGCCAAGCTGCCCTTTGCCATTGGCTCCCCAGCACTTGAGCACACCCTCACCATTCGAGGCCTGCAATACCGCACAGGTATGCCGGTCACCGGCTGAAATCGACAAAATCTGGTAGGGTTTATCCGCATCATCGGTGCCAAAGTCGACCGCTTTGAGGTTGTCGCCCATTTCACCGGCCTCATCGCCAATGGTCGTACCCGTTTGGCCGCCACTGCCAATGCCAAGCTTGCCTTCCAAGGAGCTTCCCCAGCACTTAATCAAGCGTTCGCCACTTGGTTTATCGAGAAAGCCACAAGCGTGAGAGCGCCCCGCGACAATCGTAATCACGCGTAAATCAGTGCCCACATCGATGGGGTCGAGGTTATCGCCCATTTCGTTGGGATCGTCGCCTGTATTCTCACGATTTTTGCCATTGCCCAACTGGCCACCGCTATTCGAACCCCAGCACTTGGTGATGCGCTCACCTTCGTCGGTGGTAATCATCGCACAGTTGGATTGATAGCTCGCGCTGACGATGAGCGAGGTGTTGAGCAAACGCTTGACGGTATCGACTACATCTTCATCGAGAATATCGGCCAGGTCGGGACTGCCGCTGCCTCCCCCGCCGCCGCCTCCTCCTCCGCCGCTGTCATCGCTCTCATTTTGTCCACAGCCAAGAGCAACGGGAAGCGCAAGAAGGGCTATCAAAACCATTCCAAGCCAGTGTTGACGATAAAACCAAGGGGATACAGCAACCATTCTAACTCCTTACTAATCAGTCGAGATGCATCCACTAGTATACCCCCGACATGCTTCGCAGCTGTCGAGAAAATGAAACAATTATTTACAAAATCATAGGGTTAACGTAGGCAAAGGAAGGATCAACAGAGCCTTTGTAGGGATTCAAGCCCCCCTGTGTAGCGATGCAGGACGAAGTGGGAAGCCTTGTGCTCAACATCCAAGCTTCGTCTTGCCCTAGCGGGGTCATGATCTAAGTTGGGAGGCCGTCGTTTATGTCAGGCGACGGCGTTTTCGATCCTTAGGAGTCTTGTCATGCCTTTGTTAGCCCGCGTTATTGCCCTTGTTGGCCTTTTAGGTGTCCTTTTTACGGGCTGTGCCCCCCATCCCCATCAAGACTCATTCAGCGACAACACTGCAAATAAATATGCGCAGTATACGTTTGCTATTGCGCCCACAGCACTTGGCCTTACGGTCATAGGTTTGACCTATTGGTACACCACACAAACCGGCTACGACGTGTTTGAGGTCGCGCCTGGCTTTGATGTCTCCTCTATCTCAGGCCTAAGCGGTACATTTAAGAGCCAAGAGGAAGCCGAGGGAGCGGCTGCACGCCTGCGTAATGCGACAGATTGGGGTAACGCTATCTCGATAGCACTGGGCATGACGGCACCGCCCACAGGGCTTTACGATATTCGAATGTTAGGGGTGGGAAGTCACCGTTATGACACTGTGATTAAGGAGAACATACAAGGGTACTATTGGTGCCTGATTAAACTGAGCTACTTCGCCAGTGTAGAGAGTACGCGAGTCACCCCTCCTCGGCGCTGCTTTGAGAAGGCGATGCCAGATGAGCTTTCAGTTGTGACAGCCAGACCTCTCTTCTATCAGGGCAAGCTGAAGGGAGCCTGCATCTGTGCTCCCTCCAACATTGACCAGCCCCTAGGCCTTCCCGGAGCCTAAGGTCACTCCTCGACGGCGCGCAGGTTGGCGATCTCTAGTTGCGTCAGGACCTCATCCTTACGGATAAGCTTGGCCTCGACGCAATATCCCCGCCACTCGCCACCACGACCATCCTGAAAAACCCCACACTCCCTGTACTGGGGTTGTATGGATGGCAGGATAAGTTGCAAGCCTTCCTGAGGCACGCGTAGCCCTACCTTCAGTTCAAAGCGAATGTAATCAAGCTTGATATCCCTTGCCTCGCCCTCTGCAGGTCGATGTTCGCGGTCAAAGGTATCAACGCGTGCCGTGAACTCTATATGGTTTTCATCGGAAAGGGCTGCGATGACCTGCCGCAACGCCTCTTTGTATTCATCGGCGTACCATGACTCGAGTTCGTAATACTTGCCTTCATACATGAGCTCTCGAGGAGCGGAGTAGCCGTGAATTATCTGTAGACCGAACTTAATAAAGTGTGATTCGCCTTCTGTTGCTGCAATCTGCTCGGGCTTAATGGTCAACAGGGGGTGCTGAACCTTAAAACGCCCACCCGCAGGCACCTTATCGATGGATTCAAGGTTAAACGCGTACCCACCAAGACTGCCCTGGCTAGGCGCTTTATGAGTAAAGGGATCGTGCAAGCTTGGCGTGCAGTTGAGGCACAGTGTGTTCGGCTCTTGGGCATCATGTTTGAGGGTTGAAGCCTCCGGATCGGAAGACGCCACACAGCCCCAGGCCAGGAGAAGAAACACAAGAAGCAGCGAAGGAAGAATACGGATTGTCATCGAGTAAGCCTTTCATAACTAGACCGCCGTCGATTTGCGTTGAGTCTGAGCGCGCTCGAACCGCAGGACCGAAGACGTATAGAGAGACTCTATAGACGCTCTGCGCTGGAGGTTCCACTGTCACTACGCGCTACTACCCGCGTTGCGGGCGTTCTTAATGGAAGGCGTCTTATGGGTGCCAAGTGCTGCTACTCACTCCGTGAGCGCTCCCGTTGGTCGCACGCAGCACACAGAGTCTGGCGTTTGACAGGCATCGTTGCGGTGATTGGCGTAGCGCATGGAATCGAATGCGTTGCAGTAACTAGGGTGGTTACCAGCAAAAGCCAGGATCAGCGTGAATCGAGAGGGGTCTAAGGTTTGACGTAAGCGCCCTTAAGCTCAGGGCCCCCGCAACATGACAGCTCCCAGCCCCCCTGGCGATGCCAAATCGGCGACGACGCCTGCGGATGCTGCTCAATGAAGCTGCTGCACTGCACTGTCTCATCAAAAACCCACCCCCAGAGGCTAAACCCCAGCCGACACAGACCTCCGGCAACCTTCAGGAAGCGATGCGCAGCTCTCGGGGAACATGGGCAAGCGTTCGAGAGCACTTCGCCGGCGTCTTGAAATCGATCACAAGCGCCAGGAAGCCTTTCACAAGTGATTTCAAGTCGATCACAGGTGCCAGGGAATCGATCGCAAGCGCTGGGAAATCAATCACAAGCGCCGGCAATGTTGGGCAGGCTCCGGGAAGCGATGCGCAGCTCTCAGGGAACTTGGGCAGGCTCCAGCAAGCTTCGGACAGGCTCCGGGAAGCGATGCGCAGCCTCCGGGAAGCTTCGGCAGGCAAAATTAAGCTTGGGCAGCTAGGGTTAAGGCTTCCTTTTTCCTGCCCAGGACTATATTTCCGCTGCCGTTGCTTCTTTTTGCCCTGACAAGGCTTCATTTAGGCTGCCAAAGGTTTAATTATGCCTGCCGAAGCTTATTTAAAGCTGCCCAAGCTTGTTTAAGCCGGATTTAAGCCCCGCCATCCAAAAAAATACCCCCATGTGCGGAATGTCGTGAATAGACCGACAACATGCGCGTCTAAATGCTTGGACATCAATCAGGAGGAATGATTATGAACAAACTATCGAATACTCTCAGCCGTCGTGTCATCGAACGCGACCGTGACCGGGCCACCAAGTTCTTGGCGGCGGTGGGTCGTTCGGCGCGTATCTTCGGTGCGCTGCAGAGCAAGGCCGGCTATAGCGCTGAGATTCACAAGGAGGGCTGGCGCTTGCTGCTCGGCTCGCTGGGGCAGACCCGCAGCGTGGTCGAGGAGCAGCCTAGGGTGGACGCGCAGGAGCAGGCCATCGCGCAGCTCGACAACTGGGACGGTCCCGCCTTTACGCGCGCCCGTGCCGCCCTAAAGCATCGCTTTCCGCAGCATGAGGAGTTTCTTTTTAGTGGCCTCAATCAGGGCGATGGCGCCGAGGCGGTGCACACCGTGCAGTCCTTTTTGGACCGCATCCAGGCGCTGCGCGAGGCCCCAGAGGGTGAAAGTCCGGTCGCCAATAGCGATACCGACCAGGATCGCGCGGTGCTTGCACTGTTGGAGGCGCGTAAGATTATCGATGCGGAGATTGAGGCGCAGCTGCGCGGGTGGATCGACATCGCCACGCAAAGCATCCCCATGCCGATGCCTGTGGTCGAGGAAAACCCGGAGGAAGAGCGCCTCGAGGAGGCCGCCAGGGCTCTCAACTACTGGCTCAGCGACTGGCGGGCCCAAGCGCGCGCCGTTGTTGAGCGCCGCGATGACCGCATCAGCCTCGGTTTGACCCAACGCCGTACGCGCAAAAAAGACGAGGAGGCAAGCAACAGCGCTGATGAGAGCGGCAACGACGACGAGAACTAAGACCCGCGCTCTCGACCTCTGAGCAAGACCGTCCCGGTGGCTGCAATGCACCCCGGGACCCTTGCTTTAAACGCCAAGAAGGCGATGCAGCACGCGAACCTGGGGCAGCGTGGCTTGAGTCCTCCACGATGAGCTTAGATCGCTCTCGATTTGCTTTGAACCTGAGCGCACCCGGACCGCAGGACCGATGATGTACTTTGAATGGTACCTCGAGGGACGAGGACCGGATGCAAGCCAGGATCAGAGTGAAGCGAGAGCGATCTAGAGTTGCAATATCGCGAAAAGAAAGGCACTCTTCGGCCTCTCACATCCGGCAGGTATCGTTATGCAGTCTTTGGTTAAGCCCCGCCCTCATCGTTTATCTCTACTTGCAGTCATCCCGCTCACCTTGGGCTGCAATCTGCCCACCCAGGAGGGTGAAGCGCAGCAAGGCCAGTCTAAACAGCGCCAAAGCAATGCGCCGGTCAAAGTCTTTGAGTTTAACCAACGCGTCACCTTCATCAATACACGGGGCGAAAGCCGCACAGACAGCGCGCAGGGGATCAGCTGCCAAGGGACGGTGCCCACGGTCTTTCATTTCAACGCCGCCGTCGCAGGGGTGGCCTTCAAAGGCTCGGGCGTCTGCTCAACGCAGTCCAGGCAGATGCAGCTGCGCATCGATGTAGTCACCGAAGGCGCATCCGCACAGCAATGGCCTTTTATCGCGTGGCAGGCCGGTCACAACCTCGCTGGTCCGGCCAAGCACTACCTGCGGGTGGGCCAAAGCCGCGCACCAGGCGAATGCAGCGTCGATCAACAGGCTCCCCAGCAGGGTGATGGATGCGACCCGAGCCCTGGGCATCTCCCCAAGCACCCTGGCTACGCCAAATTCAAGGGGCGTCACACCCAGGTCCGCGCAATACAGGCTCAGCAGCGCACGCCCTTGCTCGACAACACCGTGCCGACGCTACAGATCTGGGCGGGCGTCGAACAAGACACCCAGCCCACGCTTAGTAGCCGAGAAATCCGGCCTCACGATCAGTACATACCTGCCGATGGGATCCGCTATGCGAACTCATTGCGCCACATGACTGACGCCAAGGCAGCGACACACCTCACCCTCTTTGCAATCGATGCCAAGGCAACCGTAGGCGATCAACAAACAGCCTATAACTCAGGTGGCCACGTCCAAATCATCCATCCAGCCCTCACAACCCAGGCCCAGCAGGCCCATGCGGTAACGATCAAGGCCCCCCTCTTTGGCTTCGTGATCGATGGCATCCTCTACCCCGACTTCAACGCGGCCTTCGTACTAAACACAGGTCAAGAAGAGCACCGCTACGGCTCTGGGTTTCATCACGCCGAACACCGACTAACGCAGCACTACACCCTGGCCCAGGTCAAAGCCTTCCGCTGGACCCTGCTAACAACCTACCCCCTGCAAGAACTCACACGCGAGCAACCGCGCAAGGTTATCATCGCCAGGCACGCATCACAAAAGCCGCTGCGATAACGCCAGAAGGGCCGATTGAGCCTGTCAAGGGACCTAATTCGCGCACGATTTCCTGACACATGTACGGGCGATGTATGTTAGCCTCGTGCTTATCATAGGTGCTCGATGAAAATCCTGGTTCCCATTAAACGCGTCGCTGATCCCGACAATGCCGACAAGATAAGTATCGCTGCCGACGGCAGTGCTATCCTGAGTGAGGGGCTCGAATGGAAAATAAACCCCTACGACGAATATGCCCTTGAGGCTGCACTGCGTCTCAACGAGAACGGCGCCACCAAAGAGCGCATCGGCGAGATTACCGTGGCCTGTTTGGGACCGAGCGACAGCACCCAAACCCTGCGCCAAGCTCTCGCCATGGGTGCCGACCGCGGCATCTTGGTGGAATGCGATGACATGGCCCTCGACAGCTGGAGCTGCGCGCATGCTCTCAAGGCCTTGGTCGCCAAAGAAGAGCCCGACCTGGTACTGATGGGCAAGATCACGGTGGACAGCGACTCCAATGCCGTCGGTCAAACCCTGGCGGAGCTGCTGCAATGGCCCATGGCAACGATGGCGATGCACATTCGCAAGCAGAGCGACACACAATTGCAGGTGGGGCGCGAGACCGACCTCGGCATTTTGTCCCTCCAGCTCTCCCTGCCGGCGATCATCACCGCCGCGGACCGCATTATTCACCCCGAGTCGGTCAAAAATGGCCTCACCCCCGACGATTTTCGCTATCCGGAGGCCGAAGGCGGACGTTATGCTTCCTTAAAGGGCATCATGGCCGCCAAGAAAAAGTCCATCGATACGATGCAGCTCAGCGACCTGGGCGATAGCGCGGCGCTGACGCAGTATGTGAGCTTCGCGAAGCCACCCACCCGCAGCGGAACCACGGTCTTTGTGCAAAGCGCCGACGAACTGGTGCAAAAGCTGCGTCAAGACGCCAAAGTTCTCTAACCACGCCGGAGATTAACCCATGAAAACCATTCTTGTGATTGCCGAACTTCATGACGGAGCGCCCCGCAGCGCCACCTTGGCTGCCATTGCCATGGCCAAGCAATTCACCGAGCAACATGGGGGTGCCTTCGACATCGTCGCCCTGGGCGAGAAGGCCCAAAGCGCTGCCGAGGCCTTGCAAGGCTATGGCGCACGCGACGTTATGCATGCAGAAATCGCTGGTGGCTATGTGTGCGAGCGTTATGCGCCCACCATTGCGCAACTGGCCCGCGACAAAGGGCACAACCTATTGGTATGCACGGCCACACCCTATGGCAAAGACCTGCTGCCGCGTGTTGCCGCCAAACTCGAAGCCGGCTTAGCGGCGGATATCGCGAAGGTGGAGCTTGCGGGCGACCAACTGCGCTACACCCGGGCGATGTACGCCGGCAATGCTTACGGCACGGTGAACATCAACACCGCCGTACACTGTGTGAGCGTGCGCCAAAGCGACTTTCAGGCCGATCTGCAGCCTAGCAGTGAGAAAAGCCCGCTCAGTAGCCTTGCACCGGTAGACGATCCGGCGGCCGCACGCGTCGAGTACCTGGGCTTGGAGACCGTACAGTCCGGCGAACGCCCCGAGCTTACCGATGCGGAGGTCGTGGTGGCCGGCGGTCGCGCCCTGAAGAGCGCTGATAACTTCAAGAGCGTGCTCGAGCCCTTGGTGGACCAGCTCAAGGCCGCCATGGGGGCTTCACGCGCGGCCTGCGACGCAGGTTACGTTCCCAACGAGCTGCAAATCGGCCAAACCGGCAAAGTGGTGGCCCCCAAGCTCTACATTGCCGTCGGGATTAGCGGCGCCATCCAACATTTGGCCGGCATGAAAAGCTCGAAGGTGATTGTGGCCATCAATACTGATAAAGAAGCGCCCATCGGGCAAATCGCCGATTACTTTTGGGTGACGGATCTCTTCGATGCCGTGCCCGCTCTTACCCAAGCCCTAAAAGCAGGGAACTAACCAGAGGTCGAAGCAACCATGAAGATCGTATGCCAGAGCTGCGGCGCCAAATACTCGATCGCCGACGATAAAATCGCAGGCAAGTCGTTCAAGATACGTTGCAAACGATGCAGCGCAACCATTGTGGTGCGCCAAGATTCGACGCCTCCCGCCGCAGGCAGCAGTGAAGGCCCTACAGCCTACGATTACCAGCAACAACAAGCCCCGGCCGCTGCTGCAGGCGACGAATGGCATGTGGTGATCGAAGGCAACCAACAGGGCCCCTACTCCGCCCAGCAAGTCCAGGACTTGATCGGTAGCGGAAAGCTGGGAGGCGAGGATTACATCTGGAAAGATGGCTTTAGCGACTGGCAACCCATCCAAAGCGTGCCTGAGTTCGCCTCCCAAGCCCCAGAGGCCGCTGCAAGCGCTGCTCAACCAGCGCCCCAAGCAAGTGTAGAGCCTGCGCCTGAGCCCGACGAATCCCCCGCAGAAACGACTGCCGAGGTCGAAGCGCCTCCCATGGGCGCCGATCCCTTTGCGCCTGCCCCATCAGATCCTATCGCCGCCGCGAAATCGCTTGAGTCCTACCAAGGAGGCGCAGGCGTCGCCAATAGGGTTAGACGCAACAGCAGCGCCGACCTCTTTGCCCCCAGCAAGAAAAGTGCAGCGGCGGCCAAGTCACCTGCAGCTGCTGCCCAAGCCAGCAGCGCCGGTGTTGCCGCAGCGCCACAGGCCAGTGGCTCCGCAGCCGGGATGACCGGTCAACGCAACGAAAACTCGGTGCTCTTCTCTCTCAATAATTTGCAGTCTCTGGCGAACCAAAAACGCAAAAGCAATCCGCCTCCGGCGGCTCAAGCCAATGGCACCGATGGTTCATCTGGCCTGCTCGACATTCGCAAGCTCGCAACCAGCGTCAACGACAGCGCCTATCAAGCTAGCACGCAAGGCGCGAACCAGGTCGACGACCTTCTTTCGATTGGCGGCGGTTCAAGCGGTCTCGCATCACCCCTTACCGCGCCCCGTATTCGCCCTTCAACCATGCCGCCCCAAGCCGGCCAGCGTAGCAACAAGCTGCTTTACGCCTTGGTCGCCCTTTTCGCTCTTGTCGCCGTGGGTGCTGCAGGCGCTGTGGGCGTGATGGTGCTCAAGAAGTCCGATACAGAGCAAGGCACTCAGGCGCTAGCCCCCGAATCAGGCGATAAGGTCGACGCTCAAGCGGGTGACGCAGCTGAAAACGCAGGCGAGGCCAACGGCGAGGATAGCAATCAAGCTGTCGCTGCTGCGGACAGCGCTGAGAAAGACAGCGATGCCAGCGCCAAAGGCGAGGAGCGCTCGCATAGCAGCCGCCATCGACGCCATCGGGATCGCGATCACAAGAGCAAAAGCAACGATAGCAGCGCCGCACCCACCCCAGCACCGGCAAAAGCCAAGAAAAAAGCGCCCTCGGATATGGATTCTCTGCTTCGTGCCGCCACTTCGGGAGGCAAAAGCAAGAGCGCACCCAAAGCCGACGCGAACTTGCCCAACACACCAGCGCGTGGCGATGTCCTCAAAGCCCTAACTAGCGTCAAAGGCGCCGTTCGAGCCTGCGGCAACGGTCAACACGGCCTTGCCAAGACTAAAGTCGTCGTCTCCGGCAAAACAGGACGCGTAAGTCGAGCCCAAGTCACTGGCGCATTTGCCGGCACACCGGTTGCCTCCTGTGTCTCCAAGGCTGTCAAACGCGCGAAATTCCCCCGTTTCAAGCAAAGCAAGTTTGAAATCGTCTTCCCTTACGCCATTTAGGGCCATTTAAAGTTGATCTTTGAGTGAATCAAACGCGCTGAGCACCGTTCTATAGATAAGCCTCATCTTTAAGTGGGCCGAGACAAAGCGTTTGACGCCTTGCCAAGGCAACACTACGACACAGAGGCCCGAAAGGATGGTTCGCGTGAAGCGCCTTATACTCCAGACATCTCTCTTTTGGTTCGCATGTATTATCACCCCGGTCTCGATGGCCTCAGCAGACCTTCGCGTCGGTGTGGTAGACCTTCAAGATGCCCTCAATCAGACGAACGATGGGCGAAAAGCCAAAGCCAAGTTGCAAAAGATCTTCAAACAGCGCCAAAAAGGGCTCGATAAGAAGCAAAAAGAACTGAAGGTCATGAAGGACGACATTGAGAAGAAGCGCAGCGTTCTCAGTCGCGAGGCGCTGCGTGGCAAGCTCGAAGAGTACCAGCGTTCTTTTGTGCGTTTGCAGAAAACCTACGTCGAATACCAGCGCGAACTCGCCAAAAAAGAAGGCCAACTGACCAAGGGCATCATCGAAAAGATGCAGGACATTCTTCGCGAGATTGGCAAGAAAGAAGGCTATACCCTCATCATCGAGCGCAATGAAGGCGGCATCGTATGGGTGCCCAACAAGCTCGATCTAACGCAGCGCGTCGTTAAACAATACAACAAGAAGTCGGGAAGCTAAGCTAATACATCGAGATCAAGGGAGTGATAAAAAACCTGCGTTCAAATCCCTCCCGCCGATCTCATGTCTTTTCGACCTTCCTAGGCTGTCGCAAGGCTCCCAGCCGATGCCTAAGCATTGTCTCCTCACCGTCCAAAACCTTTTGGAGTTCAATTAGATACGATCTCTCGGTCCAGGATTGTGAAAACAGATCTTAATTTCCCCCAAGCATGGTGTGCTGGGGCGCTGAGCTTTGTGATCGCCGCAAGCCAGGTAGTATGGCCTGTGCCCACGGCCATTGCGGCGAAGCCTGCCCCTGTGACCCGCCTCAACCTGCTTATCAAAAAAGCCAAACAGCACTACCCTGGCCTGCGTGCGGCTCAACATGCGATCGAAGCCGCTGAGGCACAACTGCGAGAAGCGACGATTTCGCCCTTCTTTCAATTTCAGGCCACGGCTGCCTTTGGTGTCGCGCCGGAACAGCGCGGAACCGCGATTCTTAGTCCAGACTCACAGCTCCCTTTGTCTAATTCCTGGTTCCCGGTGCTTCGAGTTGGCGTGGAAGGAGCCATCCCTCTCTATACCTTCGGCAAACTCACCGGTGCTCGCAACGCAGCGCAAGCCGGCATCCAAGCCGCACGCCATGCACGCCGACAAAGCATTCAAACGCTCACACTGCAGGTTCGACAAGCTTATTATGCCCTGCAGCTTGCCTTAGATACTCAGCAGCTCATCAACGAGGGCAAAGGTAGGCTCGAACAGGCCACGCAATTACTCAACGACAAGCTAGACGACGAGGACGAAGACGCCGATGCCACCGATCGCTGGCGCCTAGGCGCGGTGGTCGCCGAAGTAAGTGCCCAAAGCGCCCAGGTTAATCGCGCTAAACGCGCGGCAGAGCACGCCCTGCGTTTACTTACAGGTCTGCGCACAATCAACGTCCCCGAATGCCCACTGCAACCGCTGCCTTTTAAGCCCAAGTCGCTGCAACACTACCGCATATCCGCACGCCGTCATCGCCCAGAGGCAGGCATGCTGCATGCGGCTATCGAAGCACGCCAGGCGGAGCTCGGTATTCATCGGGCGCGCTACTTCCCTGACCTCGCCTTGGCGCTTAGAGCCTCCCACAGCTACGCGCCAGGCATCACCGACCAGAGCAATGCTTTCATTATCGACAATGGGAACTTCACCAGCCTACAGGCGGCCCTAGTAGCACGCTGGTCCTTCGATATCTGGGGCAATGTGCAGCGTGTTGATCGCAGTCAATCGCAGCTGGCGCAGCTACGTGAACAAAAACGCGAAGCAGAACTCGGAATGGCCATCCAGACCTCAGCTCTATACGAGAAAGTAGAATCTGCAAAGCAGCAGATCGATGCCTGGGAAAAAGGCATGCGCGAGATGCGCGCCTGGTTTGTGGCCTCAGCCCAGGGGTATCAGCTGGGCACCCTCGAAGCGGGCGATCTCATTGACGCGGTCAAAGCCTACTTTAAGGCACGTTTTAGCTACCTAAACAGCGTTTTTGAGTACAATATGGCCATCGCTGAACTCGAACAGGCCAGCGGACGCTCGATTATTGCGCGTCAGGCCTGGGAATCTCAATGTTACGCTGAATAATCTTATGCCTTCCCGCGTCTAATGCTCATGATCAAACCGGAGATACGCATTATGCACTTAATACGACATACACTGACGGTAGCCAGCATGCTGCTCTTCCTCACGCCAGCTCTACAGACCCAAGCCCAGGGAAGCGCGACGACGTTTGTGAAACAAAAGCATAGCCAGCTCAAACAACTGCTCAAAAAGCCCAATTCCAAGGGCGCCCAGGAGCGTATTCAAAAACTACTCGACGCCCTCATCGATTACCGTGAGCTTTCTAAGCTTGCGCTTAGCAAGCATTGGCAAACACGCAGCACGAGCGAACAAGATGCCTTTGTAGAGCTTCTCAAAGAACTGGTGCAACGCAACTATCGCGGCAACATCAAAAGCACAGATCAGTACAAAGTGGCTTACCTCAATGAAAGCAAGCGTAAGGGAGCCACTGTCGTACGCACAGAAGCACGCTCGACAAAAAACCGCCGCGCCCCTGCAGTACTGATCGACTACAGTCTGCAATCCAAGAACAATGTCTGGGTGGTTTTTGACATCACCACCGACGCGGTGAGCATGGTTACGAACTATCGCCGTCAGTTTAACAAAATCATCAAGAAAGACGGTTGGAATGGCTTGATGGAGCGCATGCGTAAAAAAGTCGCGGCTGCAACAAGCACATCGACCTCATAAACCCCAGGCGCATCGCCTCTTTGTCTTTGACCCAACCATGCGATCGGCGTAAGCACACGAAGCCATGCGCCTTTATCGTGGAAAAATCCCCTTCATCGCAACGGATATCGTTCGAACACTGACAGCGGATAACGATATCGAAGTCAGCAATGAAGAAGAAGTGCGCCTTGATGTCGAGGCGGTGCTCAAAGAGTACGCCCGCCTCGACCGTGAACTGCTCGATAAGGCCAAAAGCCTGCTTAGTTCACGTGGGCTGAGCTATAATATGCTTGGACGCATGCGCTCGGAAGTCGCCCGAGAAACACGCTTACCCACCCCCGATGAAGCGCTGCCTTACATCCTCGATCAGATGCTCAAGATGCTCTTTCACAGTCAGCATGTGGAGGAAATCTACGCCGATGACCGCGCCATGCGCCGGAAGATCACTACCATCCTGCGTCGACATATGGATGTAGAGCAAGAACTCGATCGCGAAGTACGCGCCAAGATCAAAAACCTCGAAGAAGGTACCTCAGCATTCGACGTTGAATACGCTAAAGTCATGGAACGCATTAAACAACGCCGCGGTCTCGACGACACCTAAGGTATCTTCATCATGATACTGAGCATGACTGGGCAAGCCCAGGCGTCCTGGCATGACGATCAAGCGCGTATCGAGGTGAGCATCACTGCGGTCAATCACCGCTATCTCGACCTGCATTGGAAGCTACCCGACGCATTAAGCACGCTAGCGACAAGGCTCGAAGCACAAATCAAGGCCCTACTGCAACGTGGGCGCGTTGATATTTCGCTCCACTACAGCGCAACAACAGCTTCAGACGCGACAGTTCAGCTCGACCACCCTCGATTAGCCCTCGCTTACAAACAACTGCAGACAGCTTCAGCCCAATTGACGCCTACCCTTAGCGATATAGCACTAGGGCAACTGCTTGCTCAGGTCCCTTCGCTCTGGACAACGCGAACGATCGACGAAATCCCCGCAACAATGCTCGAAAGAGCAGCAGAAACGCTTCTGTGTGCCTGCCACAACCTGAGCACTATGCGCACTCAGGAAGGACGCCACTTAGAAAAGCATCTTCGTGAGGAGCTCAAGGGCATTAGAGCAGCACTAACCTATATCCAAGAGCAATCGCCCCAGGTGCTCGAAGCAACCCGCCAGCGTATTATGGAACGCATTGCCCAGTGGGAACTACTCCCCGCATCGCAAGACCCCTCCTCTCTTGAACGCGAGGTCGTCAATAGCCTGTTACGCGGGGATATTACCGAAGAAGTAGTCCGACTCGACAGTCACTTACAGCAGTGCGACCAGTTGCTGGGTAGCGATCAGGATCGTGTGGGTAAAAAGCTAGACTTTCTCGCTCAAGAAATCCAACGCGAAGCCAATACCATTGCCGCCAAAAGCTCGGATGCAAAAATCACCCACGCCACCCTCGATATCAAAGCCCACGTTGAGAAAATTCGCGAACAAGCTCACAATGTGATCTGACCTTCTGCTAGAACCTCACGTGATGGACGATTTGCTGCTTCTCATCATCAGCTCACCTTCCGGTGCAGGCAAAACAACGCTCACACGGCGCTTGCTCGCCCAATTTCCCGACCTTACCTTCTCTGTATCGCACACCACACGCGCGCCACGCAGCACCGAAGTCGACGGCAAGGACTACCATTTCATCGACCGAGATAACTTCATACGCATGATCGACGATCAGCGCTTCGCCGAGTGGGCCACGGTGCACAACCACCTCTACGGCACAAGCGTGGAAGAAATCAGGCGAGCCCGTGAGGATGGGAAACGGGGCATCGTGTTCGACATCGACTACCAGGGCGCTCGACAAATCAAAAGCACCTTCCCACAAGCGGTGGGGGTGTTTATTCTACCGCCTTCGATGCAAGAACTACAGCGTCGCCTAGAAGGACGTGCCTCCGAGGACCCCGAGAGCTTGACCCGCCGCTTTCGCAAGGCGCGCGAAGAAATCGAACATTACCCTTTTTTCGAATACATGATCGTCAATCACGAGCTGGCTCAGGCCGATGCTCAGCTATGCGGCATCGTACATGCCGAAAAGGTGCGTCGCGCTCGCATGGCTTCCTATGCAGAGGCTTTATTGGTCGAACACATGGACAAGAGCCTCGCCTAAACTACTCGCCGCATGCACGTTCAATTCAAGCGAGTCACCTAAAGCATCCAGCTGTTTGGCATTGCTCTGCGGCACCACCACATCGCGAAAGCCGCGCTTGGCTAGCTCGTGCAAGCGAGCCTCCACATGGCCCACCGCGCGCAGCTCGCCGGTGAGCCCCACCTCGCCCACCACAGCCATATCCGCCGCCACCGCACGGTTACGCAAACTGGACACCACCGCCACCGCCAAAGCCAGGTCAATTGCACGCTCATCGACACGTACGCCCCCCGCTACTGACGCGAAGACATCTTGGTCCAACACATGCACGCCGGCTTTTTTGTCGAGCACGGCCAATAAAATCGCCAACCGACTACTGTCTAGCTCTGATACTACGCGCCGCGCCGCGCCATACACAGCCGGCGCTACCAAAGCTTGAATCTCCACCAAAAGAGGACGACTGCCCTGCATGCTGGGAACGATGATAGCTCCGGGCGCTTGTTGACTTCGCTGTTGCAGAAAGAGAGCTGAGGGATCATCGACGCCGCATAAGCCTGATTCACGCATCTCGAAGATGCCCACCTCATGCACCGCACCAAAGCGGTTCTTCGTGGCCCGCACCAAACGCACATTGCGCTGCCAATCCCCTTCAAAAGTAAGCACCGTGTCCACCAGATGCTCCAGCACTTTGGGACCTGCCAAAGCCCCCTCCTTGGTCACATGCCCCACCAAAAACAGGGCGATGCTTTCGCGTTTGGCAATATCGATAAGACGACTGCTCACCTCGCGCAGCTGTGCCACTGTCCCCGGTGCGGACTCCAAGGTCTCGGCACGCAGGGTCTGCACCGAATCGATCACTACTACCCGCGGCTTGAGGCCGGCAATCACCTGCTCAACCTGCGCTAGACCCACGCTGGGGAGAACCTGTACCGCATCGGTAGGATAGTCCTGCAACCGTCGCGCCCGCATGGCGATCTGCTGCGCGGACTCTTCACCGCTGACGTAAAGCACCGGCATCGCCTCAGCTGTTTTGCTCAGATGAGCCAGCACCTGCAAAAGCAGCGTAGACTTGCCAATCCCCGGCTCACCACCCAGCAGGATTGCCGCACCTGGCACCAGCCCACCGCCCAAAACACGGTCAAACTCCGGATCGCCACAAGAGATTCGCGCATGTTCCAAGAAAGGCACATCGCCCAACGCCGTTGGTCCAGCGCTGTGACGCAGCGCTTGTGCTTTACCGCCATCACGCGCCGCCGACTCCTCCACCAGGGAATTCCACTCGTTGCAGCTGGGACAGCGCCCCAACCACTTTGAGCTTTGCGCACCGCAACTCTGGCATACAAAAACGGAACGGAGTTTACGCGCTGCTGCCATTAGAATTTCTAGCGAACTTGCATATGGTTGAATGCCCAGGTGTTAGAATTGCACGCCTAAGATGAGTCGCCCTGTGTGCGCGATCGATAACCCAGGATTGCCGTCCGCAAAAGCATCACGCCCTGCATTCGAGGGATAACCAAGGCCATCGAGTGGAAAGAGCACCCCGTATTGCAGCATGGCATAGAAGCCATCGAGTGGTCCTGGTCCCCCTCCGCTGCGAAAATAGGTATTCACATTGAGCTCAACACCCAAATCCGCTGCGCTACCGTAGGTCTGCACCGGTGATGAGGCACGACTCCAGATCAGATCAAAGCGCCCACCCAACAGCAGACCATCGGGTTCGCGAAAGATGTCGTAGCTGACACCGGGCTTGAAGTAGTACGCGCCCGCGACGCGTCGCATGATAGTGCGCCAAAGCAGAAGATCGACCCGGTAGTTGGGATGAAAGGAAAAGGTGGTGATATTATCGTCACCACTGCGCTGCGCCACCATGTTCTCGTAAGCGCTCAGGCCATCCACATCGGAATCGCCGCTCGCAAAGCCTAAATCTAGGTACACACCCAGCTTGTCGTTAAGGAAGCGATACTCGGTCTCAAGCGCCGCACCCACCTGTAGGATTTCAAAGTCCTTGTCGGGATCGTTGACATCCACAGTATCGATCACGTCCACCTGGCCATACGCCAGCACACCCTCAAACTCGATGCGCAGCTTGTCCCATCGCAGTTGAAACCAGATATCGGGGATAATGGTCCACATATCGCGACGGATGATTTGGCTATCGTCGATATCGCGGCGCAAAATGAAGGGGTCCTCAAGCGCTGTGGTGGACAAAAACTGGTCGCGGTAAATGAATTGTAAACCGCCGTTAATCGCCACGCCACCGCGGCGCAAAATATCTTTTTGTTTTTCGGGCGTCAAACGCCGGGTAACCGCAAAAACCAGCTGATTAATGTCGTCGTCATTGCCGGCATCAAAGGACAGACCGTTGGAATCGCCTGTGGGACCCTGAATCAGTCCTTCAGAAGCAAAGTCGAACATCCCAGCGATGTAAAAGTCTGACAGACGCGTGATGGCCATGATGCGATCCACATCGGTGGAGAAATCACCATCGATACCATCGCCACTGTTGGCTAAGATACCCAGCCCCCAATGCCAGCCCATGCGCCCAAAGCGTAGTTGCCCCAAGCTGCGGTTGGTCACCTCAGCCCACGCGCGGCGCACCACGATACTATCCTGCACCGAGTTGCCCCCTGCGCTGGGAGGCAAGGCCGTTCCCGTCAGCGAGGAAATAGGCACAGGCACCACCCCGTCATCGTCGTTGGGATCGTCCGTGGGCACGTACACAACATCCTGTGAGGTGGAGCCCAACACGACATTGTCCAGCACATCCACCAGCATGTGCACCTTAACATCCTCGCTCAGCGACAGAGTCGGCGCCAAACGCAGGCGCATATTGGCGAAGCGCAGTGAGTCCGAAGAGCAAGCCGAGGCCGTTGCCGGGTCAGCATCAAGATTATCGCCGCAGCCTCCCACAGGAACACGGCCGTTTTCTACCGGTTGCAGTCGGCTAAAGGGCAAATCAAGACCATTGGCCGTGTCGCCATCTAAAGGTCGGCGCCCCAACCAGGGCTTGTGTTGCCAGTTGCCGCGCACACGAAAGTAACCGTGCAGGGAGAAGATGGGCAAGGGGTCAGTCCACTCTTGAATCACGCCGGGATCACTGGTGGGCGTATGCTTGGGAGGGGCATTCAGCTTGGCAGGCGTCTCGGCATTGGTTTTTTTAGTCTTGGCGCTCTGCCCCTTGGTGGGCTTTTTTGCCGAGGCATCTCCCTCATTGGCATCCTCATCTTCGTCCACAGGAGAAATCACCAGGGATTCCATGGCAGGCGGCCGCAATTCTGCGTCGTCCCCTGCATCGTCCTCGTAAGGTTCTTCCCAGTCTTCTTCCTCGGCGCGAGCCTCAGCATCCTCATCCTCGGCGAGTGACTCCTCTGGGTCGACATCCTCGTCTTCGCTCTCCTGCGCATAAACCGGTGCAGGTACAAGGGTCGCTTCGCCCAACCATGCAGTCCAAAGCAAACTAAGCGCTAAGACTGCACCCCTTAAGCATTTACGAGGAAAGCAAGGCACGGCTAAATCCGCCCACCTCGCCTTGTCTGGACCTATCGATACCCCGTCGATCACGGCTACCGCCTATCACGAGGACCCTGCAGCGCCAAGCCCTCTTTCGCCGCAATCACACCCCACCGACCATGTTGCTGGCAAGCGTCTTGTTTACGTCATCGGAGCGATCCGAACTGGCTCGTTAAACGCCAAAAGCCCTACGCATCAGCCATCAAAGACAGACGATGAAGTAGAGCTTTTGTTTGA
>CAYWAT010000027.1:23506-24325 GCA_964456305.1 uncultured Polyangiales bacterium | reverse complement strand
TCGGGAGGCTTCGCGCTGCTATGGCTCTACGGGCAGCCGTGGTTCCTCGACTTCGAGCTTCTCGGAACACCCATGCGCGACCTCTTTCAGGTCGGCACCGTGAACATGTCGGTGGCCGTATGGATTGGCTTCATCGCACTGGTCGGTATCGCGACAGACGATGGCGTGGTGATGTCGACGTACTTGAAGCAACGCTTCGAGCAAGAGCCGCCGCAGAGCGTGGAGGAAGTTCGCCAACGCACACTCGAGGCCGGTTCTCGACGCGTGCGTCCGTGCCTCATGACGACCGCGACCACCATCCTCGCGCTCTTGCCGGTCATCACGTCGCAGGGTCGAGGCTCCGACATCATGGTGCCAATGGCACTGCCATCCGTAGGCGGGATGGCCATCGAACTCCTGACGCTGTTCGTCGTTCCCGTCCTGTACTGCGCGCTGGAGGAGAGGAAGCTGAAGAGACAAGGTGCGGAGCAACTCATCCCTCAAGGTGACGTATGATCGAGCAGCTTCTGCCCGGATTGAGCTCAGCTCCCAACTTGCACCCCATGGTGGTGCACTTTCCCATCGCCTTCTGGCTACGGGCGCGTGGCTGCTCGCGGTCGCGTGCAAGCGAGACGAGGCGTGGCGCTTCGGCCTGTGGCTCCACCTCCTCGGGGTCCTCGGAGCCGCCGTGGCCGTGGCCTTTGGCTTCTGGGCAACCGAGAAGATGGGGCACGACAGCCCGGGGCACGAACTCGTTCATGTGCACCGCGACATCATGTTGTGGACGACGGGGCTCGCGCTCACTGTCACGGCCCTGGGCTGGCGGAAGCGCACCGCACG
>CAYWAT010000027.1:21781-23477 GCA_964456305.1 uncultured Polyangiales bacterium | reverse complement strand
CCGTGGTGCTGGTCAGCCTCCTCGCCGTGGGTGCCGATCGCGGAGCCGAACTCGTGTTCCGGTACGGCATGGGCGTCGCGCAGGAAGCGCCGCCCGAGTCAACGCATACCCACTCGCATGACGACGACCACGGCGAAGCCCACGAGCATTCCGAGACGCCGCATGCAGATCCCGCTGGGCACGGCACAGCTATGCACGTCGAGCCTGAAGCGCACCAACCGGCCGACGCCGCGAATGGCGTGGCGGCGCCGCCGGCAGAGCCATCGGGTTCCGTTCGAGAGCCTGCCAAGGCACGACCACAGCCGGCTCCGCGTGAGCACGATCATGACCACTCGACCCATGAACACTGACAACCAGACCACCCCGGCCGGGTTCATTCCCGCGCTCCGGTTCCACGCCCTCACGCGCCTCTACGATCCAGTGGTGCGTCTCACCACCCGTGAGCTCACCATCAAGAGACGCCTCGTCGAAGGGCTTGGCCAACGCGTTCAGAGTGTCCTCGATCTGGGAAGTGGCACCGGGACGCTGCTCAACCTCGTTCGGTCGGCGTACCCGGAGGCCAAACTGGTCGGGCTCGATGCCGATCCGCGAATCATCGCCCTGGCGAAAGCCAAGGTGCAGAGCGATGTCGACCTCGTCCACGGCGACGCGACGAAGCCTCCCTTCGATCCCGGATCCTTCGATCGCGTGGTGTCGAGCCTCGTCCTCCACCACCTGACCCGGGAGCAAAAGCTGCGGGCGCTCTCCGCAGCCAGAGTGCTACTGAAGGATGAAGGTGAGCTCCATGTCGCCGACTGGTCTTCCCCCCACGATGTCGTCATGCGCGGCATGTTTCTCGTCGTACAGCTCCTCGACGGCTTCGAGACCACACGCGACAACGTGCGCGGAGATTTGCCGGACCTGATTCGCGAGGCTGGGTTTGGTGACGCCGTCGAGACCTATCGGCAGCGGACGCCATTTGGCTCCATGGCCATCTACCGCGCCCGACTCCGAGCAGCGGATGGAGAAGGCAGATGAGCTGTCCGAAGTGTGAGCCGTCGTCGAAACGCCGCTGGCCTCTCTGGTTCGGCATCGTCTTCGTCGTCGCGGCCGGCGTGGCACTGTGGGACTGGAGAGGCGGCGCACGCGAGACTCCGACGTCGGGTAGTGAGCGGACGACAGCGAGTGACGCAATCAGCGGCACCTTCGAAACGGAACTGTCGCGCGCCTACCCGGTCGCATCCCCTGCCATGACGGGTACCCGTCGCTTCGAGCTGCGGGCCGCGCCGACCGAGGCGCAGCAATTCGACGGCCGGATGCTATCGGTCTGGGCGTACAACGGGCAGGTGCCAGGTCCGGTGCTGCGCGTCCGGCTCGGTGAGGAGGTCGTTGTGCGCCTTCAGAACGACCTCCCGCAGCCGACGACGATCCACTGGCATGGGGTCCGGGTCCCCAATGCGATGGATGGCGTTCCGGGGGTCACGCAAGACCCGATCGCTCCCGGGGACATGTTCACCTACCGCTTCGTCCCCAAGGACGCCGGCACGTTCTGGTTCCATCCGCATGTCCGTGGGGCCGAGCAGGTCGAGCGGGGGCTCTACGGTGTCCTCATCGTCGATGACGCCGAGACGCTGCCTTACAGCCGCGACGAGGTATGGGTGCTCGATGACTGGCGACTCGGCCCCGATGGCGAGATCGATCCGCGCTTCGTCACGCG
>CAYWAT010000027.1:0-21764 GCA_964456305.1 uncultured Polyangiales bacterium | reverse complement strand
CTCACGACGGACGCTGGGGCCAAGTGGTTACCGTGAACGGCGACGCGTCGAAGCGCATGGTGGTTCGCCCCGGTGAGCGCATTCGGCTCCGGCTGGTGAACACCTCGAACGGCAGGGTCTATCGCCCGGACTTCGGGGCGCTGTCTCCCAAGGTCATCGCCGTCGACGGGATGTACACGGCCCGCCCCCTGGATCTCGACGGCTTCGACCTGGCTCCCGGCAATCGTATCGACCTCGACATTCAGATCCCAGCTGGCGCTGTTGGACAGACCATCGCCGTGGTCGACCGGTTCACCCGTCGCCCTTTCACACTCGCGACCTTGGATGTTGCAGGAGATGCCGTCGATACGCCTGCGTTCACCTCGCCGTCGAACCTCCACATCCCGAGGTGGGCAGGCGCGACGGAGCGTCCTGTAGACGTCACCTACGTTCTCAATGCGCAGCGGGGCGGGGAGCACGGTATCCAATGGACCATCAACGGGAAGCCCTGGGGAGAGCACTCGGTGACCCAGCTCGCCGAGGGCAAGTGGGTGCGGGTTCGATTCCAGAACGACTCGGCGCGCCTCCACCCGATGCACATCCACGGACAGTTCTTCAAGGTCATCGCCCGCAACGGACAGGCTGTCGACGACCCCTACTTTCGGGACACCGTGCTGCTGCGGGGTCGCGAGACCATCGACGTCGGCATGGTGCCGCTCGACTGGGGCCGCTGGATGATGCACTGCCACATCCTCGAGCACGCCGACTCGGGGATGATGACCGAGGTGCAGGTTGGTGAGGGCGACATCACACCCTCGCGAGGAACACACTGAGTCGATGTCCCCATCCCGCAGTAAACCCGCCTTCGAGCCTCCCGACGACGAAACAGGCCGCGCTGTAAACCAGGCGCCCGCGCTCTCTCCCCGATCCCAGAGACAGAGAGCCGAGAACGCCCCGAGACCATCTTCGACGTGACCGGGCGTGATCTCTGCGAGCTCGCGGCCGAGACCATCGCGAGGGTCACGGGGCGCTCAGAAGCCTGCGAAGACTGGGGGATTCAAGAAGAAGCCCCGGGCGTTTCCGACCGGGGCTTCTGTGAACTGGTGGCGGCCCACCTGTTGGTGGACCACCGTAAATGGCTCCGGAACTAGGACTCGAACCTAGGACCAATCGATTAACAGTCGACCGCTCTACCAACTGAGCTATTCCGGAATAGGGCCTCCATCCTGCGGTGGGACGAGGGCAATGTCAAGATTACTAAAGCTTATTCACGCACCAGAGCTTCAAAAAGTAAAAGTCCTGCAGCTAAGGCGAGCAAATCAAAAGCGACGAGCAAACCGAGCCAGCTGTTAATCGCCGACAGGGCTGCGCCGTTGAGAAGTTCGCGCGTTGCGACAACACTGCCAAGCAACGCCGGGGCACTCAGAGGGAAAACCGCGACGGTGAGTAGCATCTCGCGCTGACGACGACGCAATCCAAGCGCCATAAAAAGGGTGCAGGTTAGCGTAAAACCCAAACTCCCCAAGAGAAAGACCGCAGCGAGGGGCAAAAGAACCGGTCCGATAGGCAGACTAAATAGCAGGGCCGTCAAAGGAAGCAGAAAGCACTGCACCACAATCAGCATGAGCCAGTTACTCATCGCCTTGGTGAAGAAGAGCCAACCCGTTGGACAGGGGCTATGCAATAACAAGGCAAAGGCATCCAGCTCGCGTTCATCGCGCCAATCGCGAGCCATGACCAAGGTGCTCGCAAAATAGAGGGATAGCCACAGGGCCCCAGCCCCAATACGCGTGGCATCACTAGGGCGCATATAAAAGGCAAAGGACGCCAAGATCACAAGCATTGCTGCAAACAAAGAGGCATGCACAAGGTTACCCGCCTGTCGCCATTGTCGGCGCAGCGTATGAACGAAGAGCACCCAAGCCACGCTACGCTGCATCCACGACCTTGCCGGCAATCAGCTTGAGCTGACGTTGAGCCACCGCCTTGCCAAAATGCATGTCATGCGTACTCAGCACACAACATACCGAATCGGCCAGACCCACCAACCATTCACGCAAACACGCAATCCCTTCTTGGTCCAAGCCGGTGGTGGGCTCATCCAACACAAGTAACTGCGGTTTGTGCAGAGCAACTCGCGCCAAAGCCATGCGTTGCAACTGCCCTCGCGAATAGGATGCCACCGGAGCCTGGGCAAAAGACCGACAGACAAAGGTATCCAGCGCTTGCTCAATGCTTTCTCGGTGATCGTTCAGCCCATACAGCGCTGCGGCAAGGTTTAGATTTTCGTAGCCGCTAAGCATGGGATAGAGCATGGGCGCATGGGTAAGCACACCCATGATGCGCCGGCGTTCAAAGGCAGAAAGAAGACGAGAAGGATTCACATGATACGCAACTTCACCGCGCGTCGGCCGATATAATCCAGCAATGAGCGCCAACAATGTACTTTTGCCTGACCCATTGTTGCCCGTAACCATGGTGGTTACGCCGCGTTCAAAGCGTGCATTCACACCTGCAAGTGCACACACATCGTCATGGACTTTAACGAGCCCATTAATGTGGATCTCTTGCAGACAAAAATGCTGCGTATGCGACGAATGCATAAAAAACTTGACCTAGTCGGGCAGACTGTGTGAATATTGCACCATGGAAACAAAAGAAAACTTTATCAAAGCAATGTTAGACGCTATAATAGCCATCGACGACTCTGAAGAACGCGGCAAGCGACGTCTTTCGACCCTTCCTCCCCCTGCGATGACCCAAGATGATTGGGAAACCATTATTGAGTAAAAGACCTTAGCTTTAGAACTGTTCCCGACGCAATACGTCGACATCCGACGTACACACAATGCCGATTTGGTGCTCGAGCAGTAACTTGCATTGCTCGAGCAAGCTTTCTGCTTTGTCCGCGGGCAATACAATAATCACCATGATGCTTTCAAGCACGGGCACCACCTTGGATCCCTTGCGCAAACCTTGATGTCCCCGGCCAGACTGCACCGGCACGACGGTGTGGCCGCTTACATCGAGGGTCTTGAGAATTTGCTTAAGCGTGGGCAGAGCGGTCTTTTCGATGATGAGCTCGACCTTCTTGCAGGGATATGTGGCGATCATAGTTGTTGACCCAGATATAAATAGAGGGGAATGCCGATGATTACATTAAAGGGAAATGTCACGGCAAGCGCTAGCGTAAGATACAAAGACGGCGGCACGCGAGGCATTGCCATACGCATCGCAGCGGGCACCGCGATGTAAGACGCACTCGCTCCCAGAACCGCAAAGAGAACTTTACCGCCTAGACTAAGCCCGACCCAATGCCCACACAAAAGACCAATGCCGCCGCCGATGAGCGGCATGTACAGGGCGAAGAGCCATACCGGCCAGTTGAGCACACGAAAACCTACAAAGGTGCGGGCCGCGACCAAGCCCATATCTAGCAAGAAGAAGCATAAGGCACCCTTAAACCCGCCATGCACAAAGCCTTCGATGCTGTGCATTCCGCGCTCACCACTCAAAAGCCCGATGACGAAGGCGCCCAAGAGCAAAACCAACGAACTGTGCGATAGGATTTTGCGAATCAGCTTGCCTGTACCGAGCACCACCGCTTCTGAACTGGATTCTGGCTTGGCAAAGCGAGCGGCGATGATCAGCCCCGCCACAATGGCGGGCGTTTCCATCACAGCCGCAACAGCGGCGATGTAACCCTCATAAGGATACTGCTTATCCTGCAAAAACTGCATGGCAGTGACCAAGGTTACGATACTGATCGACCCATAATGGGCCGCAACGGCAGCACAACCGCGGCTATCGAGACGGGTGGTGAGACGCAACAGCGCGAAGGCGAGCCAAGGAAGCGCAAAGCTCAAGGCGACAGCAACCAGCATGGTTAGCGCTGCCGCCGCGAGATCGCTCTGACTGACAAGGCTCACGCCTCCTTTGAAGCCGATGACGAAGAGCAGGTAAAGCGAGAGCGCTTTCGACAAGGCCTCGGGGAACTCCAGGTCGGAACGAATCACCGCAGCAATCCATCCTAACAAGAAGCATAGAATCATCGGGGAGCTCAGGTTGTGCTGAGCAATGTGCAGAAGTTCGTTCATTGATTTTGACGAGACGATAAGGAGTCGAGGGTCAACTGGCCCGTTGCGGCCTGCAGATCGGCATAGGCTTGATGCGATTCGGCCAAGGCTTGAACGCGTAACACAGCCGCATTCGCTTCGGCGATTTCTCGTAGGTTAACGATCACTAACGTGCTCACGCCTTCCTTAAAACGCTGACGCTCGGCTTCGGCAAGGCGTTTGGCCAGCTGTTCTTGGGTATGGGCAACGCCCACGCGTTGCGACGCAAGCTTGAGGGCCGACACCGCATCGCGCACTTCGGTTTCGATGGCGTTTCGTACGCCGCGCAGCGCTGCTTTTAGCGAGGCCAGCTCCGCATCGGCAGCTTGCAGCGCGCCGCGTTCTTTACGTAGCAAAAGCGGCATTTCAAACTTCGCGCCCACGCCAAATTCCGTGGGTTCCAAGCTCTCGGAGCCATCCCCCAAATCGCGTGAGGCAAAAGCATGCACAGATAACTTCGGTGCAACTTGGTTGTGTGCAAAATCGCGTTCCACCTGCGCGATATCTTGCTGCAAACGGATCACTTTAAGCTCTGGGCGCGTTTTAAAAGCACGTTGCACCAAGGTCTTGACCGGCTCAGCCACCGGGCGCCCTTTTTGGATGCGTTCTGGCAGGCGCATCTCCCCCGGACGCACCAAACGCTTTTTTCCATCGCGCAGATAAAGCGACAGCATATAGGTTGCCTGCTGAAAGCCTCGCTCGGCCGCCATCACCCGGGCACGACGCTGCAACACCGTGCGTTCGTTATCGACCAAGACGATCGAGGCCTGACTGCCCGCCTCCACCTGCTTGCTGAGGCCTCGATTGCGCGTCTCGGCGATCTCCAGCAGCTGGCGTTGAATGCTCAACATCAACCCTTGAGCCACCCACTTCCAATAGGCCTTCGCCGCCCCCTGAAAAAGGCTGAGGCGTTTGGCCTGACGCATAAAACGATTGGCTTTAACACTCATGCGCGTTTGCCGCGTGTCTGCGCGACGCCGATCGATGAGTCCATCGCGCCACACAGGCACGGCCACGCCCGCACGCAGCTCACCCGCGCTCAGCGTTTCAAGATCTCCCTTATAGACCGGAAAATTACCGCGCCCGTAACGCCAACCCGCATAAAGCTCGGTGCCCCAGAGCGGTGTTGCCTGTTTGAGCACCGCATCGACGTCGCGGGTTTTGTAAAAGCCTACCGGCGCCCACTTTCCAGCCACATTAAGCGTGGGATCAAAGCCGCCTTGGGCGCTTAGCGCTTTGGCCTCGGCTTTGCGAATCTTATAAAGGGCCACGTCCAAGTCGGGATGGGTATGTTCCACCGCGCGCAGCACATGCGGCAAGGTTAAGGGCGGCGGCGACTGCGCATGCCCGCGTTCAAGCCAAGGTGCAGTCCATTGGAAAGCTATCAGCAAAAAAACACACCCGATGAAGCAAATGGATGTCACTCCATCAGGACGCTTGGGTAGACATCGCTGCGACGCGTTCATTTCACGGAGGAGGTGGGCTTCGAGGAGGATGTCATATCCGATGATTTATCGCGGTCGGCCTTGCTGCCGTAACCAAGGCTTGGCGTGGTTTGAATCGAAGGCGGAAAACCGTTGAGCTGACGCCAGATCTCATACCCCAAGCGCACTTGATTGAGCAGCACCCAGGCTTTGGCCCGCACACCCTGACGCAGGTAACGCCCTTCGGGCCAATCGCTCTTTTTATGCGGCACCACCACCACGCGGAAGCGCCCGCCGCCATCATCCGAGGCATCCACAAAGGCAACCTTGCCGGGAAAGGTCCCAATCGCCACCGAGGGCCAGCCCATGAACTGCACCGCCGGCCAGCCTTCAAATTGCAGGCGCACGTTACGTCCAGAGGTAATCAGAGGCGCGTCATTGCCATTAACCCAGAGCTCCACCGCCCGCGCATTGGTATCCGGGACCAAAATCACCAGCGCGTCGCCGCTCTTGACCATTTCGCCGCCCTGTTTCGCCACCAAACGCAAAATCGCGCCATCGCGGGGCGCTTCGATGCGCATTGAGCGCTGGCGTTGCAATCGCGTTTCCACTTTGACCAGGTCGGCCTGACTTTTGGCTTTGGAGGAGACGAGCGACTGCAAACTGGAGCGTGTGGCCTCGATGCTGGCATTTTGAGAGGAGGCGATCTTTTTCTGCTCCGCATGCAGGGCGCGTATCTCCCGCCTGGCCGCATCCAGCTGCGCTTTCGAGCGATCTAAGTCGGTATCGGCTTTTTGGTAGGCAAGTTCGGCCAATTCTAGCTCGCGCGTGGAGGATAAGCCTTGCTCGTGCAGGTTTTGTAAGCGCGTACGGTTCAGCTGAGCGGTTTTGAGCGCCGCCTCGGCCGCATGCACACTGCGCTCAGCGGCATTTTGGCGGTCTTCGGCCATTTGCACGCGCAACTTGGCGTTCATGATGGCCGCATCGCGGGCTGCTTGCAGCGAGGCGATGCGATTTTCGGTCATGTTCATCGATAGCAGCGCTGCGTCCACTTGATCCCGCGTGGCCTCGTATTCGCGCTGCAGGCGAGCCAGGATTTGTGGGTCGTTGTCGGAGAGTTCGGCGATGGGTTGGCCTTTTTTGACCCGCTGGCCTTCTTGGACGAACCAATGAACCACCCTACCCTCGATGGGCGCCTCGATGGTCTGCTGCCGTTCCAAGGGAGCGTAGGCGATTACCCGACCAAAGCCGCGCACGGACTGCTGCCAGGGCACAATAAAGAGGGCCAAGGCGCTGCCGATCAAGGCGCCCCAAAGCATACGCGCCAATAAGCGCATGGGCCGGCTCACATCGGTGCGCACCAGGTTAGAGACGGCGACGTGCCTCATGTCACCTCCTGCAAACGTCCCCGCGCCAGTTGCAGACGCCGAGCACAACAGGCTTGCACACGCGCATCGCGGGTCGTGACCACCACAATGCGCTGACCCATGGGATCGAAGAGCTGTTCAAGGGCGGCATGCAAATCGGCATCGTCGAGATGCAGTTCATCAAGCAACCCGTCGATAAGCCACACCCGGGGTTGATAAAGCCAGGCCCGCGCCATGACCAAACGCGCCACATGCGAGCGCGACAAGGGATGCCCCCCGGGTTTGAGCAAGGTTTTCAGGCCCTGAGGCAAGCGATGCGCGACTTCAGCCAGTCCCCACAGCTGAATCGCCGCGTCGAGGGTTTCCATCGCGTAACTGCGGTCAAGACAGAGGTTGTCAAAAATCGAGGCCTCGAGGGTGTGCGTATCGCGAATCAGCCAGGCTTGGCTACGCCACTGTGCGAGGTCGGCCAAGCGCAAATCCAGCTGATTGATCATCACCCGCCCCTGCGAGGGCGCTTCTATCCCCCACAGCAAGTCGATAAAGCTGCTTTTGCCCGCTGCCGCCGGACCTTGAAGAGCCAGGCTATCGCCCTGATGCAAGGTCATCGAAAAGGGCTGCCAAAGCTTCTCCATCCCCGGATGCGCGAAGCTCATATCCTGCGTTTGCAGACTAAAGGGGGTCTGGGCGTCGAGACGAAGCGTGCCCACGGGCTCGTTATCGATATCCACCACCATGCCGATTTTGTCCGCCGCGGCGAAGAGGTCGTAAGCCTTTTCGAGATGCTTGCCCAGCTTCGCGAAGCCCGCGCCCATGGCGCCAACCACAAGTTCGGCGGCAATCAACTGCCCCAGCGTGAGTTGGCCTTGCATGACCAAAAAACCACCGATGCCCAGAAGCGACACCATGGCGATGACTTGCAAGGCAAGGCCGCCCACCATCTGACGAAGCAATAAACGAAAGTGTTTTTCGCGTTTTTGCAGATACTGACGGCAAAGTTGCAAGGCATGACGCAGGGCATGCGCAGCATATTGACCGTTGCGCAGCAGCACAGGGTAATGCGCCATATCCTGAAGCCAGGCGGCGGTCGCATACTTGGCTTTGGACTCCTCAACCGAGGCCTGCGTCGCCCCGCGTCCCAACACCGTGAGGATCACCGCAAAGAAAAGCACGATCAGCAGGTCCAAAACGAGCAGCAAGGGGTGATAAAAGGCCAGCAGTATCATCCCCATCATCGTTTGGAGCAGCAGCGCCAAGCCATTGAGCAAAAGTCCCGACAGTGACTTTTGTATCGTGACCACATCAAAGAAACGATTGAGCAACTCGGGGCCGTTGCGCTGAATCAGGGCGCTGGGCCTGGCTTTGATAAGCCGCCAGGCAAAATCCTCGGTCATGCGCACGAACACACGGCGCTGCAGCAGCTCCACCACCACCATTTCGGTGGCCTGCAAGGTGGCGCGAAAGACCAAACCCACAAAAAGCAGGATGGTAAGCACGATCAGAGGCTGAAGCAGCGAGCCCATCGCAATGGTATTGACCAGCGATTGCACCGCCACCGGGGTGACCAGGCTTAAAGCGCCAATCGCCACCGCATAACTCAGGGCCACCGCCAGGGATTTGCGCTCGAGACGCACCATGGCCCGCATGCGATGCCAGGGCGACATGGGTTTCTCGCCTTTGCTGCGCATGCTCTCGAGGGCGAAGGCCGGTTCGAGCACCAACCAATGCGAGGTGTCGCGCAATTCGCTCAGGGTCAGAAGTTGATGCCGGTGACGCACCCGTTGACGCCGCACCTGGTCGTCCACAAAGGTCGCCACATGCGCGTGCTGCCCTTTGCCGGCATAAATCATGTGCCACGCGCCCATCGAGGTGCTGGCTTTGTCGAAATCGACGCCCACCATCACAATGCCAGAGCAAACCTCGGCAACACGGCGGGTGGCGGTATCGGTGCAGACGCGCCCGCGCACACCCACGTGCTGAAACACCCGGCGCAAGCCCTCGAGCACCGTTTCGACGTCTTTGCAAGAGCCCGACAGGTCCACCAGCTGAATCGCTTCGGTGAGACGCGCCTGCGGGGTCTCGATATCCAGGGCCCGCAACACGCTGGCCACGAGCTCCCTCAACGTGGCCTTATGAGCAGCAGCCTGCGCCTCGGTGGGAGCTGGTATGTGAAGACTCGCGTCAGGCATGATAATAGGGAGCAGCAAACCCTAGCACCGAATCGACCAAGGGCATGCATAAGTGGCTCGGGCAGCGATTGGCGTGCGTTTTGCGACGTTTTTAAGATCCTGGAGCACCTTTGTTCTGTTGAAACCTAAAAGAACACCTTAGACAGAAGGGATGAAGTGGCCAGCCCCCCAGTGGAAGTATAAAAGCGTCATGCGAAGCCCCTGGATCATGATCTGGCGTTGATACAGCTTGAGACAGGTTAGCGGACCGCGGAGCTGAAGCGTTTTTGCCACAGCTGGGCTGCCTGGCGAGCGACTTGAAGCGGCATTCAGGTCGAATGGGCACCGTAATTACTCATTAATTACTTGTTCAGCGGATTTAAACCTTGTTTCACCCTAATTTTAAGCCTGTTCACCGGATTTTAAGGCTGTTGCAGGCTAAAAATCGTTAGTCTCAGCGAAAATTTATGCTGTGGCAGCGGAAAAGAAGCCAAAATCGGGGTGAAACAAGGTTTAAATCCGCTGAACAGCTTTCGTATTTGAGTGAAACATACTTCCCCAGCGCTGAACAGGCTTCGTTTTGGCTGAACAGCCTTCGCTGGAGATGAAACAGACTCCAGCCAAGGTGAAACAGTGCCCATCGGCGATGCAACAGCTTTGCTTTTTGCTGAAACTGCTTTCGCTAGAGCGGAAGTCGGGAAGATCCAGCAGAGGATCGCCCTCCGTCGAGCAAATCAGCAAATGCGGACCTTGCAACGCACCTCATGTCTGCATTTTTTTACGCCACCGAGCCAATTCCGATTCAGCGACGACTTGCGAATCACTCTACCATCAAAATCTTGGAAGAACTTTGACAACCAAAACGAAAATCACCGGCGAAAAGAACTCGCCGCCTCAAACCAGTCTTTTCTGAAAGCGCTAATATCCGACAGCACCAGGCGGTGGACAGTACCACCTATACCTAAACGAAGCAGCGGATAGAAGGCACACGCATTTTACTAATTTATAGCCACCGTTAATCAGATCGACGAACAGCGTAGTGCATTGACGAGCTACATGACTGTGATCTTCATCGCATCCCTCAATCTCTGCATTGGTTGAGTTCGGTGCAGGTGATTTATCAAGATTAAAGTATCCCAACATGGGGAGGCGAAACTGATTATCGCCCTTCGAAAGATGCTTACAGAAATCGGAACCTTGGTTAGCGCTATTGGCTCTTCTTAGTTCGCTCTCCAGTTCCTCCTGAGCACTTTTGATCAGATTATCTGTTGAACGACCGCTTAAGCGATCTTGAATCCATCCCCAAGCTTGTTCGGCAGCTTCCTTGAGACCAAAACCTAAGGCAACAAAGAGTGCAACCACTAGCGCGAAGAACCCTTGTGGCACTGATTCCACAAACTTGTCTCCTTGTCCCTG
Organism: uncultured Polyangiales bacterium; assembly: GCA_964456305.1. GTDB lineage: Bacteria > Myxococcota_A > Polyangia > Polyangiales > CAYWAT01 > CAYWAT01. The sequence goes on along the minus strand of CAYWAT010000027.1, from coordinate 11,295 downwards.
CTCTGCAGTCCCAGCATCGTTAAAGCCCCCTTGAGGAGCGCAGGCAGTTTGAACGCTAAGCAGCAAGACAATCAGCAAAGCAATAAGGCGGGACATCATGGGTCAATCTCCTAACAGCGAGTGGCGGCATAAGCCTAAAATCGATGGCGTCCCCAGCTAACCTATAGAAAGACCTTGAGCAAGCCCCTCCCGCGCTATTGTGGCAGCGCAGGAGGGGTTCAGATGTTTAGTGCGCTTTCTTAAGCCGATGCGGATGCCTGTTAGGGCACTCTTTGCGGCTACAGCGCTCGGGGATGGTCTTGGTTCCCTCCACCATGAGCGCGCCACAGGGCTGATCATCCGCCGGATGCTGGCAATAGCGGCCGGTGGGCTTGCTGCTAAGAACGTATTTGCAGTGGGGGTGATTGCAGCAGCGCCAGAGGGGTCCAAATCGACCGCGCACAGGCTCAAAGACCCCAGCCCCACACCAAGGACAGGGCACTTGGGTGGGTTTGAGGTCCTTGAAGACGCAGTTGTTGCGTGCCGTGGCCATGCGCGCCCCGCTTACATCGCCGGCGCAGAGTCACGCCATGCCGCTACCTCGTCCAAGCGCTTAAGCCACGCATCGATGGCCGGGAACTGCGCTAAAGGAATCTGCGCGGCCTGCGCATAGGTTAGCGGTGCCGCCACAGCGATATCCGCAAGGGTAAGCGCCTTGCCAACCAGCCAGTCTTGGCCTTGCAATTGCTGATTAAGCACGCCGCCAAAGCGCTCCAGCTTTTGCTTGCCCTCCTCAAGACGCGCGGCATCGGCCTCGCCAAGACCCAGCACCTTTTTGAACATATTTTCCCAAATGAAAATGTCACATGCCGGACCAAAATGCGCCAACTGCCAGGACATCCAACGCATGATGTCATAACGGCTGTCGTTTTTGGGCCACAGCGCATTGTCCTGCCGCGACGCCAGGTAACACATGATGGCATTGGACTCCCAGAGCTTCAGATCGCCATCCACCAGGGTGGGAACCATGCCGTTGGGATTGAGCGCGAGGAAGTCTGGCTTGCGCTGTTCGCCCTTTTGCAAATCCACCACCTGAGTTTCCACCTCGAGACCAAGATGATTGGCCACGGTGATGACCTTGCGTGCATTGGGGGACATCGGATTGATATAAAGTTTCATGATATCGCTTTCGTTTTTGAGTTAATGATGTGCAGCGTTCATCCCTGCATTAGGAACACTCACTAAGACGCCAGAGGGTCTAAAAAGGTGCCAAGATGTTGAAATCAGGCGAAAAGCATCTAGCCTCGCGCCATGGACGATGAACAGCAACGCATTCGCAAGGCCCAACAAGGCGATAGCCAGGCCATGGACGCCCTTTTGCGTGCTGAACAACCGCGCTTGCGGGCCATCCTGCGACGGATGCTGGGCAACCGCAGCGATGTGGACGACGCCTTGCAAGTCACCCTGCTCAAAGCCTCGCAAGCCATCGGTACTTTCAAAGGCGATGCCAAGTTAAGCACCTGGCTGCATCGCATCGCCGTGCGCCAGGCCTTGGATATGCTGCGGGCAAGCCAGCGTTATCGCGCCGGGGCTCTCATTTATGCGCAAGATCACTGCGTTGCGAGTGGCGAAGCGACGCAGGTCTTGGCAACCCTTGCCGCACCGGAGTTTCACTACGATATCGACGAGCATATCGCCTACTGCTTCAGCTGCGTGGGCCGCTCTCTGGAACCCGAGCTTCATGCCGCACTGGTCTTGCGTGATGTCTACGAATACACCAATGACGAGGCGGCCAAGATGCTTGGTCTGAGCAAAAGCGTGCTTCGCCATCGCCTCGCCGAAGCACGCACACAGATGACAAGGCGTTACGACGCCCTCTGCGCCCTCGTTAATAAAGAAGGCGTGTGTTACCAATGCGAGGGGTTGCGTCAGGGCGCGCATATCACCCGTCGAGGTCCCGAAGCGGCGGGACGATTGGGCGACGAGACCCGTGCGCGCGAGGATAAATACCGCAAACGCCTGCGCATCGTGCGCGATGCCAACATCGACAGCGGCACATCGCAACGCCTGCACGACCTGTTGTGGGAACAGCTCGACCGAATCGAAAAACAGCGCCCCCAAAACGCCGATCTGGAGTGCATTCCCGCCGCACAAACCTCCTGCTCCGTGGATTAACCCTCGATGTCGATGATTTTATCCTGGGCCGCCCTCTCCATCGCCTTTGGGGTGAGCGCCATGCTGTTGCCCGGACTTAGGTTGAGCCAAGGCGGCGACGCGATTTGGGTCGCGGGCCTCTTTGGCCTGCTCAACTACACCTTGGGCTGGCTGCTTTTTGGCCTGATCGGCCTGGGCACCATGGGCCTGGGCTTTGTTTTTGCGCTGCTCACCCGCTGGCTGGTGAGCGCGATTCTGCTCAAGCTCACCGACGCCTTGATGGACGGCCTGCACATCGACGGCTTCGGCACCGCCCTGCTCGGCGCGCTGATAATCACCCTCGTCGGCACCGTCGTAGAGCGAATACTCCTGCGCATGGCGCGGTCGCGAACGACTTGAGCCTAAAAGACGGATTAATTCTCTTTAGAAACCTCTGAAACACCCAGGATTAATCAATACAACCAATTGCTCTTGAAAAATTTGAAAACAATCGTAGCGATTCGCCTGATTTTATTAAAATTCCTGTTTGATTAGGAGAAATTGAATGAACAGATTGCGTCACATCACTTCATCATTCCTATTCACGTTGATATGTGCCCTAAGTCTTCCATCCTGTGCAACTAATCAAGGTTACTTTGATGAATCCGCTGAAGGAAAAGGTGCTCAGGCCTTCTTGATTGGCTTTGGGCCTCCGGGTTTGGCCGTCGCTGGTGCGATCACTGCCGTTGGCTCGGTATTTTATATAGGACGCATCGCCATACAACTATATCGATACAATAGAAGTACTTCTATACCAGCTGAAATCCGTGGTGGCTTTGAATCAAAAGAAGCTGCAACTCGAGAAGCTTATGCTGCAACTCGGAGTGACTATGAAGCGTATGCCATGCACCTGTCAAAACTCTTGGTAAATAAAAGAAATCGTAACAAACCTTGGAATATTGTGTATATCGCACACTTTATTGACGCTGAGCACGTGCATATAATTATAGGAAAGGCTGCCAACTATGGCGATTGTATCATCCAAATAGGCGAATTAGCACTCGATGGCGAATGCTTCGACAAAGGTATCCCCGATACATTGGATTATGTGACAGGCAATGCGGATGGGGCCTGCTACTGCAAGCCCACCTTTCAAAAGGATGCAAAATAGTGTCCCAATGAAGGCGCAAGGAACAAAAATTCTGGCTCGATAGTCTACATGTCCAGATACTGACGCGCGTGGCGCAGAAAATCGCCGAGGGGATGCAGGGTCAGGTCATCGTCTCGGCTTTCGATTTTCTCTCCGCCATAAAGCACAAGGCAACGCGCCATAGGGTAGTCATGTTTAAAGGCACGCAAGCCGCGTAAATCTTTGGGACTGGGCTCGCGTGCGCGTTTGACTTCGATGGCGATGAGTCCTCGGGGTCCATAAAGCACGAAATCCACTTCAGATCCTGTGGCCGTGCGCCAAAAATACAGACCATAAGGCTGCGCAAGACTGTTGTTGATCGCCAACAAACTCTGCAGCACCAAAGTTTCGAGGGCGACACCTTCAATTTCCTCCGGCTTGTCGAGAGGACCGCTGGGCCTGAGCGTGCGATACACACCGGTGTCGAAAAAATAGAACTTGGGATGCTGCACCAGCCGACGTTTGGCGCGCCGCGTAAAGGGAAGCAGGCGATGCGCCAACATAAGGTCGTTGAGAATCTGGAAGTAACCCTCTGCCAGCTTGCGTTTGACGCCACACTCGCGTGCAACCTGCGCAATGTTGAGCAACGAGCCTTGCGAAAACGCAGCCGCTTCGAGAAAACGCGAAAAAACGCCAAGACTGCGCGTCAGACCTTCGTTCAACACCTCTTCTTGCAAATACGTCTGCACGTAGGCATTGAGATACGCGCTGGGATCTTGCTGCGCGGTCGCCATGGGCAACAAACCATAACGCAGCGCGTGAGCGAGATTAAAATCAGCCCCCAGCTCCTCCGGTGTAAAGGGATGCATCGCTAAGTTAAGCGCACGGCCCGCCAATAGGTTCACGCCGCCGCGGCGAAGCTTACGCGCACTCGATCCCGTCAAAACAAAGGAATGCTTACCCTGCTCAATCAGCCGATGGACTTCGTTGAGCAACTCGGGCACGCGCTGAACCTCATCGATGACAATCCAGCCCTCGTAGTTTGGCGGACACAGCTCGAGCAGACGCGAAGGATTGGCATTTAGGCGTTGAAAGGTCTGCGCATCAAGCAAATCACATAAGGGTGCCTTAGGAAACTGCGCTCGCACCCAAGTGGACTTTCCCGTGCCGCGTGGTCCCAGCAAAAAGAAGCTTGTTGCCGGGGAATTAAGCAATCTGGCGCGCATAACGCCGTTTTACCATGCAAAGTGGCGTTTTGATCGCCATTTTGCACGCTTTGTCCGCGCGATCAGCGTTTATTATTAAGCTGTTATGAATACCTCAGCCTTAGCGACTATCCTAACCAGCCTTGCGCTTATGTTATGGAGCTGCAGCACCAGCACGGGCAGCAAAGCCAAGCCCGACGCGCCCACGCAAGGGGCTCAACACAGCTCAAGGCAAGCATCTTCGCCCACTCAGCATGCCGAATCAGACCACAATGATGACAAGGCAGAGGGCAGCGATGATTATGACGACCACGACACTAGCGATTGCATCGCGGATCACAACGCAAGCGCGAGCAGCCACGCCAAAGATGAAGAAAAGCCCCATTGTTATGAGTGAATCACCTTTATTACACCAAGATCGGATTCGTATCGCGATTGCCATTGCGCTGACCCTGCTATTGGCAGGCAGTGTTGCCTAAGCCTCCTGCAGGCGATCGTGTGCCGGATGAACTGAGACCGCCGGCTGAGTAAGCTGGATCCTAAGCCCGCTCTCAATTTGCGTTGAGCCTGAGTGCACCCGAACCACAGCGACGAAGGCGTATAGAAAGACACGCTTTGACTGCCAGGCGCTGCTACCTGCTCCGCAGGCGTTCGCTTCTGAAATTTCTATGCATGCCAGGCGTTGCTACCCATTTCATGGGCGCTCCCGTTGGGGAGTTGATTGTGAATGCCGGGCGTTGTTTGAAGTTCCTATAGATGCCGGGTGTTGCTACCTGCTTCGCAGGCATTCGCTTCGCTCATACGCAACACATAGAATCCAATGCATCGCAGTTAACGTTGCGGAGGTTGGCACAACGCACAGGAGTCTGGCGTTTCACCGTCAGCGTAACGATAGCTGGCGCAGCCCACAGAGTCTGATGCTTCGCAGGCGTTCGCTTTGCTCACACGCTGGACGAAAACCAGGATCAGAGTGAAGTGAGGGCAGTCTATCGGAGGATGAGGCTCTGCGTCTCCGCTACATCAAACCAGCGGCAGAACTCAGCGAATTTGGGGTAGTCCTGGGGCTTGATACGTCGCAGGCCAAGTTCTGCTTTTTTTCGCAGTAGCACCGTAGAGGCGTTGATCTGCTTCCATTCGAGGCTTGCTTGCAGTTCTTTGAACGCATGCTTTTTGAGGCTCTGGGGTAGCTCGGCAACCTTGGCTCCTTGAGGGATCTGCCAGGTGATTTGCACGTCGCTATGCAAGGGCGGGAAGAGGAGCTGTGTGCTTTTGCGCTGCGGCATCTGGGCAAAGCGCTCTTTGAGACGCAGCGGTAAAACATCGCGGTAGGCCCAGCCCGATGCACGCTTGCGCCCCACCGAAGGCATCTCGATCTGGTACTCGAGCACGAAGGGCTTCGTGCGTGACTTGAGGTTTCGGAGACGCAATGCTTGCAGGGATGCTCCAGGGTACATGCGGGCGATGTACATCTCTTCGATGCGCTCACGGCGTTCGTGTGTGGGGAGCTTGCTGAGGGACTCGCGCCATTGAAAGGCGTTAATCCCATGCAGGCGCTCCTGCACCTTAAGGGCGGCATTGCCTTTTGAATCCAGCTTGATCTCAGCCTTTACCTGATGTGCATCGCTTTTTGCAAAGACAGCTCCCTGGGGTAGGCGCTGCGCTTTTTCGGTGCTGTCATCGAGTAAAAGAATCTCTTGGCCGCGCAGCTGCGGTGGAATGTAAGCGAAAGGAGCCCACTTTTGACTGGGGTAGAGAGGAATGGCGGCTTTGTTATCTGCCCGATGCCATAAGACCACTGGGTCGGCAAAGAGCTCTCCTTCGACAATTCGAACAGGGAGGGTGTCGCCTAAAGCGGAACGCGGCAGCGCCAAGGTTGAGGCTAGTCCGGCTACTTTGAGCAAGTAATGCAGGACGCGAGCGCGGTTGCCACGCCGCGCGGTCAGCATGCTAGGCGCCATACTCCAGGCGTTTGAGCCTTCATCGATGTGGTCACACACCCAGTGATAGAGGCGTCGCACGCGCTGCTCGTCAGAAGCATCAGGAGGCAAAGAGCGCAGGATACCGTTCACAAGTTTCTGCGCGGCGGGCACGATGGGATCGCGATTGCGAAGAAAAGAGCGCACTTGGTCGCGATAGTGAATCCAGGTAGCACCCACCGCAGTATTAACAGAAGGCACCCATTCGCGGGCGTTGATCGATAGCGGCTCTTGCACCAGAGGCATTTGCTGACCTGCGGCCCAGCGATAGACATCATGGCTGGCGGTGCGTTCGCGTTGCATGGTGGGAGCATCTCCGCGGGGCTCTGCGATGAGCTTCATCCCATGCGGCACAAGCAACGTGAGCTCGGTGCGATCCAGCGGCACCTCAAAGTTGCGAAAGTAAAAACGCTGCCCGACGAAGGTGGTCGCCAGCGCTGCGTTGCTGGGATAGGCGCGCAGGAATTCGATTTCTACATAATCGCCTGGCTGCAGATTAGGCAACGAAATGCTGTCTTTGCCTGGATGCACATCGGGCTCGAGCGTGCTGCCATCCTGCTTGAGGGTACGCAGGGTGAGCATATCGGCGCCATTCGGCACGTTGTATTCGCCATGCTTATCAACGGCCTCTTCGGTGTTGACTTGAAAGATATTGTGGGTGAGCTCCAGCGCGCTACCGTCGGGAAAAACTTCCACCACCGTCGAATCCAGTACCATCACTTGCGGGGTACCATAGTTGTTTTTCGCGGCCTCGTAGGCGCGCACCACCTGCGGCCCATCGATGCGATGATGCAGCAGGCTATGCTCCTGATCGATCCATGCTCTGACCGCATTGAGCGAGATCATCGTGCGAGCAGAATGCTTCAGTGCATTGTCCAAGCGCAGCATCGCTTCTTGCGTGCGATTCTGAGCCAGCTGCCAATCTATCAGGGCATGATTCCATTTGTGCGTGGTGGGTTCACGTCGGTTCAACTTGGTGAGAAGTGCCTCGTAGGCTTGCTCGTTGCGTTGGCGCCTTGCCAACCGCATGTCGCGACTGAGGTTAAGCGCCTTGACCTGAGTCAGGCGTTTGGACTCGCGTTCGGCCTCCGGCCAGCGTCGTTGATGGATGTAAAGCTCCAGCAGCGAGGTATCGCGCGCATCACATCCTTGTAGCGCCTTGGCATAACGCTCGATCTGCTTTACCTGTCGCTGCATCCCCGCAAGGCGATGGGCGATCTTCCATTGATTGCAGGCGTAGGGCTGCGGCTTTTGCATCAGTGCATCAAGCTGACGGCCTGCCTGGGCGTGCCAGTTGCGCGCGAGCAAGAGTTCGATCAACGAAAGCCGGACTGCAAGGGTGTTAGGCCAGCGTTGCTGGGCTCGGCGCAGGCGCTTGATTGCGCGCTCCAGACGCCCTTGCTTGGTGTCGATCATCGCTTGTTGCATGGGGACGATCCATGCCTTGGGGTCGCGCTGTGCGGCGTGACTAAGAGCACGGCTGGCGTTGTCGTAACGCCTGGCGTTGGATACAAAGGGATCGGCGGCCGATAGCAATGCATGCAAAATCAAGGCAGGCGCACTGCTACGCGAGGACTGTCCCAGCGAGGCGATGGCCTCTTCTGCCTGGATGCGATCTCCACGTCCCATGGCGATAAGGGTGCTGAGGTACGCCAACCAAGGCGTGCGTGCTGAGGGGTATCCATAGGCTGGTTTGAGCGCGCCTGGGTGACCCTTAAGACGCATGAATTGCACCTGCGGCTCGGCACGACGCGAGGCGAGGCGTAGCCTTAGGCGGTGCTTGCCGGCCGGCACCTTAAAGGCGCGAAAGAGATGCTGCGGTACCAAACGATCGCGGTCGTCGCGGCGAATAAGAGGGCGATCGTTGAGCAATACCTCCGCTAAGTCATCGCTGTTGAGATACAGCACTTCCTTGTGGGCGCTGGCACTGTCCACATCTGTTTGACTTATCCACAGGCCTTCGTTGGGGTTTAGGCCGTCGGTCACAGGCAGGGTGCAGGCATAACCAAGGGTGTCTTGCACCTTGCTTTTGCCGCGGGTTGGACCGAGGGCATAGCTCGCCTGCTTAAGCTCTTTGTCTTTATCGACGGGCAATGATGTATCCACCTTCAGGTAAGCATGCGGACCAAAAGGGCCAATGCTGCGCCAAGACTGATGGCAGTGTAGAGTTTTCAGCCAGTGCTTCCGAGCTTTGTGGTCTCCTTGACGCAACGCCAGGTTGAGCAGCATGCGCCCTGCGGCAAAGGAAGCCGGGACGGGACGACCCTGCCATGCGCGAAACCAGCTTTCGATGCCGGCTTTGACCTTGGCATCAAAGTCAGGGGTTGAGGGACGCAGGTCATCGAGCACATAAAAAGTTGCCTCGCTTAACCATGCCGCTTCTACACTGCGCTCTGCGCTGGCGAGTTCGAGCAGATGCAGCCACTGCTGCAGCGCCTTGTCCTGGTTGCCATGCATATGGCTCTCAAGCGCGCCGTACCAGGTCAGCATGAGGTCCTCGGGCTGCGTTGCCCGCGCCTTTGCTAAAGCTTGCTTGCTGAGGCTGGCCTCACCCCCAGGGGCAAGCAATTCGCTCAACGCCCAGGCTCTTAGGAGTTCGGCATCCTCGGGCTTTTGTTTGACCGCCTGGCGTAGGCCAGCCAAATCGCGCCAAGGCTGATGACGCACATCGCTGTGACAGGCAATGCCTGCACACACCAAGAGGGCGCTGCTTAAGAGAATCCATCGGCGCATGTGTTACTCACGGGTTAAAATGAGGGGTTGGGTAAGGGCTTCGCGAGCCTTTTGGTTCCAGGCCCGAAAGGCGGGATAATCTTCAGGCTCCACTCTGGAAATAGGCTTTCGACGACGCGTGCTTACGATGATGGATCCTTCGGAGCGTGTAACCTTATACGAATAACTGCCAAACTTAGATTTTGAGGACTCGAGGGTGGCTTCATTAACGGGATTCTTTTGTGGATTCCAGCGCCAGCCCGGGGGCGGCTCAATCCGATAGGTGCTCTGATACTCTACAGGAGATCCTATCTCGAGAGGATGCCGACGAACTTGAGAGAAATCAGGAGACTTTGCTGTCTCCATAAACATGGGCACCGTCATGCGTTGACCCTGGACACTAGCGAATTTCGGTACCTGCAAAACATCATCGATTTGCAGAGGCGCTTCAAGATCTTGAAGATCAGAGAAGGTTACCTTCTTAACCTCAGCGCCCGGTAATGCCCTACGGATAGCCTTAGCGTAGCGTGTGAGGCGTGTTCCTTCGGCGAGATATTGCTTGCGAAATCCAGGGACTACGAGTCCACGCGCCTTATAGCGACTGTGAACCTTGGCATCGCCATTGGGTGCTAAGGTAATAGCGATATTTATCTGATGCTGGTTATGGCTGAAAGGCTGGATGGGTGTATTGAGCAGCTTGCTTCCCTGCGGCCACACATGCAGCACCATCGCGCCCTGATCGCCCCAGGGCAGCTCATTGCTGCCATGATGTTCGGCGGTGCCATCAAGATAGAGATCAAATTCGGGCACGTAAGCAATGGCATGATTAAAGACCGAAATGGATGCGGGTTGGCTGTCGATGCTGCCAGCATCGCGCGTTTGAATCAGCACGAAGCGTGCTTCAATGCCCGCCTCGCGCAGCATCACATAAAGCAGTGAGGCCTTGTCTTTACAGTCGCCAAAGCCACGACGGACAACGCGCGGCACGCGGTAGGGCTTGAAGCCATGAATGCCAAACTCAAGGCCCACGTAACGCGTGTTTTTGATGACCCAGTTGTAGATGCGGCTCACCTGTTCGCGTCGGTCGCTTATACCTTCGATGAGTTTGCGGACCTCTGCTCGAATCGTTGCATCGGCCTGAAGCTGATCTTTGATCAGGTTCCAGTACCAGCGTCCCACTTGCTGCCAACTGGCGTAGGTGGAGACATGCAGGTAGGCCGCTTGCTCAATAAAGGGAGGCATGCCCGGCTCGGGCTTGATGCCCGGTACATCTTTAGCAAACCAGTGATCGATGCGTTGTTGCGCGCGCAGTTTACGGGTGTGCTGCAGCCCCTTGAGCTTGGGCGAATTGGTGTAGAACTGACGTGACTTAGGGGTGATCAAAATATAGTGGGTGGACCGCGACGGGTAGACGGATTGCAGCAGCTTCACTGTGCCGAAGTAGTCGTCGAGGTAGTTGCGCTGGGCGATATCGTCGATGCGGTAACGCAGGTCGATCACATCTCCCGCCTCGAGTCGGGGAAAGACGATGATTTTGGCCCGTCTGTTGTAATAAAGGCGATACCAGGGTTTGCTTAGGTCTTGTTCGAAGCTTTGGCTGGTTTCGAGTACCTCACCATTGCGACGGTAGACACGGGCATGGCGAATCTCCACCCGCTGCATGGTGGGATCATAAGCGATGCTGAAAGTTTTTTGGTCGCGCGCAGCATGCTCGTTGTGGATTTGCAAGCTGCGCTGATAAAAGCTGGAACTTAGTCCTGAGGTATAAACGGTGGTGACTTCACGGTTTTCGAGAAAGGTTGCCGAATGGTTGGCTTTGGCGTCGCGAATGCGGCGTTTGAGCAAGGTTTTGACGGGAATGGCATAGGCTTCATCGGCCCGCTTTTGCGGAGCAAGTTGCTCGCGCAGGGCTTTGGCTTCGGCATGCTGGGGATAATCTCGCAGCACGCTTTGCAGCTCTTGCGCCGCGGCGTCGCGATGCCCTTGGCGGATGAGCAAGCGCGCCAAGTCCATGCGTAAGCCCATTTTGTCAGGCATGCGCTGTACAGCCTGTTGCATCGTGCTCAAGGCCTGAGCATCCTCGCCAAGGCTGATATGTGCTTGCATGATGCGCTGATGGGACTGCAGCCTGTGTGGGTACAGCTGCAGCAGATGCTCCATA
>CAYWAT010000026.1:6811-25142 GCA_964456305.1 uncultured Polyangiales bacterium | reverse complement strand
CGCCGGTGAGGCTGCGTCCTGACGCAAGGCTTTGCTTGCTTGCTGCAGTAGCTCGGTCACGTGTTGAGCAAACTGAGCGGGTTGCTCAATGGGTGAACCCTCAGCCAACATCGCTTGTTGAAACACCAAGGCACACCAAGCATTAACTTGGTCGCCGTGTTTGCCTTCGTCGTGCAACGCACAGAGGTTAAGAATCACCGGATGACTGGGGTTTACTTCCAAGATGCGCTTAGCCTTGGGTACCTCTTGCTTCATGGCGCGCAATAAACGCTCGGTGTGCGGCGATATGCCGCCGGGAGGTACCACCAGACATGCGGGCGAATCGGTGAGGCGACGGGAGATGCGTACCTCACTAACCTCTTCCTGCATATGAATGCGCCAGTGCTCTAAAAGCGCGCTGAGCTTGGGATCGGTATCGCTCTCCGTCGATGCGCTTGCGTCATCGTCCAGCTTAAGATCCGCATCGGTCGCGGAAACCAGAGGCGTCCCGTCAAACTCAGGCAAGCTTGCCACAGCCCAGGAATCCACGGGGTCAGTCATATACAGCACGTCAAAGCCTCGCTGTTTGATGGCTTCTAGGTGAGGACTATTTTGGAGAACGCTTAAAGACTCGCCGATCGCGTAATAGACCGCCTTCTGTTCGGCCGGCATACGCTTTTTGTAATCGGCCAACGAGGTCAAGGCATCATCCCTTGACGAGGTGTAACGCAGTAAAGGTAGAATCTTCGCCTTGGCATCGGGTTCAAAGTGCAGTCCTTCTTTGATCACGCTGCCGAAGTTTTGCCAAAACTCGGCGTAATCCTCGGGCCTCTTGTCAGCGATTTCAGCAAATAACTCCAAGGCCTGCTTGATCACCTGCTTGCGCATCACACGGATGGCTGCCGAGTCCTGCAGCATCTCACGTGAGACATTGAGAGGTAAATCCTCGGAGTCCACCAACCCGCGCAAGAAGCGCAGCCATTTGGGCAGGAGCTCTTCGCAATCGTCCATCACAAAGACACGCTTCACATGCAGACGCACACCGTGTTTGGCCTCGGGTGCAAAGAGGTCAAAAGGCGGCCGCTTGGGCACAAACAAAAGCCCGGCAAACTCTTGGGTGCCCTCTACTTTGAAATGCCGATAGGCTAAGGGGTCTTCCCAGTCGTGGGCGAGGTGCTTATAAAAGGCGTTGAGTTGCTCGGCCTCGAGCTCGCGTGTGGGCTGCTGCCACAGAGCCTTGCCCTGGTTGACGACTTCGAATCGGGTCTCATGTTGTTTGGCCTCGCCTTCGTCCTCTTCCCGCGTCACCTGTAGTTCGATGGGATGCGACAGGTAGTCGGAATAACGCCCCACCAAGTGACGCAGCACCCCTTCTTCGAGGTACTGCTTCGCGTCCTCGTTGAGATGTAGTATCAGCGTGGTGCCGTGGGTCGCGCGCGACGTTGGCTCAATTGTAAAGGTATCTTTGGCTTCAGAGACCCAGCGATGGGCCTGGCGTTCGCCTGCCGCGAGGCTGATGACTTCGACTTTGCTAGCCACCAGATAGGCGCTGTAGAAACCCACACCAAACTGACCGATAAGCTGCAAATCACTGCTGCCGCTTTGCTGCGCTTCTTTGATCTTTTCGATAAAGCCCCGCGAACCTGAGCGGGCAATGGTGCCCAGGTTTTCGGCGAGCTCGTCGGCTGTCATGCCCACGCCATTATCCCAAATGCTGAGGGTGTTGTGTTGCGCATCGGGGATAAGCTGAATCTTGAGCTGTTCGTCGCTGCCTACGAGTTCGGGCTCGCTGATGGCGCGAAAACGCAGCTTGTCGATAGCATCGGCGGCATTCGATACGAGCTCGCGTAAGAAAACCTCTTTGTTGCTATATAACGAGTTAATAACCAGATTCAGGACTTCGCTGACTTCAGCCTGAAAGGTATGCGTGCGTTTTTGTGAGCTCGTCTCGGTCATGCGCTTAAACCTCTGTGTGGAACCAAAGCGACGCTACGATGCGCATGATTGCCCCGCTGTCAAGACCAGAGGAACGCTTGCATTAACCTGAACCACCCCGATTTTGGTGGACACCTGGTAAAGGAAGTCCACCGAAAAGGAGGAAATTCACTTCGCGATAATACTTCAACCCAAATGAAGAAAAGAGAAAAGAATCTGGTTCAGTTTTATGTGCAAGGACCAATAGTTAAGAAAGAGTCCCCTGTCGTGTCCTTGCTGCGGTAGAGAATGATTCTCTTTGCTTTTGTTGCATCTTCAGCATTTATTAACTCAACGCGAATACTCCCAATCTCAGTTCCAATCTCATCATTTTCTCCGCGCTGAATTTCAATATTAGTCTCATTTTCATTCTCTTTTACAATGCCTTCAACGACGAGTGTACGGTCGCCTCCACGATCTCCTTTCGCTTCATAAGTCCGTACTTTAGGATCGTCGTTGGATGCATATAAGTTATGTACCAAAGCTCGATTGGGTTCAGATCTGTAAACCTCAAGAACACCCGCCTTATTGTATTTTGCAATTCCGATGTAGGCATTATCATGGTCGTCGTCTTCTATATAAATTTTCGCGATAGCTTCATCTTTTACCTTGCACTCGACTTCGCGGCTAAATCCCTCTTGTGTATAAACATTGTGGATAAATGCATCAAACACACCTTTCATGGTGCTCTGCGATGATTTCTCATCATATTGAGAGCTAGATTCGGCAGAACATGCAACCAACAACATAATTAATAAAAAGGATAGGCTAAACTTAATCTTCATTAATAAGCTCCGTAAGTTAGATGTATTTTAATAAAAGCGTCTTAAGCGATGCGAGCATTTTATACCATACTCTTCGGTTTGGAACAATAGCCCCGGGTTCGAGGACTTGCCTTCGTTACCCCTCGTAGGTGAAGAATTCTGGTTGCTATAACGCAACATGCCGACAGAGACATTTCACTACCGTTTCCAGGGCACTATCGAGACGCGGTATATGGGCAACAATGCCAAAGGGGCGCTGCTTTACCACGTGGTCTATCTGCCTGAGGCACTGCGCCACCAGATGGGCCTCAAAAAGACCGCACGCTATAGAATCGTTGGGGAACTCGAAGGACAGCCCATCCGTCTTGCTCTGAACCCGGCCAAGGGCGCTGCGCACTTTCTCATCGTTGCAAAAGGACTGATGCGCGACATCGCCAAAAGCGTGGGAGATGCAGTATGCGTACGCTTTAGGCTCGACGCCCCCAACCATGTAGAGATTCCCAAGATGCTCCGAGAAGCTCTCAACAGTCACCCCGAAGCCGCAGCAACCTGGGACACACTCAGCCCAGGCAAACAGCGCAGCTGGAGCGTCTTCGTGAGCAAGGCAAAACGCGAGAACACTCAGCGCAACCGGGTGCAAGAAGTACTGGAACGCTTGGAGCGCAACGCACTCGATCCACGCCAAGCATGGCCACCGCTGGATGATTGAGGTTTATCTTCAACCCTCAGGCACCGCGGCTTCGGCGAAGGTGCTCATGCCGTTGTGCAAGGCGCAGGCAAGGTCGAGCAGGGGCATTGCGCTAAGCGCGCCGCTGCCTTCGCCCAGGCGCAGCTCCAAATCGAGCAGGGGCTGCGCCTCGAGGGCATGCAATATCAAGGCATGCCCCGGCTCTTGCGAACGATGCGCAAAAATCAGGTAGGGACGCAGCTGGGGGTAGAGCCGTGTGGCCAGCAACATTGCCGCACTGACGATAAAGCCATCGACCAGGACCGCGATGCGCCGCTGCGCTGCCTGTAACGCTGCCCCCACCAAGGCAGCAATCTCACGTCCTCCCAACGCACAGAGCACCTGCCAAGGATCGGCCGCATCAGCAGATGAACGCACACGCGTAAGCGCTTGCTGCACACACTGCTGTTTGTGCTGTCGCTGCGCGCTGTTGAGACCCGTACCAGCACCTACGACTTGTTCGACGGGCGCATCAAGCAATTGCGCCGTGATTGCAGACGCCAAGGTGGTATTCGCGATGCCCATTTCGGCCAGCACCACCACACGGGTCGATTCCGCCAAAGCCGCCACCGCCTTATGCCCAGCTTCTAGGGCAGCCTGCGCCACCGCCTCAGGCATCGCATCGGCGACAACGATATCCCCCTCCTCTGCATCGGCCACAGGGTGACGCAGATGCTGCACCCAGGTCGAGGTTGGCAAGGTGTATGGGTGGGCAACCCCCACATCGACCAAGGTAAGAGGCATCCCCAAGGTACGACAAAGCACGTGCACTGCCGCACCTCCTTTGAGCATGGTGTGCACCATCGCGGCGGTAACCTCTTGCGGGTACGCGCTTACGCCCCGTCCAGCGACAGGATGATCCGCTGCAAAAACCAAGGCAGCGGCCGGTCGACTGCTGGGTCTGGGATTGTCCTGGATAGCTGCGAGCTCAACCGCCAAACGCTCAAGGCGCCCTAAACTTCCTGGCGGCTTGGTGAGCTGCTGCTGCCTCGCTCGCGCGTGGTCGGCTGCAATGGCGCTGGGCTTCGGAATAGCTGCGTCTAGACCGCCCATACTTCACTCTGATCCTGGCTTTCGCTGCTAATCACCCTAGTTACTGCAACGCATTCGATTCCATGCGCTACGCCAATCACCGCAACGATGCCTGTCAAACGCCAGACTCTGTGTGCTGCGTGCGACCAACGGGAGCGCTCACGGAGTGAGTAGCAGCACTTGGCACCCATAAGACGCCTTCCATTAAGAACGCCCGCAACGCGGGTAGTAGCGCGTAGTGACAGTGGAACCTCCAACGTAGAACACCCATAGAATCTCTCTATACATTATCGTTCCTGCGGTCCGGGCGCGCTCAGGCTCAAAGCAAATCGAGAGCGGTCTAACGCAACGGTAGCCTTTGGCACTACTCCACCGTAACGGTCTTAGCCAGGTTACGCGGCTGATCCACATCGGTGCCTTTGAAATCCGCGGTGTAATAGGCGTAGAGCTGCAAGGGCAACACCGTGAGGAAGGGATGCAGCAGGGGATCGACCTCTGGGATTTCGATCACCTCCACTTTGCTCGCATCAAGCAGCGCGTCATTTTCGTTGGCGATGGCGATGATGCGCGCGCCACGCGCCTGCGCCTCTTGGAGGTTGCTCATCGTGCGAGCATGACTGTTATCCTTGGGGACGATCACAATCACCGGCACCGTGTCGTCGATCAGCGCGATGGGACCGTGCTTCATCTCCCCAGCGGCATAGCCCTCTGCGTGTAGATAAGAGATCTCCTTGAGCTTGAGCGCCCCTTCAAGAGCGATGGGGTAGTTCAGACCGCGGCCCAGGTAGAGCACATCACGGGCATCCAGATGACGGCGCGCAATGTTGGCAACCAGCTGCCGCGTACTCACAAGCACATCCCCCATATGTTGCGGAATGCGCGCCAAGCCTTCGATGAGCCGACCGGCATCGTCCTGCTTAAGCACCTCACGCTCACGCCCCAAATAAATCGCCAGCATCAGCAAGTTGACCAGCTGGGTGGTGAAGCACTTGGTCGACGCGACGCCAATCTCAGGCCCTGCATGCGTATAAAAGGTTGCATCAGCCAAGCGCGCGATGGCGCTGCCCACCACATTGACCAAGGCAAGCACCTTGGCGCCCTGCGACTGAGCCGAACGCGCCGCTGACAACGTATCGATGGTCTCCCCGGATTGGCTCACCGCGATGATGAGATCGCCCTCACAGACAATCATGTTGCGCTCACGAAACTCACTAGCCAGCTCCACATGCGTAGGCAGGCCCGTAAGGTTCTCAATGAAATGACGTCCAGCCAAACTAGCGTGATAGCTGGTTCCGCAGGCCAAGAGCACCACGCGTTTGATCCACTTGACGGTAGCGGTATCCAGACCGATTTCGTGACTGTGGATGTGGCCGTTCTCGCGATCGATACGACCGCGCAAGGTGTCTTCGATAGAGCGAGGCTGCTCCATGATCTCCTTGAGCATGAAGTGCTTGTACCCCGCCTTTTCGGCCATCACCGGCGACCAGTGGATCTGCTCGATGGACTTATCCACAAGCTGACCTTCGAGAGTCTCGACGCGAACTTCGTTTTGCTGCAGCGTAGCAATCTCGCCGTCGTCGAGGAAGATCATGCGCTGGGTGTAAGGCAGAATCGCCGGGATATCGCTGGCGCAGAACATCTCCTGCTCTCCAAGACCAATCACGAGAGGCGAGGCATTCTTGGCAATCACCAAGCAGCTAGGATCGGCCTGTGACACCACCGCAATCGCAAAGGCCCCATGCACGCGTCCTAGTGCCTTGGCCACAGCCTGCTGCAAACTTTGACCGGCGTTTACATTCTCGGCGATGAGATGAGCCACAATCTCGGTGTCGGTGTCGCTGACAATCTGACACCCACGCCCCTCCAGCTCGGCGCGCAGCTGCAGGTGGTTTTCGATGATACCGTTATGCACCACCGCCACGGGACCCGCGGTATGGGGGTGCGCATTGATCTCCGAAGGTCCGCCATGGGTTGCCCAGCGGGTATGACCGATGCCCACCGATCCTTTTAAAGGCTCCTGCTGCAAGATGGCGTCAAGATTGCGCAGCTTGCCCACGGCACGGCGCGCATGCACCTGCGTCCCATCGTGCACAGCAAGTCCTGCCGAATCGTACCCGCGATATTCCAAACGCTTGAGTGCATCGAGAAGCAAGGGTGCACAGGCTTCCTGACCGATATAACCAACAATGCCACACATAGGTATCTCCCCTTCAGGCCAACTCTAACGCAACAGAAAACACAGATCTTCATTAATGCAATGAATCATCAATGAGAAATTGTGCCAGAACCATCCCCACACCAATCATCAACAGGCTCCATAGTGCTCGCCCCCCCCAGCGTGTTCTCGTGCTGGGCCGAGGTAACAAAGGAAAGACCACGCAGTCGATCCGCTGGCGCGCCATATCCACCAAGAGCACTCCCTCCACTGCAAAGGCGAGGCGATACTCGAGCAACTGACGCCGGGTCGCTCCATGACGTAGGCTGGGCACCAGACGACCGGTCTTCACCTCGGCGACGTAACGTTTGCCCTGAGCATCATGCAGTAGATAGTCGGCTCGCAGGCCCATACGCTGCGACTGGCCATTGACCTCAATGGTCCACGCAGCCTGCACCTCGCTGTCCTCAATCGTATAACCCGAACGCCGCAAAACCTGGCGTGCATCACGCTGACCATCAAAGGCAGCACGGGCGATACGCCGCCGGATATAGCGGTCCCGCCAGCGCAACACACGGTGGGTGGCCAGCGCCACGAGCACCAGCGCAAGCATTGCCAAGCCAACCCACGGCGATTCGATTGTGCGCAACAACGGCTGCATGGGGACGATATGTGAAGGTGGCCTCATATTTTGTCGACCCTCACCCCGTACAACGATGCACCCCTCAATCTGCAGCATGGCCCGCATGGGCGGATGAGCTCAGTCAGTCTCCTTCTCAGCTACGAGTGGTGGGACAACTGCCACAACACCAACCCACGGTGGCGATTGTGGGCACCCGACGTGCGGACACGATGGCGATGGAGTTCACTCATGCGCTCGCGCAGGACCTCGCCCAGCAGGGCTGCGTGGTGATTTCAGGAGGTGCTCATGGCATCGATGCCGCAGCTCACCAGGGTGCATTAAGCGTCGAGGGGCATACGGTCGCCGTCCTCGCCACCGGCTTCAAACGCGCCTACCCCAGCAGACACAGCGCTCTTTTCAGACGCATTCTCGATCATCAAGGGACACTGATATGCGAATACGATGACGACCTACCACGTCAGAGTTGGCACTTTCTGGCACGCAATCGCCTCATCGCAGCCATGGCCAATGCGGTTGTGGTGGTGCAAGCCCCTTTCAAGTCGGGAGCCTGGACCACCGCTGCGCATGCCAAGCGCTTGCATCGCCCCTTGCTTGTAGTGCCTGCGGCGCCTTGGGATCCGCGCGGCAACGGTAGCCTTAGCTGGTTGCAGCAAGGCGCACGCCTCTGCGTCAGTGCGCAAGAGGTCATGAAAGCCTTGCCCATCGCACCTCAATCCTTAGCGCTGCAGAAACGCTCGACCTCAAGCACGATGTCTACTGAAGCAGAAATCCCCGCGGAACTACATGGAGATGCACAGAGTCTAAAGCTTTGGCAGCTGCTTAGCGCGGAGGCTCGCGATCCCGATACCTTGGCAGCACTTTCGGGCTTTCCGATCGCCCGCGTGCACCAAATTCTTGTAACCCTATGCGTTCATGGCCATATTGCAGAGGTCCCGGGAGGGCGCTACGTGCGAACGGCCTCCTACCCAAACGCTCCCCCTTAGTGCATACTGAAGCTAATTGTCATGGCGAAGTCCCTCGTTATCGTTGAATCCCCTGCAAAAGCAAAGACCATTCAAAAGTACCTCGGTAAGGATTTTGCCGTCATTGCCTCTAAAGGTCACATCAAGGATCTACCCAAACGCGGTGGTGTCGATATCCCCAACGGCTTTCAAGAGAGCTACGAGTTCTTAGAAGAAAAAGGGAAGGGCGAATTAATCAAGACCATTCGCGACTTGGTCAAAAAGTCCGACGAGGTGCTTCTCGCCACCGACCCCGACCGCGAAGGGGAAGCCATCGCATGGCACCTGGCCGAGGTCGCGCGCAGCGCCAATAAAAAGGCCGGTATCAAGCGGGTGCTCTTCAACGAGATCACCAAAAAGGGCGTCAAAGCTGGCATTGCAGAGCCACGTGAGCTGGACACGCACCTATACGAAGCTCAGCGCACCCGCCGCGTACTCGACCGCATTGGCGGTTATCCCCTTTCGAGCCTATTGTGGAAAAAGCTCACCTTTGGCTTGTCAGCAGGTCGAGTCCAAACCCCCGCGTTGCGCATCATCGTTGACCGGCATCGACAGATCGAAGCCTTTAAGTCCGAAGACTATTGGCTGGTCGAGGCTTCTCTGCGAGGTGATAAAAGCCGCCCTTTCATGGCAAACCTGGTGCAGGTTAACGGCGAAAAACTACCGCGGGTTGCGTCCAAACCTGCAGCCACCAGCGAAGAAGACGCCAGTCGCTATGTGCGCGACTTGCAACAGGCCGAATACCGGGTCGATAAAGTTACCAAGCGCGAGCAAAAGCGTCGCGCTCCTGCCCCCTACACCACCTCCAAGCTGCAGCAGGACGCTGCCAACCGCGTCGGACTCGCACCCAAGCGCGCCATGAGCGTCGCCCAGTCGCTATATGAAGGCGTGCAGCTGGGCCGAGGCAAATCGGCCGAAACCGTGGGCCTCATCACTTACATGCGTACCGACAGCACCCGCTTGTCCAATGACGCCATTCAGGAATGTCGCAGCTACATCGCCGAAACCTATGGCAAAGACGCGCTTCCCGATAAACCCAACGTCTTTAAGTCGGGCAAAAAGCAAAACGTCCAAGACGCCCACGAAGCCATCAGACCTACACGTATCGACCTACCTCCTCACCAGGTGCAATCGGTGCTCAAGCCCGATCAATACAAGCTTTACAAGCTCATTTGGGATCGCTTCATCGCCTGCCAAATGGTACCCGCACGCTACGACCGCACCACGGCCGAGATCGAAGGCAAGCATCAGAGCAATTCTTACGGTCTGCGCGTGAGCGGCAGTGTCCTCACCTTTCCCGGTTGGCGTGCAGTCTATGGCGCCAGTTTACAGGAGGAGCTTGCCGGCGAAGAAGCCAGCGCCCAAGAGCGCGAAGAGTCGGCCTCGGATACCGATGAACTGCCCGCCCTTACAGAAGGTCAGTCCCTATCGCTGGTCATCCCTCCCGGCGCTCAGTTCCATTATAAGCAAACCGAGCCGCCTCCTTACTTCAACGAAGCAAGCCTGGTTAAAAAGCTCGAAGAAGAAGGCATCGGTCGCCCCAGCACCTACGCCGAGATCATCAGCAAAGTACAGGCGCGCGACTACGTGCAAAAACGCGATAACAAACTGGTCCCTTCACCCCTGGGCTGCTTGGTGATCGACAAGCTGGTGCAGGATCACTTTGACCTCGCAGATATCGGCTTTACCCGCAAGCTTGAGGATGACCTCGACGCCATCGCCGAAGCCCGCGGCAAACGCCTCGATATCTTGGCGCCATTTCACGAGCGTCTGCAATCTCAAATCGAAAAAAGCCTCGAAGATAAAAATAAATGGTGGCCAGATCCCGAACCTCTCGATGAACCCTGTCCTGAATGCAAGGGAACGCTCGCCAAGCGCTGGGGACGCAACGGGATTTTTATTGGCTGCATGAACTATCCAGAGTGCAAGTACACTCGCAACATTCCAGCAGAGGGGGAAGAAGAAATACTCCCCGAAATCACCGACTACAAATGCGATAAATGCGGCTCGGCGATGATGAAACGCCAAGGCCGCAATGGGTGGTTCCTAGGCTGCTCTGCTTATCCCAAGTGCAAAAACGCCATGCCCATCCCCTTGGGAATCAAATGCCCGGCATGCAAAACCGGCGATATCATCGAGGTGCGCGCCAAAGGACGAGGACGCCCATTTTATGGCTGCACCAACTACAACAGCGAACAGCCCTGCGAATTCCGCTTATGGCAAAAACCCATCAAACATGAATGCCCCAAATGCAACTCCCAGCTAATGGTGCGTGCCGGTGGCAAACGCAATCCCGTTTTCAAATGCGTCAACTGCGAGCACACCCTACCCGTCGAAGAGGGTGAGCAGCAGCAAGCTCAAGCGAAAGCTGCCGCAAGCGAAGCAGTCACGGCAGCTGCGAGCTAAGAGTTATCGCTTTCCGTGCTCACTGGAGAGAAGCTAATTTCTTTCTTCGCCAAATGACATGTACGCAATACACAGCAGGAATTAGCAAACTGAGCAGCCAAAGGTAAAAAGCAATGCCCAAATGAGTGACGATAAGCTCTTGCGCTCCAGCTTCGTCTAAAGGAAGCCTTACAGCTTTCAAAACCAGTACATAAGAACTCAACGCTAGAATCACAGCAAGCGTAAAACCACCTAGAGAAACACGGTAAAATCCGCAAAGAAAAAGAATAAGTGTAAGGAAGAAAATGGGATTTGCTAACCATGCTGTAGGAAATGTCCACCCAAGCAATAGACAGGTAAACCCTCGATAGTAGTCCTTTTCAAATCCGACACCGATGCTGTCCTCGACGACGCCATGGATCGCAGGCAACGCAAGCGAGGCACCAAAAACCGCTAATGCTGCTGTCGTTATTAAAGCCCTAGCAGCAAAAAGCCTGAGCCAAGGTTTTATCTGCGAAGAGCGCAACGCCGCCCTATTTTTATCTCCCTCACGCCGATCTTGCATCTCCCGGAGTTCTCTTTGCTCTTTTAAGTCTCTTCAATGAAGATACTTGAGCGCTGCCTCATTACCTTATCAAACCCCTTTAGAGGTTTATGAGGCATGGTCTTTCGCTCAGGATTTTGAAAACAGGAACTAGCGAATGTCGGCGTTGCGCGTGTCAACGATGAATTCTTCGACGACTTCGCGTACATTGCGCGTGAAATAGATTTTCTGATCAGCGATCTCGCGTAGCGCTGAAACCGCCTCGCGATTCTTGCTATGCGTAAGCTTTTGCGACCCTTGCATGATCTGCCGTGCTCGCCGAGCAGCTAAAACGACTAGAGCGAAACGATTTTCTTGGTGCTCGAGACAATCTTCGACGGTAACGCGGGCCATAGCCCCTTGCTTTACATGAGCTTTGCCACACAGTCAATCGACATGCACCGTAAACGAGTAGGTTCATCGCTTTCGACCCCTATTGTGCTCAGCTCGGTTACGGTGGCGCTCAGCGTGGGTCTGCTTGTCGCCTGGATTTACGTCATCGTTAACAACTTCACGCTAACCAAGCACTACGTCGAAAACACCTGGCTGCTTGTGGGCGGTATTGTTTCCCTGGTCACGATTATTGCGGTGTTGGTGCTTTTTTCGATTTTCCTCGCCCGTGAAATTCTCGAGGTACGCCGACAAACCAGCTTCATCGACTCCGTCACGCACGAGCTCAAAAGTCCGCTCGCAGCCATTCGCCTGTGTCTCGAAACCCTCGACCGACATCATCTTGATGCCACTCAACAACAACGTTTGCATGGAATGATGCTGGACGATGTCGAGCGCCTCAACACACTCATTGATGCCATTTTAGAGGCCACTCGTGTTGAATATGGCGCCCCCGTTCCAAGTAAGAAACCTGTGCGCTTACAGGAGTTAGTGCAGCGCTGCATCGATTTGATTTGCAAGCGTCACAAAATAAGCGCCGACGAAATGCATAACCACATTGACCCAACCCTAGAAATCTATTCCGATGCAGCTTCACTAGAAATCGTCATCAAGAATTTAATCGACAATGCGATCAAATACTCCGACCCACCGCATCGTGTGACCTTCAAAGCACAATGCGACCCTTCGCATCGCGTCGTGATTACCCTGCGCGATGAGGGCATTGGCATCGACCCTCGCTACTGCAAACGCATCTTCCAGCGCTTTTACCGGGTACCACACGAACGTGTACGCGCGCGTCGCGGGACGGGACTTGGGCTTTATGTGGTCTCCGCTATCATCCGTAATCTTGGCGGTAAACTACAGGCACACTCTGAAGGCCATCAAAAAGGCAGCACTTTTACGATCAGCTTGCCGCAAAGCCTTCTAACATCTAAGTCTCATGGCCCTAAATCGTTGCCAGCTGGACAAGCCGATTGATGCGGGTTTCGATAGCGTGAGCATCCAACTCCGTAAGACGCTGTACAGAAACTTCTTCGACACAAAAAGAGGCCAAAGCCGAACCATAAAGCACCGCATGTTTGAGCGTGGCAATATCCTGTGCATCTTGCGTCACCAGATGCGCAAGAAATGCCCCGGCAAAGCTGTCACCCGCACCGGTAGGATCTTTGATTTGCTCCAGAGGGTATGCAGGCACCATAAACATGGTGTCATCGGTATAGAGCAGAGCACCATATTCGCCTTGCTTCACCACCACGATACGAGGACCTAAGGCACGTAACTGACGCGCCACCTGCATGATCGGGTAAGCTCCGGTAAGCTGACGTCCCTCTTCCTCATTGAGGATGAGAATATCTGTACGCGCTAGTACTTGTAACAAAACATCGCGCTTATTCTCAATCCAGATATTCATGGTGTCTGTGACGACCAACTGGGGGTCACGGACCTGCTCCAAAACCTCGAGCTGCAATGAGGGATCGATATTGGCTAACAACACATGACGACTATCGCGATAAGACTCCGGTAGCTTAGGACGAAAGTGTTCGAAGACGTTTAGTTCCACTGCCAGGGTCTGACGTCGATTGAGATCGTCACTATATTCACCGTCCCAGAAAAAGGTCCTGCCCTCAGCTACCTCAAGGCCTTGCAGATCGACCCGATGACGTCGCAGCAAATTAACGGAAGCATCATCAAAATCGCGCCCTACAACGGCTACAAGTTGAGTGGGAGCGTGATAGGAAGCAGCCAAACAAGCGTAGGTCGCAGCGCCTCCTAATACACGTTCATAAATACCAAAAGGGTTGCGAATCGTGTCAAAGGCAACCGAGCCCACGACGAGCATTGTATTATCAGTCATGCGCTTTTTCCTTCGAGGTAAGGTTGAAACAAAGGCTTTAGCGTACGCATTGCCTGCTCGGGAAGCTGATCGACGGGCGTCAACAACGCACGTGACAGTGCTGATATAGCTGGTGAAGCGGCCACATCAGGAAAAGCCTCTGCACTTTTGATTAGAATGCGCTGCGCTTTGTGAATGCCTTGCTGCAATACCGCAAGCACCGACTCGACCGTGACGGCCTCCTCCGCACTACGCCAACAGTCATAGTCGGTAGCAATCGCCATGGTGGCGTAAGGAAGCTCGGCTTCGCGCGCTAAACGTGCCTCGGTCATATTGGTCATGCCGATCACGTCCACATTCCAACTGCGGTAAAGCAGGGACTCCGCCCGCGTAGAAAACTGCGGACCCTGAATGCACAGGTAGGTACCACGCGCGTGAACTGGACAATCGATAGCTTGCGCGGACGCATGCAAATGCTGCGCTAGCTGAGCATCGATGGGCTCGGCAAACTCAACGTGCGCCACAGCGTCGATATCTTCAAAGAAGGTCTGGCTACGTCCATGGGTGCGATCAATAAACTGGTCGACCAAGACAATATCTCCGGGCCGGATATGCTCCTGCATGGAACCCACCGCAGAGATGCTCACGACTTGTTCCACACCTAGATGTTTGAGTGCCAATATGTTAGCGCGGTAATTAATGCGATGCGGCGGCAAACGATGGCCCAACCCATGTCGCGGCAGAAAAAAGAAGCGGGTATTGCCGAGAACGCCCTCTACAATAGGAGCCGAAGGTTTACCCAGGGGAGTCTCAACGTCATGCTCAGTGACGCGTTCAAACGCCTCCATGGCATACAAGCCGCTCCCCCCAATCACTCCCACACGCTTCTTGGTATCACTCACGAGCAACCGCATAGTACAGCATGCTTCCAACCACAACCCGCTTTCGTTTGATGCTTATTGTGGATCCGGCGCGCCATCCTCATGCACTGACGCTAATCCCTCAGCTTATCGAGGAGGCAAAGCCTTATCACCTTGCGATTCAACTGCGCGCCAAAGACAGCTCTACGCAAGAGCAGTGGCAATGGGCACGGCAATTGCGCGATCGTATCCCCAAACATGGAACTCTGCTGATCAATGAGCGGGTCGACCTGGCACTTGCGGTCGAAGCCAATGGCGTGCAGCTGCCCGAAACTGGATTTCCCATCGAAGAAGCACGTCGCCTTTTACCCTCCGCATGGATGATCGGAGCCTCGCGTCACGATCAAGCAGGTCTGAGACGCGCTGCAGAATCAGGCGCAGACTATGCCCTGCTTAGTCCCGTTGGCGATGTGCCCGGCAAAAACCCTGCTCTTGGTCTTGCCGCCTTTGGTGCCATCGCTCGGCAAAGCTCGCTGCCAGTAGTCGCCCTAGGGGGCATTACAGCAAAGAACAGCGCAGCAATTATCCGAGAAGGCGCAGCAGCCCTGGCCGTGCAGCGTTATGTCTTCGATGCCCCCGACCCTGAACAACGCCTGCATAGGCTGTTTGCATCACTGCCTGAGGCAGAATCGTGACTATGCAGCTTTGGCTTGAGAGTCAGGCATAATATGCTGTGCAGTCGCAGCCTCAACTCGATCAAGCCAGGCGGAGAGCTTGGGGCGATTCTGAATCTCGGTGGCATACCAAGGCGCAAGGGGTAAACGCAGGGCATGCAGCGATGCAAAGAGTCCCAAGTCGGCCACACTAGGCAGGTCACTTCCCATCCAAAAGGCCTGTTGGGGCGACCGTACTTCTAAATCATCGAGCGTTTGGCTAAAACGAGCACGACAGGCTTCGAGTCCAGCACGCGTGAAGTCGCGCATGACGAGGTTCTTGAGTACCTTCCGCCGCACCGATCCAGCAATCACGCCGCGCAAGGGTGCGGGCACCTCACCAAAGACAATACGACGGAGATTCGCCCAGGCATCATCTTCTCGCCAACGCGCAGCAAGGCAAAAGGGGTACAAGGTCGTATCGCCCAGCTCCTCCCACAGCCACGCTTCGGCCGCAGCAGTAGCGTCCAGGCCGCGTATCAAACCATCCCGTGTAAGACCATTGATGCGCCTTAAGATTCGAGTTGAATCTGGAATCAAAGCGTCGTCCATACGCAGCACCGGCAACTGCCCAACGGGATTGTATTGTTTGACTTTGCTAAAATCGAGCCCCTCAATGACATAGGGCAGTTTGAGTAGACGCAAGGCGCGACTAACCTTGAGCACATAAGGAGAATAGGATTCCCAGCGCGTATCCTGAGGTTTTACTGGGAGGTCATAGAGAGTGATGGCTGGCGTGGACTGAGTAGTGGTGGACATGATGGCATCGACCATGACCTCGACCGCAGGGCCAATCAAGCGCAGTCTCAGGAGACTCTAATGACTGCTACTGCCTACCGGTCCAACGCAAGCGGTTACGCGCAAAGACGTCGTAGCCCCATTCCGCAGCATGCGAAATGCCGGGCAAACGCGTGATTCCCACAAGCCACCCCAGACCGACAGCATCGTAAAGGCGTCGAAACACCTCAACGCGATCGATCCATTCACCATCACGTGTCCAGCCGTGAATCTGCGCCATCAGCTCATCTTGAGTTTTACCCAGCGCCTGCGCGTCAAAGGCAGAATCGGCGATGTTCGTGAACCAAATACGTCGATGCTTGCGATCCCGCTTTGCCAGCATGCGAATCTCACGTGCGCACAAAGGACAGTCGCCATCATAAAACACGCGCACCTGCCACTGGGAAGGTTCATCATGAGGAATCATTTCTGCTCCTGTGAAGTTACGGGAGGCCAAGGGGAAAGCTCTCCTTGACGTTGATAGTCACGCGCTGCTGCTTTGATGCGCTTTTTCTGCGAGGCATCGAAGAAGGGGGGCATATCACCACGATGATAACTCATAATATTCCCAGGCGTGCTGCTATGTCGACGATTGCCCATAAAATGCCCGAGCTCATGCGCCAACACACTATCGCCAGCATACTTCGCCAAAATCACAAAATGAGCAGGTTTGGCTAAACCCTTAGCGTGCCAATGCACGCCCATACGCCGGCGTTCGGGCTCGTCCACATCGCGTAAAAAATCAACCACAAAGCAATGGATGGTCCCCGGCTCGACATACTTGCCCAACTGATGACGATCACGGCGACTGTGCATCTGCCTATGCTTATCAGCCAACCTTCGAATAGACGCCGTCTCAAATTGCACTCCGGTTGGACGAAAAATACGATTGGCGATACGCCGCTGCGACTCCAGCCAAGCCTTTGAAACCACTGGACTGTCATCTTGAGATGCAACCCAAAAGGTAATGCCAAAGCGCAGTGAGGCAGGCGGAGTTTTTTGAGCATAGGCCGCGCCCCCGCAAACCCAAGACGCAACGACCAAGCTACCCAGCGTCCAGACGCTAAGAAAAAAAGCACGCAAAAAATGGATTTTTGAGACGAAAACAGGCATCGCGGTGTCTAACCAAGCTCTTGTTATCTCACCTTTTTGTCTAAGGAGCATCGATCATGCACAAATCTTTTCTAATCACCCTAGTCATCACCTTGAGCATCCTGCTTACCCTAAGTTCTAACAGCCTGGCAGAAGAAGCCAGCGCATCCGCTTCCGCATCAACACCAAGCAGCGGTGGCGGTAGTAGCATCAGACTGGCCATGCAAGGGCGCGTGGATGTAGCCAATTTGCTCGAACTCAGCCCTAATTCACCCTTTGGTCTAACCATCCCCATTGTAACACCTGGTGTACGCTTACTCGACAACAAGCTTTTCGTCGGACTTGGTCTCGACTTTTCAACAGTCGCTGACGATGGTGCCAAGTTCTTCGGCTTAAGCCCTATGGTGAGTTTTGATCTACTAAGTCGCCCTGAGGGGGCACTTTATGCCACGGGCTGGGTCAACTTAGGCAGCATTGAGTTTGCAGGCAGTGACGACAGTTCATTTTTTGGTGGCATGAACTTGGGCTTGGGCATTCGCGCTTTCCTCAGCCCAGCCTTGTCAATCGGCACCGAGTGGGGATGGAGCTTTGTTGATGCAGAAGACGATGCCTTCTCCTTCAGACAAGGTGTTTTTGGCAACGTGATGTTCGAAGCCAGCATCGGCATTTAAGCCGACTCTGTTTGAACATAATCACGTAAGTGATCTGTTTTACGAAACTCCTGCAGCTTTGATAAACCGACGGTCTCCACCTGACGCACACGCTCTCGCGTCAGGTTCATAATCTCGCCAACTTCTTCGAGTGTTATACCGCCGCGATCGGCAACATCCAAGGCACAGGTCTCATTCATTTCCCATATTTCTAGATCTGGGAAATTGATTTTGATCGAACCGCGTACGGGATGAACATCGATGTATAAATGGTATTTGCAAGACACAAAAGGACAGGGGCGTTCCATGGAAAGACATTCGGAACGTGTTTTCGGTTTCCAATAGTCGATTTCAGGATACAAGCTGCGTCCACGATCAAGCTCTGCCTTGCTCAGACGACGAATCGAAATGGTTCGCGCACGACTGTGACTACGACTCCGTTTACGGACTCGCTTGATCGCAGGTGAAGAAGGTTCTTCCGAATTATCAAAGGCATCGTTGAGTTCTTCGCTGAGTGAATGTATCGCGGATTGTTCTGGCTGTGTCATGGTCTTCCCGGTTTTTTCTGGTTTTATACAAAAGCGCGATTCAAACGCGATTGAATCGAAAGATCTTGCTCAACAGTTTCGAGCATGGACATAATTTCAGTGCTTATTTTTCTGATTTTGGAGATTTTTTTTGTGACTTTTTGATCAATAACATCGTGCTCTTTACGTTTATTAACTGCCATTGATATGGCATCTTGAACACGTTCTAACTGCATCCTTAA
>CAYWAT010000026.1:0-6801 GCA_964456305.1 uncultured Polyangiales bacterium | reverse complement strand
GACGATTGATGAAATTCAACAAGACGTATTTTTCTAACTGCATCCTTAAATCTTCAATATCTGTACGTAAGAAAAATACGTCTTGTTGAATTTCATCAATCGTCATGCCTTGGGCCATCAGACCACGGATGCGACGAATTTGATGCACCGCACTCACCGGATACAGCCCTTGTGATCCGCGCTGCTTACCTTTGCGCCCAACGCGTTTGCTGCGGGGCAACAACCCTAACTGTACATATTTTCGAAAGGTGGCTTCGCTTAGACGATCGCCCTGAGCTGCAAAAATTTCGATAATTTGCTGGACGCTCATACCATCGGGGAACTGCTGCTGGATGTGCTGGAATGAGGTGTCGGAAAGCATTTGTCTTAACGAGTTGAATGGGTCTCTTTGATTTATTGATCGCGAATGTATTCCATTCAATAGATTCGTGAAACGAAAAAACGATGTGATTTAAATGCACAATATAAGTGTGCAAGTAGATTGTTAAAAGCAGTTTATAAATACAATATTTATTTTATTTTACACAAAACTGCTCGTATGTTCAGTCTGCTGAGAAAAAGTGTGACAGCACAAACCACAGTGTTGATCTGTAATTTGCTCTCTCTCATGGGTAGCTAAAAGCATTTGCCATTTTTTTAGTCCATGGGAATCACAAGCTAGACCGGGAGCAGAGGGAACAAAGTGAGCAAGCCTCAAAGCATTGATCCACGGTATCTCAAGACCTAGCGTCCGCTGAATGTGGAGAATAAAACGACGGGCATAAAAGCCATCGAACCACTCTCCCAAGCGTCGTTGTTTGACCGAAAGCGTAGAACCATCACGGTGCAGGCCCTGTAAACGTTGGGCAAAACCCATGCTGGATAACAATTGAGCAAGCGATGCAGCAACCTGCTGAGGGTAATTTCGTTGCAGCCAATCATGCACATCAAAGCAATCCGACTGAGCGGCAAAGTAAGGTAATGCCTGTTGCCACTGCTTCAACCAGCCAAAAATCCGTGGATCGGGCAGAGAGTGTGTGTCTAAGCGTTGATGCAGTCGCTGCTCGAGTGCGCGTCCGGTGCCAAAGGGAGTTCTGTTGGACTGACGATGAGCCAAAAGCACAGGTGCACTGCGCGAATAATGAATCGCACCGATTTTCGCGAGCTTCATCAACATGTAGAAGTCTTCGCCCGCTCGCAATTTAGGAAAACCGCGCACTTGGGCATACGCGCGAAGGTGCACAGCCATACAGCTGCCTAAGGTTGGAAAGGCATAAGGCGAGCCTGCCCAATGCAGACCTAAGGTGAAGTAGCGGAGGAAAATCTCGTAATGACGTCCCGCTTCAATCACTGCAGGAGTCGCTTCCACTGTCAGAGCGGCATGCCAAAAGCGAAAAATCTTGGCGATCACTGCTCTTTCCTGGGTATCCGCATGCAACGCTTGCCAGTAGTCTCTGGGCAAACGCGCATCCATATCTGTGGTTGCCAGCCATGGCGTGCGCACAATGCCCTGCTGGCACAGGTGGGCAGCGATATCCGCACCGATGCGTCGAGCCAAACCGACCCCCTGCGTATCGGGGAACACCCAAGGCGAGGTGCTGTGGTCCACGATTAGAAACGTGGTCCCATCAGGGAGGGTAATATGCCAACGAGGCGGCTCACCTGGCAGCAACTGCGCCTTGCCCAGGTCACAGTGCGCGTCGATCCACTGCCGGTGCCTGGCACGCAAGGCCGACTCCCGCGATGCCGATGCATTAACCACAGCAATGATCAACAGGGGTCCCCAAGGACGCGTACGTTTCACGAGGTCAAGCAAGGTGCAGCGCTCATCGCAGACGGGCACTATCAGCACATGCTCAAAGGTTCCTCGCGATATGGGCCACCCTTCGGCATTCGCTACCGCGTAGCGTTGAAGATAGGATGACAGCACCTGCTTAGGCACGTCGCTCTTGCCTACCTAAATGCGGCTTCGGAAGATCAGTGCAACGCAGCACGTGCGGGCAGGGTTTTGATAACATCCGCTTCATGCTGCAGCAGCGATTCAAGGCGGGACTCTAGCTCATCAGCGGCAAAATAGAGTTTGGCCAGTCGTAAGAAGAGAGTGTGGTGCTTGGCCTCGGCACGCCATAGCTCATCATAAAGCGTTTTTAGCTCGCCCTCTGGCAGAGCTTGCGCGAGCAGGGCAAAACGCTCGCAGCCACGTGCTTCTATCACGCCACACACAAGCAATTGATCGAGCAAGCGCGCGTCACCATGCTTGCGGGCCCAGGATTGCAAATGCCCCACATAAACATCTTTGGTATCGGGCAGTAATTGGAGGCCGCGCGCGATGACAAGTCGCACCACTCGATGAAAATGCTCAAGTTCCTCACGCGCAAAAGCGATCAAGGGGTCGATCATTTCTTGCCTGTCGGGATAACGAC
The DNA here is from genome assembly GCA_964456305.1 of uncultured Polyangiales bacterium. GTDB lineage: Bacteria > Myxococcota_A > Polyangia > Polyangiales > CAYWAT01 > CAYWAT01. The sequence continues at coordinate 4,399 of CAYWAT010000026.1, read as the reverse complement.
ACACCAGAGACAGTCCTGTGGCCGAGGCCTTACGCTCACAGGAGGCATGATCCAGCAAAAAGGCATCGACATCACTCATCGCCACATCCACCCAGGATGGGTCTGTTGCACGCTTAAGTTCGATCATCACTAAATCCCAGACACGGTAGATTTCTCGGGCAAGGTACAAAGCTCGAACAGCGCCTGGCTCACCAAGGCCTCTGTGGGAACGCGACTGGAGCGCAAGCTGCGTTCAAGCTGAAGCAGAACGGCCAACATATACGCGTATCTGTCACGCCCAATACCTCGCGTCCACTGGGCAAAGAGCTTGGCCTTAAAGGGAGGCACACCCGATTTTTTGGCCGCTTCGCTTGCATTTTTGCCATCTGCCATGGCCGCATCAAAGCGCGCCAACAAACGCACCTGACGGATTAGCATCGCCAACATACCAAAGGCGGATTCCCGTGATGCCATCAACGTCATCGCTACTCTAAGAGCGTCTGAAGTGTCGCGCTGACTCACCGCATCGAGCAGATGCCAGATGTTTTCCATGGGCAGGCCAGCGATGCAGTGATGCAGGAGGCTTTTGTTAATGCGCAGCGAGGGTTCACCGGCAGCCTCATTATATAACTGGCATTGCGTCACGGCCTGCGACAAGGCCAGGGTGTCTGCGCCCACAGTTGCGATAAGCAGTTCGAGGGCATCGCGGTCAATGGTTCCTCCCTGTGCGCTAACCTCGTCGCGCAACCAACGCGCTAATCCCACACCTTTGGGTGTTGATAGCTCAATCCAGGCCTGCGCAGCCTTGGCCACTTTAACGATGCGACTACGTGCATCCAAACGCTGCGCAAAGAGCACCAGTACAGCACTTGGCGAAGGTTGAGCGCAATAACTCGCAATGCGTTGCCAATGCTCGGCACTCCAGGCGTCGGCATGCATCACCACAATTAGACGTTTGCCGCCAAGCAAAGGCATGGTGCAGGCTGATTGCAGCACCGCATCGGCCGTTACGCTGGCAGCATGTACCTTTTCGATTTGCCACGACTCGGGAAAATGCACTTCCAAGGCTTTGCGAATGCGCTGAGCCATGACCTCTTCATCGCCCACACAGAGGTAATAAGGAAGCAACTCACCTGCATTGATGGCCTTTAGTGCATTCTGAGAAGAAGACTCGCGCATGGGCTGCCCAGTCTTAACGAGAGCCAAAGCTCAGAGCAAAGCGAAAGCTCGATCTAGATCGCGCTCAATTTGCTTTGAGCCTGAGTGCGCCCGAACCACAGCGACGAAGGCGTATTAAAGATACGTAGAGCTCCGGCTCCGCCGCACTCTGCTGCCCTGCTTCCGCAGGCGCTCGCTTCGCTCGCACGCATCGTGAGGACCGGACGAAAACCAGGATCAGAGTGAAGTGAGAGCGATCTAGGGTGTACATATTTGTTCACCTTCTATGATACGATGGGAAGACGTGTTTTCTGTTCATTGCCAGCTCTCGCCTTCTAAGAGGCGCTGTCCCGAGGTTTAAGCATGCAGGCCGCGCGCCACCCCGCCGACGCAAAACAAGGTTCCAAACAAGGAAGCAAAGCAACCAAAGAGCAATCTGCACGGCAGGTCGCTCCCTTCGGGAAGTATTTGCTGCTCGAGCGCATCGCTGTAGGCGGCATGGCCGAGCTGTATCTGGCCAAATCCTTTGGCATTGAGGGCTTCGAGAAGTTCATCGCGATCAAACGCATCCTGCCATCCATGGCTGAGGACCAAGATTTCGTCGATATGTTCATCGATGAGGCGAAAATTGCCGGCCACTTGAGCCACGCCAACATTGTCCCCATCTACGAGCTGGGCAAAATCAGCGACTCGTACTTCATCGCTATGGAGTTTGTCTGGGGCAAGGACCTGCTCCAGATCATCAATCGTTTTCGCCGACTGCGCAAACGCATGCCTCCAGTGATGGCAGCCTGGGTTGCGTCGAAAATGTGCGTAGCGCTGGGGTATGCACACACCAAGTGCGACCGCGATGGCAAGTCGCTCAACGTGATTCATCGCGATGTATCGCCGCAGAACATTTTGGTGGACTACGACGGTCAGGTTAAGCTCATCGACTTCGGCATCGCACGCGCTGCGTCGCGCAACACCCGCACCGAAGCTGGCGTGCTCAAAGGCAAGTTCGGTTACATGAGCCCGGAGCAGGTGCGAGGCAAAGTGATCGACCATCGCTCCGACCTTTTTGCGGTAGGCACCTGTCTTTACGAGATGATCGCCTGCGATCGCTTATTCCTTTGTGACAGCGACTTGGCAACCCTGGAAATGGTGGCCAAAGCCAACGTCAAGCCCCTCGAAGAAATCGTGCCGGAGCTTCCCGCCGAGCTGGCAACGGTGGTCAAGAAAGCCCTCTCGCGCGACCGTGACGAGCGTTACCAAAGCGCAGCAGAGATGCAGCTCGCGTTACAGCATTTCATCGCTAGCCATCAGCCGCCTTTTAATGCCTCGGGCCTTTCCGAGTGGATGCGCAGCGCCTTCCAAGACGAGATGAAAGAAGAAAAAGAGCGCTTGGATTCATACGCTCAGCTCACGCCACCGCCCGGGGCACGTCCACGCGTGAGTTCCAAGCAGCTGATTATTCCTTCGCCGGAGGACTTTGATGCGGAGCCGCACACCCGTGCTGCTTCCGAAGCCACCGACGAGAGCCATGGCGCACACGTATCCCAGGCTAAAGTCAAGCGGGTCAGCACCGATGCCACCGTCATCAACGAAGCACCCGATACGGCCGAGCCTGTCACCCCTGGCCGCAGCTCAGACCGACCAACAAACGAAATCAAGCGCCCTCTTCTCGAGCCAACCGCAGAGCATACCGAGTCAAAGGTTATCGAAAGCATCGCTAACGATGGTCAGATGGGATGCGCCAACATCAACGACGACGAGTCGCCAAGCCAGGTTTCCTCTTCCTTCGCACTGCGCACCACGCAATCGGGTCGTGAAAGCAGCGAGTCGACCACAGAGCAGGTACCACCCGAAAACATGCTCGACAACTTAGCGGCACTTGCCGTAGGCGAGTCGGTTAACGCCACTACAGCAACCATTAACGACGGTGAGGGCGGTAGCCTGCAGGGCGCGCAAACCGTGGTGAGTCCATCGCCCTTTGATTTGGAGGAATCGTCCTCTGAGGGCGAGACCTCATCATCGCCACCTGGCAGCGCAAAGGCAACACCAACACCTGCACCAGCCGCAGTGGTCATATCGGCTCCGCCCAAAGAGGCCGCCGTTGTCGTCAAGCACACAACGCCGCCGCCAGCTAGACCCTTAAGCACCGAGCCACCCCAGGCACCGAGCAATCCACCGGCATCTGAGGTCGCCAAAAAAGAGGCCAACAAAGCCATCGCAGCCCTACGCGCCCGTGCCTCTACCTTTCGTTTTCCACGCGGCCAGATGGCCACATTCGTCACCGTCAACAGCGCCCGCAACCGTGCCCGGCGACTGACTTGGCTCGCCGTTGCGGCGGTCGCTCTGCTTACGATTGGGCTTGTAGGCGTGTGGCTGATCGCACGCAGTAGTGGCACCAGCATTCTCGATATTCGCACGACCCCTTCCGTGGGCGCCTCGGTTTATATCGACGGGATCCCCCGTGGTCGCACGCCCATCAAAGTCGAGGGCTTAGAGGCTGGCGAACGCCTCATCGCCCTTCACGCCGAGGGTTACAAGCCCATCACCCGCAGCGTCAAAGTCGAAGAAGACACCGTGATGGTGATGGAGCTCACCTTGGTTGCCAGTGGCTCGACCGGTCCCCCTGAAGGAGAGTCTCCAGCCGCGCAGGCAGATCCTAATCTGGATACGGGCATGGCAGCGAGTGAAGCCGAGGATGGCGAGTTGCCTGTGGGCAAAGATTTGGCGGCATTGGAAGCGGAAGGCGAGTTCGACGCTGAAGAGACACCCGACGAGGAAAGCAACGCTAAGACCGACGAGGAAGACGACAGGGAAAGCAGCAAGCAACGGGCGCGTCGAGCACGGCGAAAGCGCGCCGCAGCCCGCAAGAAGAAGGAAGAGGCCGAGAAAAAAGCCGCCGCTGCACCCGCCAAAACAGATTACGGCGTCCTGGTTATCAATACCATTCCCCAAAGCCGCATCTTCATCGACGGTCGCGACACCGGCCGCAACACCCCCATTTCGTCGCTGAAAGTGCGGGCGGGCTCGCACAAAATCGGCTTCAAAACCAAAGACGGGAAAATGTACCGCGCCAGCGTGACCGTCAAAAAGAACAGCACCGTCAAAGTCCTGCGACGCCTCTAACCTGCACTTGGGTTGCCTGGGCTTCGACAAGTCAAAACAACCTATGAGCTCAGGCAAAACTTATCTATCTTTCATGTTTGCTCATTCGACATGGCCTCCGATACCACAATTGAATCTGCACGAGACGAGCATGTTTTCCGCATCT
>CAYWAT010000025.1:0-25374 GCA_964456305.1 uncultured Polyangiales bacterium | reverse complement strand
CCGGTGGGCCTGCGTATTCGTCGGGTTCTGAAAACCGCAAGAGGTCGATGGCGTCTTCGACCAATCGCTGCATGCCCTGTGTGCTTAGATCATTGCTGTGCACTACCGCCACGCGCTGGTCGCGCATGACCCGCAGACCTGCCGCCTGAGAGCCCGCCTCGGTGACCAGCTCGGGGTTGCCCATGCGCACCTTGGCGGAGAGCTCTGAGCCTGCCTGCAAGGTCGCTTCGGCGACGTTGGCACCCTGTTTAAGGGCCTCTGCCACCAGGCGATCGCCGCGTTCGAGAAGTTGGGAGAGATCCTGTGTGCTCATAGTTGTGTTCCGCCTACGGTCATGGCCGCGATTTTCATGGTTGGACAGCCTACGCCCACGGGCACCGACTGGCCGTCTTTGCCGCAGGTCCAGATGCCATCGGAGATTTCGAGGTCGTGACCCAGCATGCTGACTTGGCGCATGACCTCGGGGCCGTTGCCGATGAGGTTGACACCCTTGAGAGGCGCGGTGAGTTTGCCCTCTTCGATGAGGTAGCCCTCGGTGAGCGAGAACACAAAATCGCCGTTGCTGATATCGACTTGGCCGCCGCCGAATTTCTTGGCGTAAACACCGCGCTGCACGCTTTTGATGATGTCCTCCGGCGCATCCGAGCCTGCCTGCAATAAGGTGTTGGTCATGCGCGGCATGGGGGGATGGCGAAAGCTCTCGCGTCTGCCATTGCCCGTTGGAGTGGTGCCAAAGAAGGCTGCCGAATGCTGGTCTTGCATGTAGCCACGCAAGATCCCCTGCTCGATGAGCAAGGCTTGCTTGGGAATGTTGCCCTCGTCATCGACGTTGATGCTACCGCGGCCAAAGTCGAGCGCCGCATCGTCGACAACGGTGCATAGTTCGCTAGCCACCTGTTTGCCGATGCAGTCTGTGTAGTTGCTGGTTTGCTTGCGATTGAAGTCCGCTTCGAGACCATGGCCCACCGCTTCGTGCAGCAAGATGCCGCTGTCGCCGGCGGCAAGGACCACTTCCATTTCGCCTGCAGGCGCCTCGCGTGCGTCCAGCATGGTGAGGGCTTGGCGTACGGCTTCCAGAGCATGCTCTTCGGGGCTATGTGTGTCGAAGTACTCAAGACCGCAGCGGCCGCCACCCCCAGAGGAGCCAGATTGGCGTTGACCTTTGTCTTCGGCGATGACGCGTACGCCGAAGCGTATAAGAGGTTGGCTATCGCTGGCCCAAACGCCGCGGCTGTTGGCGATTAACACCTCCCGCACTTCCTCACTAATGGAGGCATCGACGCGGATGATGCGTGGGTCGGCTGCGCGTGCCGCGCGATCGGCGCGCTCGAGCAGTTGCTTTTTGAGGCTGCCGTCGACATCGAGGGACAGTTCGCGGATGGGATAGCGCTGGGGAAGGGTGGCGCTGTTGAGTGCTAGGGGGGGATGGGTTTGTCCACTGGCGGCGATGCGTGCGGCTGTCTTGGCGGCTTGGGTCATGGCTTCGAGCGACAGTTCTTCGACATAGGCGTAGCCGGTGGCGTCGCCTTTTTGGACGCGGATGCCCAGGCCACTGGATACGGCTCTACCCGAACCTTTAAGAATGCCCTCGTCGTAGGAGAAACTGGCCGATGCGCAGTATTCAAAAAACAAATCGGCCGCGTCACCGCCTTGCTCCAGCGCGATGCTTAGCAATCGGCTAGCGGTGGCGGTGTCCATCGGAGTCGCGCCTCCCGACGCAAAGGGGGCAAGGTAACGCGTGCGCATGGAGCCCACCCTAATGCAGCGCGGATGCGAGTCCACCTCTTAAGCGACTCGATGTTGCTCTTCTCGCTCCGTTGCTGTGATGTGTCCTTAATGTGCCTGGTTTCGTCCCTCTGAGCGAAGGCGCTGACCAACTAAATTTAACCGTGCTTTGCGTTTGAGCTGTCTGATTTGCAGATATGTTTTTCTTGTGATAGGGGATGATTCTCGTGTAAATAAAATGCACTAAATATAAGCTAACCAAGGAGTCTTAATCATGTTGTTTAGACGAATAATTGCTGTTTTGTTTTGTCTCTCTGTTTTTGTTGGATGTGCGACGGAGGCGAATGGTCCAAGCAATGAAAAGATCGACAGCGGTGAACTAGTAACTGGACATAACCCAGTGGGATACATAATCGTACAGAACCTGAAAGCGAAGAAAACTTTTTTTCTAGGTCAGTGTACTCTTATATCGCCTGATAGTTGTGTTACTTCTGCCCATATAACGTTGTTAGAAGATTTTAAGGAAGCGGCAAAGATTCGGTCAGAGCAAGATCTTGTCACTGCTCAGAACAATGGTTCATTAGTTTTGTCTGTAATGTACCCTAGGACAGGTTCAATCAAGATACCATTAGAGAATAGGGTTGATAATAAATCGGGTTTTATCCTTGACGATCCTGCTTTTTTAGTTCGAGACTCTAAGTTGCTAGAGGATGATCCAAACCTAGTGGATCTCTTAAGTCCAGACTTAAGTGCCAAGAATATAGCTGTGGTTAGGCATGGTCTTGCGGAAGTTAGTGTTGTTAGTCCTGCACAGGTTCCAGTCGATGAGCAGCAACTTCTGGGTCTAGGCATGATCAGATGGAAAGATGAATCAAGCTATACCTCTGTTAATGAGCATGATTTATTGGGATATAGAGAGTCGACAGATGAAAGTTTTTTCTATCGTGATAGAGTTCGCTCTCCTATCGATCCTGGTTATGCCATAATAAAAAGTTCTGAAAATGCTCAGCAATCATATATGGAAATCAATGATTTGAAATCTTGTATTGGTAAAGGTGACGGCGGAAGTCCTATTTTCTCTGGATCTTTATTGATAGGAGTTCTGTCTTCTACAAAGGGTGTATTTGTAAACCTTGAGCGTAGATGTTTCAATAGTGCACGTGCAACTTTCATAGCTTCTAAGGAGGCGTCCAAATTTCTTGCTTTTGAAATGGATGCTTCATGCAAGAGATTTTCTCCCACAAAGGAAGAAAAAGAGGGCAGCGTTAAGGCAAGCTCTGCGCTTCTTGATGCTCGTCGGTGGTGCATCGAGAATCGCGACTGGAATTATTATTGAACCCCTAAAGCGCTGATGGTTATTAGGACGCCTTGAGTTCAGCACTCAGGGCGTCTGTCCATTGCGCAAAGTGTCGCGTTTCGATCGCCCGCAAGGCCTCAGCGTGATCGCGCCAGGAGAAGCGCAGCATGTCAAAATGCGCGTGCATGTCGTCCAGGTGCTTTTCCTCTTCGTTGAGGATTGCCCGCAAACGAATGGGCGCATTGCTTCGGCTCAACAGGTGGTCGTAGAGGGCGTAAATCTCGGTCGCGCGCTCTTCGACAAGCAGGGTGACGCAGAGGTAACAAAGCAATGGGTCGCTATGACCCTGACCGGCAAGATGTGCTGCCGTATCGTTGTCTAAATCGGCGATGTAATCACGCGCCTGTCGACCGCAAAGCAAGTGCTGGGCGTCGTAGGTGGGACAGAGCCCTGGGGCGACACGCTCGGCAAATTGCTTGAACATCAACGCATGCCTTGTCTCCTCGCTGATGTGGCTGAGCAAAGGAAGGGTGAGCTGGTTGGAGTCGAGGGCCTTGATGATTTTACGACTGCCGATGTGCTCGAGTAGGCTCAGGGTATTCAGCCAGCGCGCATGCTGCGCTGAGTCTTGCATGATCTGCTGCAATAGGCCTTGCCAAGAGGTGCTGAGCGTCTGGGTTTGCGCGGTCATGATGCGCCATCCATACCTGAGCCTTCCAATCGGGTAAAGGGGAGCGCGTGAGTCTATGGCGCAAGCGGAAGAGATTGTGATTGTTGGCGGCGGTGTAATGGGTTGCGCTGTGGCCTTTGAGTTGGCGCGTCACGGCTTGAGTCCCCTGGTGTTGGAACGCAGCGTGCCGGGCGCTGAGGCCTCGACTGCTGCTGCCGGTATGTTGGCTCCGGAGATTGAGGCCGATCATGAACAGAGCACCCTGTCGCTGACCCGCCAAAGTCGCGAGTTGTATGTTGATTGGGCGCGTGTGTTCAGCGAGGAGCACGGTCTTGATATCGGGCTGAGACGCTGCGGTGCGTTGCGCGTTGCTTATAATGAAGCCGAGCGAGTGGCATTGGAGCAGCATGCTCATCGACTGAGCGAGCATGATGGCGAGGCGCATTGCCTGTCGGGTAATGCTGCCCGTGAACTCGAGCCGGCGATTCACCCGGAAGTGATTGCGGCATTGCATTGTCCGCGTGAGGCCCAGCTCGATCCGCAACGACTCTTGCGCGCTTTGTCCATTGCAGCAGCTCATGCGGGAGCGCGCTTTCGCGATGGGGTGACGGTACGTGGGTTGAGCGTCGCGCAGGGCAAGGTGATGGGGGTTCAGCTTGAGGGAGAAGAGTTGCCCGCTAAGCATGTCATTGTGGCAGCGGGAAGTTGGACCGGCAGTATCGCGGGCGTCTCCTTGCCGGCTGATCTTATTCAGCCTGTGCGCGGGCAGATTGTGGTTTGCGATCGCCGTCCGCCCCTCTTGCGCCATTTGCTCTTTGGTGCTGGCGGATATGTCGCGACCCGTACCGATGGACGCATGCTTTGCGGTTCAACGCATGAGCGTGTGGGCTTTCGCCGCGGTGTGACCGTTGCGGGCATGCGCCGTATCCTATCGTTGGCAGAGAGGCTCGCGCCTGCGCTGGCGGAGTGCAAGGTCGTCGACTACTGGAGCAACTTTCGCCCGGGTACTCCGGATAACAAACCTCTGATCGGCCCTGGAGCGTTTGATGGTTTGTGGTTTGCCAGTGGCCATTTTCGCAATGGTATCTTGTGGGCGCCGCGCACCGCTCAGCTCATCAGGCACTGCTTGCTTGAAGGTCGATTGCCTGCCGAGGCTCGCGTTGTTGATCCGCGTCGCTTTTTATCATGAGCCCCCAAAGCCGATACTACTGTGCCAATGGGCTGCGTTATCATCTCTGGATATGGGAGCCCGCCCAGTCCACCCAATCTCTGGGCACTGTTGCGCTCGGCCACGGCTTTTTAGATATCGGCTGGAGTTGGCAACGCGTTGCACTCTTGCTCGCTGAGGCGGGTTATCGCGTGATGGCTTGGGACTGGCGTGGACATGGCAAAAGCGACTGGGTCGGTGCGGGTGGTTACTATTACTTTACCGACTATATCGCTGACCTGGCTGCATTGATGCCGCAGCTCGATGAAGAGCCTCTGCATCTCGTGGGGCACTCCATGGGAAGCACCGCCAGCGCTATGTATGCAGGCACCCATGCTGCACATATCCAAAGCTTGGTCTTGATCGAAGGGTTGGGGCCTTTTCGTCGACCTACATTAATGCCAGCCACGCGCGTCGATCGTTGGCTGCAGGGAGCGGCGAAGGCTCGCGATGCGGGTCATTCGTCGATGCCCTCGATTGAAGCTGCCTATGCACGGCTCAAAAAGCAGCATCCTTTTCTTGACGCTCAGTGGGGGGTGCAACTCGCCGAGCAAGCGGTGCGCAGTGACGAGCGTGGTGGCTATGTGTGGCGTTTTGATCCTTTGCATAAGACTCTTTCGCCCATTGCTTTTTCGCCAGAGCTCTTCGCTTCTCTTTGCACGAACATTAAGGTGCCGACCACTGCGGTATTTGCTGAGCATGGTTTTCGCTCCGAGGACGAGGACCAGCGCCTTAGCTCCATTGCGCAACATCGACGTTCTGAGATCGCCAACGCGGGGCATATGATTCATTGGAGCCACCCGCATGCGCTTGCCCGCTGTCTCTTGGAGCACCTGCGTTGGGCTGGGACACAGTAAGGATTGCATGCGCTATCGCGCTGGTTTATGCGCTGCAGCATGGGTCGAAGAATTTATTATCTCGGGATTTTTCTGAGCCTCGTCGCAGTTTTTGCTTTGCCTGTGTTGGCTGAAGAAAGTGCAGCCACATCCAAGAACACCGGGCTTTTGGAGCTCTCGGATAAAGCACGACGAGACTTGGTGTTACTGGAGGGCAAGGGCATCAAGGTGACCGTGGGGGAAATCGAGGATGAGGTCGCTAAAGCACCCGAGGCAATGCATGCCTTGTGGCAGGACCCGCAGCGTTTGATGGCGTTTGCCGAGACGCGAATGCGTTTCAAGCTGCTGGCTAAAGAGGCCCTATCGCGCGACTACGACAAGGATCCCGACGTGCAGCACAATGTGAAGCAGCACGCGGTGCAGGCGCTGATTCAGGGGCATATTAACCGCAAGATCTCTAAAGAAAGCATTTCTGTCGATGCCATCGCGACCTATTATCGGGAGCATCAAAAGGACTATCATCGTCCAGCGATGGTGCGGGCGCACCACATCTTGCTTAAGTCCAGACCAAAGGCAGTGACGTTGATCAAGCGTCTTCAAGAGTCTGACGTGGGCGCCTTTGCTGAGGCAGCGCGTGAACATAGCATCGACAACGAAACGAAATTACGTGGGGGTGACCTGCGTTATTTCGACGAAAAGGGTCAGCCTGGTAACAAGGCCGATGCGCCGGTTGATACGACCTTAGCGAAGGCCGCTTTTTCGCTTAAGACACCCGGCGATATCACGTCCAAGCCCGTCGCTGTGGGCGAGTTTTGGAGCATCGTGAAACTGACAGGGCGTCGTCCCGCCTATCACAAGTCCCTCGAAGCTGCGCAGGAGGAGATTCGCTCGGAGCTGTGGCGTCAAAGGCGCAAAGCCTCCGTAGAGGCTTTCGTGACTGACCAGTACAAAAAGAAGCAGGTGAAGATTCACACGGACCGTTTGAAGTGGATCACCTTGGATGAAAAAGTGGCAAAGTCCGATGGAGACCCTTGACCCCAGTTAATCTCTAACTCTATGATGTAAGGCGTATGGAATCTGTATCCGCTGATATCGCACCTCCATCGCCCACAAAAATCACCTACATCGATGGTCGACCTGCGACGATTACGCTACGTAGTTGCCGTTTGCAGGTCATACGAGAAGATGAGATCAAAGAGTTTACCTTTGATAAAGAGATCATCAGTATCGGTGCAACGGCGGATAATGACTTAGTTATCGATGATGAGACGGTGAGCCGCAATCATTGCCGCATCTTCACGCAGGGCAATCAGTACATGCTGCGCGACTTGGATTCGACCAATGGCACCTTTGTTAACCGCGTGCGAGTCCGCGAGGCTTGGTTGTTGCCGGATTACACCATTACCTTAGGCAAGACCGACATTCGTTTTGCGCCTGTGGACCGCAAAGTGCGGGTGGTGCCCTCGGATAAGCAGCGTTACGGCGAGCTCATTGGGCGCGATGCAAAAATGCGCGAGATTTATGCGATCTTAGAGAAGATCGCCCCCACCGATGCCACGGTCATTATCGGTGGCGAGACAGGCACCGGAAAAGAGGTTGTGGCGCGTACGCTGCATCAGCAATCGCGTCGTTCCAACGGTGCTTTCATGGTCTTTGACTGTGGCGCTGTGCCCGAGAATCTCATCGAAAGCGAGCTCTTCGGTCACGAAAAGGGAGCTTTTACCGGTGCCCTTACAACCCGCCAAGGCGTTTTTGAGATGGCGAATGGCGGAACGGTTTTTCTAGACGAGCTGGGCGAGCTAGCGATCGATTTGCAGCCCAAACTGCTGCGCGTGTTGGAGCAGCGTGAGGTCAAGCGCGTGGGCAGTAATCGCTCCATCAAGGTGGATGTGCGTGTGGTCGCGGCGACCAACCGCGATTTAGAGGCAGAGGTCAAAGCTGGGCGTTTTCGTGAGGACCTCTTTTATCGTCTCAGTGTGGTGCGTTTGGTTTTGCCGTCGCTGCGCGAACGCAAAGAAGACATTCCAGCACTGGTGAAGCACTTTCTCAATGGCGGTCATTTCAATCGTGACCGGGATAAGAAGCTCAAAGTACAGGGAATGTCGCGTCCAAGCATGGAGTGCTTGATGCGTTACGATTGGCCCGGCAATGTGCGCGAGTTGCTCAATGTTATCGAGCGTGCGGTGAGCTTTGCCGAGTCGGATACCATCGAGCTGCAGGACTTGCCTGAGCATGTGGCCTTGCCTTTGGGACGGCTTAGCAATGTGGCTGAGGCCAAAAATGGCGATGCTCTTTCTCTCAAAAGCTCTACCGATGGCGTGCTTCCATCGCTGGATATCAACTTTAAAGATGCCAAGGAGCAGTGGGTCTCTTCCTTTGAGCGCGAGTACATCGAGCATTTGTTGCGTAAGAACAACAACAATATTTCCCATGCTGCCCGCGAAGCCCAAATCGACCGCAAATATTTTCGCAAGCTGATGCGTAAATATGACATCCAAGCGGACGATGGTCATGATAGCGACGATTAATCGACGTTGCTGCTGGGTTGTGTTGTATGCACTTAGCTGTGTATTGCAGGCTTGTTCATCGTCGTGTCAGTCCTCATCTTCGCCTGCATCTCCCACTAAAACGAAGTCCCATTCGTCTGAGCCTGAGTTGCCTTCAGCAACCTGCCCAGACGTAAGGCTTAATCTACGTTTTGATGCGTGGCAGGATTTGCACGCAGAGGTTCAGGTACATGCTGGTCAAGGCGCTAAGCTAATGCCGCGTCTTATCGTCTGGCACCAGTCCTCGGCGACTACGGATCCGCAGCAGGTACATCAGCTTGGCGATGACCAAACGTGCCGAACGCTGATGCGAGGTGCTTCTCTTCTTTACACCTGGCGTCAGAAAGAACGCAAAGCACCTCTAGCAAAAGAGGGGCGCTATCACGTTGCGCTCAACGACTGCGCATCGCGCTGCATCTTCAAAAGCAAGCAAGTGTCCCTAATAATTCCTTAGAGCTGCATGGGGTTGCCTTGTGGAGTGAAAAGAAGAGCGCGTTGACATATTTGTTTCAAATATAAGTAAAAGTACGCTACCATTGGAATAAAGCATGTCTATTTTTAGCATAATTGTTGATGGATTATGATGGAATCAATTCCGCCACCCCAGTCTCGGTCACTTTCTTCGATTCCTTTGTCCTTGGCATCCGAACAACCAAGTGCGTCTATTTCGGGGCTTCGAACGATGAACGATCCACAAGCTTCAGCCTATGCGATGGCCGGTGTTTCGCCTTTGTATCCGAGTGAACCTCCGACGGCGGTTGATCATCCTAAACTGAGCAATGGCCTTTACGATACACAGACCGATCAAGCCGAGTCTCATCAAGGTGAAGCGCTACTTTCAACCCACGAGAAGCAGACGGTTGCGCCGCCACGACGGGTGCGTATCGCTCCCCCTCTTGATAAGTCTGCAGAGGCCTGTGCTGATGAAGGATCAGCTTCGCAGGAGCTCTTGGTAGAGGCAGGTGTTGAGCAAGAAATAGGGGCTGAGGAGCAGGCCGCAGTGGCTGATGATGCGTCACGTCAGCGTTCGATGACCTATCAGTGTTCGGTTACACGGCGTTTGGGGCGTTACGAGCTGGCCTTTCAACTCGCTTCTGGAGGATTTGCGACGGTTTACCTCGCGCGCGTGGTGGGGCCGGGTGGCTTTGAAAAGTTTGTTGCCCTCAAGCGCATCCACTCACATCTGGCGAATAAGCCCGAATTTGTTGAAATGTTTCTCGACGAGGCGCGCATCGCAGCGTGCATTAATCACCCCAATGTGTGTCCTGTCTTTGATTTTGGCCATGTCGACGAGTCGTACTACCTGGCCATGGATTATGTGATGGGGGAGTCTCTCTCTCGGGTGATGCAGGTCTTGCGCATGGCACCTCCGACTGCTGAAAATCGCAGTCATTATTATGCGATTGTAGCGCGCGTCATTGCCGAGATTGCCGATGGTTTGCATGCCGCGCACGATGCTTTGGGCCCCGACGGACAACCTCTCAATGTGGTGCATCGCGATGTGGCGCCTGCCAATATCTTTATTCGTTACGATGGTCACGTACAGATTCTCGACTTTGGCATCGCCTCTGCTGCCGGGAAACTACACATGACTGCAACGGGAGTGATGAAGGGGCATTTGTCTTATGTGGCGCCCGAACAGTTTCGGGCCGCTAAGGTTGATCGTCGCACCGATGTTTGGGGCGTAGGGGTAATTCTCTGGGAAATGCTGACGGGTCAGCGTTTATACCGACGCGATTCCGATGGCAAAACCATGCTGGCAATTATGTCCGAGCCTCTGCCAAAGCCTTCCAAGTTTGCTGAGGGCGTGCCCATGGCTTTGGAGTTGATCGTCGCCAAGGCGCTTGAGAAAGAACCCGACCAGCGTTTTCAAACAGCCCGTGATATGAGCGAGGCATTGCATAGTTATTTGCGCAGCTGTGACGAAAGCATCAGTCCGCATCAGATTTCGACCTGGTTGACGGGGCTTTTTCCTCATGCGCAGGAAGATAAACGTTTGGTGCTTGAGGAGGCCCGCGCTCAGCTTTCCCACGCACGCTTGATGCCCATCCAGTCGGATCATGAAATCAAGGTTGAGGTGGACCGCAAGCAACATCGTCAGATCATTAGCAAGCGCGTATCAAAATGGATCTTTTGGGTTTCGGCGGCTACCATGCTGGGTGGAATTAGCACCTGGCTCATGCATGCCTACCTCTGATAACCTCCTGTACATCCCTTATGGTCAGCCTCGTTGCTGAAGTGAAAAAACTCGCGCGCTGGTTGGATAGGGGCCTTGGGCATATTGCCGCGCTCATGGTTTGGTTTTACCGCGGACTTATCTCAAAACGCCTGCCCAAGGTGTGCATCTTCACGCCCAGTTGCTCTGTGTATGCCAGCGTGTGTTGGCGCCGCTTTGGACTTGTAGGGGGTGGCAAATTGGTTAAGGCACGTCTGAGTCGTTGTCGGGGCGGTGTATTTCAGGGTCGCGATGACCCACCTCATGTTAGTTCGTAAACACAGTTAAGGAGAAAATCAGATGACAAAATATAAAGTGGTTCCTTTTATGACGGGCTGTATCGGCGGTAGTATCGACGAAAACCAAATGACCTCATTGCTCAATGAGAATGCGGGGCAGGGATGGCGTTTGGTGCACACCATTCATGAGACCAAGAAAATCGCCGGTATCTTCCAGCGCGAGGCGCATTTTCTTATTTTTGAAAAGAGCGAGTAGTCGATCCCATGAAGGCGCGTCCGGGTCGTAGTACTAGACGACGTATGTCTTACGGCTCCGCCGCGCTTTTCGCAGAAACGCCCGGGTTTAGCCAACATAAAGGCAACCGAAAGAATAAACGCGTTGCCTGATGGATATGCGTGCTTATACTAGGCGCCTACGTTTGGAGAGATATCCGATGAAGGCAGGCATCCACCCCGAATATAAAGAAGCAACGATTACATGCGCGTGTGGCAACGTCATAAAGACCCGCAGCACTATCGGGTCCTTCAACGTCGATATCTGCTCTGCATGCCATCCTTTCTATACCGGTAAGCAAAAGTTTGTCGATGCAGCGGGCCGTGTGGAGCGTTTCCGTCGCAAGTACGGACGACGTGAGGCGGCAAAAGCCTAAGGCTTAACGCGTCTTAGTCGACACCGATACCCACGGGCATGCGGATCAAAGAAAAGCTCCAGTCTCTCGTTGCACGTTATCGAGAGCTGGAGGAGCTGTTGTGTCAGCCCGATGTGTTGCAAGATCAGCAGCGCTACACCACCTTCAACCGTGAACGCGTGGAGTTGCAGCCTATTTGCGAGGCCTTTCATCATTATCTTCAGCTTGAGCAGCGCCTTGCCGAAGACAAAGAGGCCCTTGCCGATCCTGAGCTCAAAGAGCTTGCCGCGGAGGAGATTCCCGAGCTCGAAAGTCAGCTAACCGAGCTTGAGCACACTATTAATGTGCTTCTACTGCCCAAAGATCCCAATGACGAGCGCAATACCATCCTCGAGGTACGTAGTGGTACAGGGGGTGAAGAGGCCGCTCTTTTTGCTGGTGATTTGTTTCGCATGTACAGCCGTTACGCAGAGCAACGTCGGTGGAAGGTCGAGGTTTTGTCTTTGAGTCCTGCGGCTGCAGGTGGCATCAAGGAGGTGTCGATGCTGATTCAGGGCGAACGCGTCTACTCCGTGCTGCGCTTTGAGGGTGGTGTGCATCGCGTGCAGCGCGTGCCTTCAACCGAGTCTCAGGGGCGTATTCACACATCGACTGCAACCGTTGCCGTATTGCCAGAGGCTGAAGACGTAGATGTGAATATCCGCGATGAGGACCTCGAGATTAGTATCGCGGCTGCTAGCGGTCCGGGCGGTCAGGGGGTGA
Source organism: uncultured Polyangiales bacterium (assembly GCA_964456305.1). Lineage (GTDB taxonomy): Bacteria > Myxococcota_A > Polyangia > Polyangiales > CAYWAT01 > CAYWAT01. The sequence continues at coordinate 13,248 of CAYWAT010000025.1, read as the reverse complement.
ATACTACTAACTCTGCCGTTCAGATTTTGCATAAGCCCACGAATATTATTGTGCGTTGCCAGGATGAGCGCTCGCAGATCAAAAATAAAGCCAAGGCCCTTAAGGTCTTACGCGCGCGCTTACTAGAGCGAGAGCAGCAGGCGCAAGCCGACGCGGTATCCGCTGAACGCCGCGGAATGGTGGGAAGTGGCGATCGCTCGGAAAAAATCCGCACCTACAACTTTCCTCAAAATCGCGTGACCGATCATCGTATCCAACTGACAGCCCACAATCTGACGGCCTTTATGGATGGCGCTCTGGAGGAGATGATCACGTCGTTGCGCACTCATCATCAAGCCGAGCTACTGCATTTGCAGGGTGAAAACTAAGCTGTGCCATCCTTGATTAAGCGTTACGCGAGCACCTGCTTACCTACCGAATACGGTGAGTTTAACCTCTGCATTTACAATGAGCTGGCCAATGGCGCAGAGCACTGTGCGTTGTGGCAAGGGGAACTGAGCTCAGAGGACCCTCTTCCCACGCGCGTCCATAGCGAGTGCCTAACGGGAGAGGTGTTTCATTCCCTCAAGTGCGATTGCCGCGAGCAGCTTGATCTTGCCTTACGCCGGATTGCTGAAGAGGGGCGAGGGCTCTTGCTTTACCTGCGCCAGGAGGGACGCGGGATTGGTTTGGGTAACAAGATTCGCGCCTATGCTCTGCAGTCGCAAGGCATGGACACAGTCGATGCCAATCGCGCCCTAGGCTTCCCTGATGATCTGCGCAGCTATGATGTTGCCGCGGAGATGCTCAGAGATTTGGGTGTGGATTCGATCGCGCTGATGACCAACAATCCCGACAAGTTGCAAAAACTAAAGCAGTTGGGCATCGATGTGAGCGCACGGCAAGAACATGTGATTCCTGCCAATCAAGTCAATCGCTCTTACCTGGAAACCAAGGCTGCGCGTATGGGACATCTTTTTGATATCGATGCAGTGGATAAACCCAAAGACACTTAAGCTTTTTGCTGCTTCTTTTTCAGCTCAGCCAGTCGTTGAATGGTTGAGGGCCGCGTGTTGTTGAATTCGTCCAACTCCATCTGCTCCAGTGCGGTGCGCACCACCGAGCTTCTGCTCACACGCCGATGACCGCGTTCTTTGAGCTCGGCCACGCAGGCATCAAGGTAGTCGAGGTCCTCTCGATACAGAGAGATGCAAACAATCTCATAGTGATCGGCTTTGGGCTTGGCTTTGTTTTTGGCCTTCGAGCGCTTAGTTGAGCGAGAGGTTTTTTTATCTTTTGTCTCGTCGGGCTCTTGGTAGAAGGTTTCGCGCAGGACGTCGTTGATTTCATCGCGATCGAAAATGCCTTGCAGTGTTTCTGGAGATTCTTGGCGGTCGTGTTGCTGAGACATGGAGGCGGCTTCCTTAAGATGAATAGACTAATAACGGTCCTACGCACTCATGCGGCGTTGCGTCGATGTGGTTGTTGCAGCCTGCGATACCGTGGCACTGACAGGTTGACTTTCCTGCTGCCATAGCTGCTCAAGGTGTTGCACCACATGCAGGTAATCTGCCGCACCGTAGCTTTCGGCAGCATACTCAAAGATGGTTTGCTTGACGCTAGGCGCCTCTTTGAGCTTGGTGTTGACGCGAATGGGAGGCAGGCAGCGCTCGCCAAAGTGCTGTTTGAGCACATCCATGGACTCACGCGAGATGTTGTTACGGATGTCGTAAAAGGTTGGCAACACACCCACCAAGTTGATGGGATGGCGTAACAGTTCGCGAACATTCTTAAGCGTACGCATGACCTGACGTACTCCGACCAAGGAGAGATAGTCGCAGGACACGGGGATGATCACGCTATCGGCATAGACCAGGGCGTTTTGATTCATCAGTGAGAGCGCAGGGGCACAGTCGATAACCACAACGTCGTAATGGCTGCCGCACTGACCCATGCGTTCACGCAGACGGCTATCGCGATTGGGGCGACTGGCGAGGTAGAGCTCTGCCGAAGCCAGCAATTCGTTCGAGGTGATCACATCGAGGTTATCACGCACCGGTACCACCACGTCTTTGGGATCAGCGCCTACCACAAGCACGTGGTAGAGATTTTTGGCGCCATTGATGCCTAAGGACGCGCCCACATTGCCCTGACCATCGGCGTCGATAAGCAAAACGCGCGCGCCCCGCTCCGCCAAGCCCGCGGCAAGGTTAACCGAGGTGGTGGTTTTACCGGTGCCGCCTTTGTGATTAAAAACGGCAATACGTCTGGGCCCTCGCGCCGGGCTAGCGTCATCCGAAGCTGCGGTGTGCGTTGCTTTTTGTCGCAACTCTTCGGCATGGTGTTGACGGCACTTCGTGGAGCAGAAGTACCAACGCTCATCGCGATTCACCTGGACCTGAAAGGGAAATTCCAGTTTGAAGTCAGCTTTGCATACGGAGCAAACGCATTCGTTGCTGCGGTTGGATAGCGCGCGTTCGTAGCAGGCATGAGAACAATAGTGAGAAAAGCGTCCATCATCGTGCTCGTGCACCTGGTAACTAAAGGTTACTGCAAAATGGTTGCTGCATACCGAACATACCGAGTCGGCCATAGTTTCCTCTGTGGCTGGAGTGGTTATCGACAACTTATTAATCGTGTCGTTTTTCCCTTAGATCAGATTCGCTAAGCGATGTCAAATTAATGTCGCCGCGATTTTTTCCACAGCCTTGGTTGCTGCCTGCAACGTTTCCGGAATCCCCACGCCGTAAAAGCTATTGTTGGCGCAGGCGAGATTCGCGTAGCCCTGTAATTGCGCATCGATACGCTGCACGATGCGCTGATGGTTCAGACCGTAGTGGGGCATTGCGCGGCTAAAGCGATGCACGCGCACAAGGTCTGGCGCTTGGGTGATAGGGAGTAGGTGTTGCAATTCGCACAAGGCTAAATCGCGTAATCGTGCATCTTCCCAGCTGCTGTAATCCTCGCGCTGGTGCCCGCCAAGAAAGATGCGTATAAGGGCTCCCTCGTCGGGCGCGCGTAAAGCGTATTTGCTGCTCGACCATGTCATCGCCAACATAGGACGTTTTGCCTTTGCCGGGATCAGCACCCCATAGGCGTCAAGGGAATGGTCGATGGCCTGCTTATGCTGCCAACCAAGGCTGACCGCAGCACAGGATCCATGATCGATGCTATTTAAATCTGTAGCTAGCCTTGGGTTGATGTCGTTGAACAGCGCTGCGATGTGTCGTGAGGGCAGCGCAATGATGAGGGCATCATAGGCACCGTTGTGATCGTGCTTCGCAGCATGCAGTTGCCATCGCTTATCTTGCCTCTGCGTTAGCGATTGAATGCGGGTACTCAGATGGATGTTAACGCCTGCGAGTTGTTTCACGAGGGCATGACAGAGGGTCTCGAGGCCGTGGCGAAAGCTGATAAACAGCCCGTAACGAGCGCCTTGGACCTGACTTTGACGTTGCTGTTGCAACCTATGCAGTGCAGCGCGGAGGCTCTTGCTTTGCTGCATTGCGTGGGCGATGTGAGGCATGAGCGCGGCGACGCTGAGTTGCGCAGGATCGGTCGCGTACATGCCGCCCACCATCGCTTCGACAAGGTTGTCCATGAGCTCATTACCAAAGCGGCTGCGGACGAGTTCGGCGATGCTGGTTGTCTCACGCAGGGCGGGTAGAGGCTTAAACAGATCACGCAGCAGTCCAAGCTTTCCCCAAGGGCTAAGCAACGGCGAGGTGAGCAGTCCACGCCACTGAGTTGGGCCTAGGAGCCAAAAGCCTGTGGGGATACGTTGCAGTTGACCACGGTGTAAAACGTAGGCGCCGCGCTTATCTGCTTGAGTGGTAATAACCTCGGACTCGAGCTCCAGCTCGTGCAGGAGTTCATCGATGATGGGGTTGTGTCGGACGATGGATTCGGGACCATGTTCGACCAAGAAGTCATCCACGCGTTCGCTGCGAATCCAGCCGCCTAGGTGTTGACTGGCTTCAAAGAGATCGATGGTGGCCTGCGGTATGCGAGCTTGACTGCGATAGGCCGCCATCAGGCCAGCGATGCCCCCGCCAATGATCGCAAGACGGGGTGCCTTGCGCTGCTCTGCTTTCATCCTTGGCGTTGCTGGGCGGAGTAGCGATGGACAAAATCAACCAGGGCGCGCACTTGATCGGGCTTGGCACTTGGCATTACTCCATGGCCGAGGTTGAAGATATGACCGGGGCGCGCATTGGCGCTGTCGAGGATGCGGGTTGCTTCGGCGATCATGGTTTCAGGCGGGGCGCTCAACAGCGTGGGATCGAGATTGCCCATCACGGCCGTATTTTCGTAGCCCAATTGTTGCCATGCTTGATCAAGATCGACGCGCCAGTCGAGGCCAATGACATGTCCACCCGCTGCTTTCATCAGGGGATAAAGAGAGGTATTGCCCGTTGCAAAGTGCAGTGTTGGAACATGTGCGGGCAGTGCTTGGAAAAGCGCGCGCATATGGGGCTGCACATACTGCCGATAATCCTCTGGACTGAGGCAGCCCACCCAGCTGTCGAACAACTGCAAGGCTTGAGCGCCAGCTTCGATTTGTGCGTGCAGATAGGCGATGGTTGCATTGACCAGCTTGCCCATGAGCAGATCCCACACCCCTTTATCCTGGCGCATGAGCGCTTTGGTGGCTTCGTAATGGCGTGAGCTTTGCCCTTCGATCAGATACGAGGCCAGGGTAAAGGGGGCTCCAGCGAAACCGATCAGCGCAACCTCAGCGGGCAGCTCTTTGGCCGTGAGACGAAGGGCTTGCATCACGAAGGCGAGAGATTCGGTTGCGTTGATGGAGTTCGATAATGTTTCGATATCTGCTGCCGAACGAATGGGCTGCTGGATGCATGGCCCCGCATGTTCGGTGAATTCAAAGGCGGCGCCCAAGGGTTCGAGGATGAGTAGGATATCCGCAAAGATAATGGCTGCATCGGCGTTTAACTGCCGCTGTGCAAGCAGCGTGACCTCCGTCGCCACCTCGGGGGTTTTGCAGAGTTCCAAAAAGCTAAGTTTCTTGCGTAATGCGCGATACTCCGGCTGGTAACGCCCAGCTTGTCGCATGAGCCAAATGGGCGTGTGAGGTGTGGGCTGTCCGAGGCAGGCGTTGAGAAAAGCATTCATGGGCGTGCACGATTGGTTGCGTTGACCAGAGCCTGAGCAATGCCCGACTCGTAGGCTGAGTGACCTGCACCGGGGATGATATGAAAGTCTGCTTCCGGCCAGGCGCGATGCAGTTCCCAGGCGCTTTGCATGGGGCATATCACGTCGTAACGCCCTTGCACGATGGTGCCGGGGATGTGGCGAATGCGATCAATGCGAGCCAAGGGGTGGTTTTCGGATGTGAAAAAGGCCTTGTTGATAAAGTAATGGCATTCAATACGCGCAAAGGCCTGCGCATAACTCGTCTGCGTCATCTTCGTGATTGCGTTTGTGTCTTGTTGTAGTCGCAATGTGCTTGCTTCCCAGCGTGTCCAGGCTTTGGCGGCCTTGGTTTGGATGCCTGGATCGTCATGGGTAAGCTGACGATAGTAAGTCTCGATCATCGTGTCGCGTTCATGCTCTGGGATGGGCGCAATAAATTGTTCCCATTCGTCTGGGAATAGCTGGCTGGCGCCATGCTGATAAAACCAATGCAGCTCCTGCTCGCGCACCAAAAAAATACCGCGGATGATAAGCTCGCTCACCACCTCTGGATGGGTTTGCGCATAGGCCAGTGCGAGCGCCGAGCCCCACGAGCCCCCGAAGAGTTGCCAGCGTTCGATGTTTAGGTGCTGGCGAATCTGTTCAAAATCACGGACCAAGTGCCAGGTGGTATTGTCGCGCAAGGATGCATGGGGTGTGCTTTGTCCGCAGCCGCGCTGGTCGACCAGGATGATGCGATAGGCTTTGGGGTCGAAAAAGCGACGGGCATTGGCATCGGTTCCACCGCCGGGGCCGCCATGAATAAATAGAACGGCTTTACCCTTTGGATTGCCGCTCTGCTCGTAGTAAAGTGTATGCCAATCATCGACGGCCAGCGTGCCTTGATCGTAGGGTTCGATGGGCGGGTAAAGATGAGTTGTGGTCATGGGTATCGCGAGTTGCCTATGGACGGCACTTAGGTGTTCTTATGCAAAAGCATTTACGCATCACTATAGAGGCCGATGAGCTTGAGGCCATTGAAGCTGCTGCAAAAAGAGCAAAGCGGCCTGTTATTGAATGGGTGGCGCAGGTGCTCAAGCAGGCTTGTGAGGCGCGAGACGATGGGCTTCCCGGCGATGGCAGCATCGATGCTGTCGATCGCGCTCTCGATGCTTTGGAGAATAAGCTCGGTCCTAATAGATAATGCGAAAGGTGGCGAACTCGCCTGTATAACCGCGCCAACGGGTTTCGACTTTGTCGACGCGGGCGCTGGAGGGCCCATGTTGAGCCCAGCCTAAGAAGTCTTTGACGCGGTCTTCGTCGCCTTCGACGGTCATTTCAACTGCACCGTCGCGTCGGTTTTTGACCCATCCGCTGAGTCCCATTTGACGGGCCTCGCGTTGAGCGGAGGCTCTGAAGTAGACGCCTTGCACACGACCACGGACAACTAAGTGGATGCTCTTTTGTGCCATGGTCGCGTTATAGCACGCTCGGCTGTGTGATTTCTATTTGGCGCCGCATAGTTCACCGAAGTGCGAGGTGCTCGAGTGACAGGTACTTAGGGGGATCTTGTCAGTAGAGTTCCCCGCTCCTGCTTTAGTCTGGGAGGTTGAGTCGCTCGGTGCAGCTATCCCAATATGGTTGAAGAATTCCGCAGGATAAATCGTTGTATTATCGCGTGTCAGCTTGACTCTCAGCAGTGTCTTTGTGGTGTCGTCTGATACATCGCGTTGGTTCCGCACCGAATTACCAAAGAGCTCGCCTCCTGCGATGAGTTCTTTAGGTTGGCACTGATCGATGGGTGCGTAACTGATGCGCCAAGTGCTGCCTTTTATCGTTGTTTCGATAATGGCTTCCATAGATCCATTATTTAGTTTGCTACACGTGAGCTCTCCCTCGAATGCAGCTTTTACCTTGCTTCCAGTTGTTGTCCGGATGCTTGCATGAGAACGACATCCACCAAAAGACTCGCCTGGCATTTGTTCCACGGTGCCCGCGGTGTCCGCTTCAAGGATTGAGTGGCATTGAGCACTGGCTGACGATTTGGTTTCGAGCGTGCTTTGCTCTGCAGGAGCACAGCTCCACGTTAGGACAGCACAGGTGAATATCATTGAGATAGCTAAGTAAGAACGCACGGTAGTTTCTCCTAAGAAAGTAGAGAGCAACGTAAGATACGCAGGTATTACGGCTTCTTAAGTTGCCCAACAAATAATCTAAAAAATTTAAGCTGCTAAAGTATAGACCTTGCTTCCTTGCCCGGCAAGCCACTGCGTCGTTGCTGAGGTTAGAGCCTGATTCACGTAGAGCGCAACGCCTCGCTTAGCCCAGCAGACCTGGAGCATCGTTGCGCGAGCTCGAAATGCCCCGGCATGGCTTCGCTCACGCGCCTTGCCCAGCCCTGCTTCTCCAGCGCGATCCATTTGCACCCTACGTGAATCAGGCTCTAGGCGATGCTTTTGACCTTGAGTTCCAGGAGCTGTTCTGCGGAGACCGGACCGGGGGCGCCAGTCATGAGGTCATTGGCGCGCTGGGTTTTGGGGAATGCAATCACGTCACGCACAGAATCGGTTTCAGTTGCCAGCATGGCGATGCGGTCCATGCCAAAGGCAATGCCCCCATGCGGAGGGGCGCCATAACGAAGGGCATCCAGCAAGAAGCCGAACTTTTCACGCAACTCTTCGTCGCTGAGGCCCAGTACCTCAAACACCTTTTGTTGGATATCTGGATCGTGTAGACGAATAGAACCCCCGGCGATTTCAAAGCCGTTGAGCACCAAATCGTAACGATGGCAGAGCACAGTGCCTGGATCCTGCTTGAGTTTTGGCACATCGGCATCGTGGGGCTTGGTAAACATATGATGCGCAGCCACCCAACCCTTACTGGTTTCGTCGTAATCAAAAAGAGGAGGGTTAACCACCCATAAGAAGTTCCACTGCCCTTTGCTTCCTGAGCTTGGGATCATACCCAGCTGCTTTGCGACCTGTAGGCGCAAATTCGCCATGATGGTGTGCACGCGTGCCGTGGGGCCAAACTGGAAAACAATAAGGTCACCCGCTGCGGCGCCCGTGGCTTGGTTGACGGCAAGACGGAAGCCTGCGTTGACAAACTTGGCTAAGGGGCTCTGAACCCATTCACCCTCTTCGTTGACTTTGGCGCGAGCCAGCCCTTTGGCGCCCATGTGGGTGACAAATTCTTCCAGCTTCTGGACGTCGTTGCGAGAAAGACTGGCGCTGGCCGGGATGACCATCGCTTTGACGATTTCAGGGGGGAGGTCGCGACGGTACTCTCCCTTGTTGAATTTCTCGGCAATGGGCTCTAGCAATGGGATGCCTCCACCCTTGTGTTCCACAACGAGATTGGTGATGTCGCTGTGTTCCATTTTGAAACGCATGTCCGGCTTGTCATTCCCAAAACGGGACATTGATTCGGCGTAGCTAAGGCGTGGAAAGCGTCCTTCGGGGTAGAAAGTGCGCAGATCGATGCCCAAGGCGTCTTGCCATAAGCGAAAGATCAAGCCCTCCACTGTGGCGAACAAGTCATCTTCGTTGATGAAGCTCATCTCCAGGTCGATTTGGGTAAACTCGGGCTGACGATCGAGGCGCAGATCTTCGTCGCGAAAGCAGCGCACCACCTGAAAATAACGGTCGAAGCCTGCCACCATCAGCAGCTGTTTGAATAACTGCGGGCTCTCAGCGAGGGCGTAGAAGTTCCCCTCATGTTGGCGTGAAGGCACCAAGAAGTTGCGTGCGCCGCCGGGGGTGTATTTGACCAAAAAAGGAGTCTCGACTTCGATGAACCCTGCATCGCTTAGGTAGCGCCGGGTACTTTGATTGAGGGTGTGACGAAGGCGTAAGGTGCGTTGGAGCGCAGGTCGACGCAGGTCAAGATAACGAAACTCCAGTCGTTTGTCTTCGTTGGTATCGATGTTCTCTTCGATGGGAAAGGGAGGCGTTTCGCTGCGGTTGAGCACCTCGGCTTCGTGTACCACCACTTCGATGGCACCTGTGGCGAGGCGTGCATTGCGCATCTCGCCGCGATCGCGGACGACTCCGCGCACCGCCAAAACCCATTCGGGTCGCGCTTTGTCGGCAATGGCATAGGCGTCTGAATTAACTGAAGTATCGAAAACCAGCTGTGTGATCCCTTCGCGATCGCGCAGGTCAATAAACACACAGCCGCCGTGGTCGCGTCGGTTGCTTACCCAGCCAAATAAGACGACTTCTTGGTCAAGATCACTTTCGCGCAGAGCGTTACAGTGATGGGTTCGCTTAAGCTCGTCGATAAATCGTGCCACGCCTGTCCTCGTTTAGGTTGCCTTCGTATCAAGGCTGGTCCTTAGGTCAAGCTACGATCGATCAGCTCAGTCGCATGCGCTGGATGAGCCAGCCATCGCCGTGACGTGCCAGCGTGAAAAAGACATTAAAAGCACCAGAGGGAGTGGCCGCGCGCAAGGTGACATGAACGCGATCGTTGTCGATTTGAAGGTGATGCTGAATCAAGCGTATCTGTTTGCCCAGCATGGGTTCCAGTGCTTCGCGTGTGCGCGTGGTGAGGTTGAGGCTTTGGGCAGCGCTGTAGGTATCGCGTTGCTCGCCGATGGTGATCTCAACCGGCTGTCGTACTGGATCGACATAGTGCAGCGCCGCGTCGATGCGATCGGCACGTACCTCGCCGGTGACTGTCTCGATAAATGTGAGGATGCGTTCCTCATCGGTGACCACCATGGCGTCGACTGCAAAGGCGACGCTGCCGATGCTCATGAGTGAAATTGCCAGGTAAAAAATGATGCGCTGCGTCATAGGCCTTAGAGAAATTATGTGCAGATTACGTGCCAACGTTTCATTGCCTTAAAGAGCCTTTGTTTTGCTTGTCTGCCGAAGATGATAACGGCTTGGGTAAAGTATTTATTCTGACACCCATGTCAGTTTTGCAGGGCATCGCGCATGATTTGGATGGGAGCCTGTTGGCCGGTGAAGTATTCGAAGGCAAGGGCACCTTGGTGCAACAGCATGCCTAGTCCGTTGAGTGTGCGCCGCGCGTGCTTGCTTGCGGCTTGCAAAAGCAAGGTTTGCCGTGGGCTGTACACCATATCCATAACCACGGCGTGTTGCGGTAGCGCATTGATGTGCAGCGCTTCGACCAGGCGATTGGCAACGGTGATAGAGTTTGGGTCTTCTGCGTTTGTCATCGTGGCGTGTGTGGCTTGAATCAGGATGTCTGCCGCTGCGATTGACTGACGCGCTTCTGCAAGGTCCACCGGTTGCAGAGGAATATGCGCGGCATGGGCTTGGAGGCTACGGCTGAGCTGCTCGGCTTGGACATAACGACGCGCGATGATGTCGATATGCTTGGCTTGTGCGTCCATGAAGCCGACGCAGGCAGCGCGTGCAGCACCCCCTGCGCCGACGATTGCGATGCGTGTGCCTTCTAGCGAAATGCCTTCTTCGCTAAGCGCACGCACGAGTCCAAGCGCATCGGTGTTGTCGCCATACAAGTGACCGGGCTGCTTTTGGATGACCGTGTTGACGGCACCAATGGCACGTGCGGCCGGGCTTAGCTCATCGAGGTGAGCCATGATCGACTCTTTGTGCGGCACCGTGACGTTAACCCCGCGTATGCCGAGGGCTCGTAGGCCATGTACGGCTTCGGTGAGCTGTTCGGGCATGACCGCGAAGGGAGCGTACAAGGCGTCGATGTTGAGGGCAGTCAATGCCGCGCGGTGCATTTTAGGCGACTGTGAGTGTTCTATCGGCCAGCCAAAAATGCCTAAAAGCTGTGTGGTCATAGACTGCGCTTACTGAGCAATCGCTGGGTAGTGGCTAGTGAGGTGCAAGCCGAATAAGAAAGTGATGTATAGAGCAAGGCGCCACATGACAGGATGTTCTCTTTCCACACGCTGAGTGTACCCTTGCACTAAAAGCATAAACAATACCAATTTATGTAAAGCTTACCTTCAAGCCTATCTCGTGAATCCCGGCGCCTCGCAATCACTTCGTTTACCCGCTGTTCGTCACCCATGCGCCATGTGACCCCTTGCATCGAAAAGCCGCAATTAATCGCAATGTGCAGCGAGTTTTCGATTCAGGAATTAAGGGCATTCCTAGATAAGAAAGAAGTCTATAAGCGAGGCTGAGGTAGCGTGATTAGCTGCTGTAAGAGGTTGCGCTAAGAAATGTTGTGTAGATGCAGGTATGACATTCATGTCCTTTTGTGTGTCACTCCGACGATGATTCCATCTCGTTGAGGCGAGTAATGATGCCATAGACCTCTCTGCGTCTCAGACCTAGTTCCTGCGCTGCTTGGGTGGCCAGTTCTTTGGTTCTTAGCTCCTGGGATGTTTGTGCTTGCAGCCATGCTTTGATGCGCTCCTGGGATGTTTGACTGCTGTCTGGTGGGGGAGCCCCGCCGCCGATCACCAGGGTGAGCTCGCCTTTGACCTCGTGGCTAAAGGTGTTGATCGCCTCATTGAGGCTGCCACGAAATACCTCTTCGAAGCGTTTGGTGAGTTCACGGCAAACCGCGATAGGATGCTCTGCACCCAAGGCATCATAGAGGTCTTGCAATGTATCGCTCAAACGATGGGGGGACTCGAAGACCACGCATGCTTCTTCGTTGTGGACGATTTGTGCCAGTCGTTTGCGGCGTTTTGTGCCTCGGCGGGGCAAGAAACCCATAAAATGAAAGCCTCCTGGGACAAGGCCGCTAAGGGCAACCGCGGCGGTGACAGCACTCGCACCGGGAATCACGCCCACCCTGATTTGCTCGGCCAGGCATGCGTTGAGCAGAGGGTAGCCGGGGTCGCTGACCAGGGGCATGCCGCCATCACTGACCAAGGCCATGGACTGCCCCTCACCGAGTTGGCTAACCAAACGATGAATCTGCGCCTCCGAGCTATGGGCATGCATGCTGCGCAGGCGCGTGCTGATGCCGTAATGCTGACAGAGTCGCTGTGTACGCCGCGTGTCTTCGGCCAAAATCAGATCGACCTCATTGAGCGTGCGCACGCCGCGATAGGTCATATCCTCCAGATTGCCGATGGGTGTTGCGACCACCCATAAGTGACCCTCAGTTGATATCGAGCACACTTTCGTCCAGCTCTTGAGTCAGTTGCTCGCGCATTTTTTGCAGCAGACGCTTTTCGATTTGGCGCACACGTTCGCGGGTAACGCCAAAGCGGTCGCCCAGCTCTTGCAGGGTCAGGGGATCTTCGGCAACCAAGCGCGTTTCAAAGATCACCTTTTCTTTGTCCACTAGCTTTTCCCCCAGTTGGTGAATGCGTTTGCTAAGCATCTCGGTGACTTGCGCATTCGCCAAGGCATCGTCGGCCCGAGTGTGATCGGAGGGCAGTAGTTCAATACGACTGGTGGGTCGTGCATCGTCCGCATTGATCGGTGTATCCAAGGATACCTCGCCTGCGGATAAGCGATGATCCATCGAGATCACGTCTTGCTTGCTGACGTCCAGTCGTTGCGCGATGCGTTCGGGGGTGGGCTCGATGCCCATGGCCGTAAGCTTGTTTTTTTCTTTTTGGAGGTTGAAAAACAGTTTACGCTGCGCCTGGGTTGTGCCGATTTTGACCAGCCGCCAGTTGTTGAGAATAAAGCGCAGCATATAGGCGCGAATCCACCATGCCGCATAGCTGGAGAGCTTGACGCCTCGATAGGGGTCGTATTTTTTGACCGCCTGCATGAGACCGATGTTGCCCTCTTGGATGAGGTCCAAGAGGTTTTTGTAAGCGCGGCGATAGTCGTAGGCGATCTTAACAACCAGGCGCAGGTTCGCGGTGACGAGCTTGCGTGCCGCATCCAAATCACCGTCGTCATAGTATGCTTTTGCCAGGCTTTTTTCTTCCTCGGGTTTCAGCAGAGGGTAGCGCTGTACGTCGCGCATATAGGCTTCGAGTGGATCATGTCTTGAGAGAGCCGTTTCGCGCGTTGGGGGCGGTTGTTTCTTTGCTGATTGTTGAGACGTTTTGTCCTGTGTGGAGGTCAATGGCGCCGGCTTTGATGAGTCCTTCGACATAACTACAGTCCTGATTTAGCGGAAAGGGCGTTTACCTGCAGGGCGCAACCGACCATGGCGTAATGTAATGCCGGTGTAGTGGTATTGCAGAAAGCCATCCGAGCTTTGTGCCTC
>CAYWAT010000024.1:0-26649 GCA_964456305.1 uncultured Polyangiales bacterium | reverse complement strand
AGAAGCAGAAGGTCTCCGGGCGCCTGATACAGAGCCCCTGTGAAGTACCTCGTCAGGGGGAGAGGAGTGAACGCAACGCCGTTTGCATAAAAGACAGGCGCGGTACGCTGCGCATGACCTTGAGAATATCGCGGGTGGAGGCTTGTTCGCTCAAGAAGCGCAGCATGCTTTCGTTTGGAACCCGATCGAAAAGACGCGCAAAGATCTTGGCGCCTTGTTCTGGCGCAACCCTAAGTTGATTGAGCAGAATGCCATCCAATTCGATCCATCGTTGCGCGCGTACGGGAGGTGCTCGCCAAGGCTCGCGAGTGAGTGCCTCACATATGGCTGCACCGTGGCGTTGCATAAAGGTGAAGGCGTAGCCCGTTGAGGGCTTGGCAACGCCTGCAGCCATTCCGATGGATACAATGCGCGAAGAAGGCGCGCGTGAATGAGCTACGCGTGTATCCATCGGAATCACTCCCTGCTCCCGATGAGTGATCACGTAATCGCATGCGTAGTGCGTGTTTAGATAACTGCGCAGGGCTTGTTCGTAGACTTCTGTCGCTAAGGTCTGGTTGCTAAAATAGGTATCCTCCACCAGCGCCGTGGTTGCTGAGAAGGGCAGCAGATACATGAAATGAACCCCTTGGGTTTGGGGCACGCGAAAGTCCATCAAGGTGACCGTGCTGGGATCGAAAACTGCTTTGCCGGTATGGATAACCCAACCCAAAAAATGCTGCTTGAGGCTTGTGTTGGTGGCACGTGGAGAGGGGCGACTATCGAAGACATGGGATGCGCGCCATGTGCCTTCACTACTGTCGATATCTACATGCCCGCCTTGCTCTGTGCAGCCTTTGACCTCCACACCCAAGTGCAGGTCGAAGCTTGGCTGGCCCTCAATGATCGTCTGAGCGTGGCGATACATCGCATAACTAGGCAGGTGCACATAGGGGTAACGGTTGCTCTGGCAGTTGATTGCTCGCTCGGGGGTATGGATGCGCCACTGGTGCCAGCGATGTTTTTCCGCGCTGCGAAAGGGATGATCCTCCAGCGCCCAATAACACCAGGTGCGGTCATGGCGAAACTCGGCTTTGCTATCGAGTAATACTACGCGTTTATGATTGAGGGGTGAGCGTGCTAGGGCGACCGCAAGACTAAGCCCCGCAGCCCCAGCACCGATGATGACAATGTCGGCGTGTCTTTGATTTGAGCTGTGATGCATGGGTGTTTTATGCCTGAGGTCACGATGGCAGCGCCCATGTGCGCACATCGAAAACCTTGCTGGAATCTTGCATCAAGGCCTGTGCTGCGTGATAGCCAGAGAGTGCACTCAAGGGCATGCCGCCTCCTGGGTGAGCACTGCCGGTGGCCAAGTAAAGGCCACGAATATCGTTAACCCGATTGGGCGGACGTTGAAAGGCTGACATCCAGCCGTTGGATGCTGCGCCATAAAGAGCGCCATCGCTTCCTGGAAATCGCTTCGCCAGCTCTTGCGGGCTGCGTTGCCATATCAATTCAGCCTGCTTGGGAAAATGCGGGTGTTGTTGCAGGCGTTTGAGCACACGGGCTTTGAGCAGCTCCGTATCCTCGGGCTCTAGGTGTGATGCGTTTGGTGCATTGGCCATCAAAAACAAGGGGGCATGGCTTGGCTGCTGACCGCGACCATGCGCGTGGTATTGCGCGCAGCAATAGACACTTGGCTCTTGTGGGCAGCGATGCATGTCAAAGAGATCGCGGAACTCTTGGCCGTAGTCATGGGGGAAGAGCACCGTATGCGCGGCCATCGTGCTGGTATCGGTCATGAGCACTGCATTCCATGCGCTGGTGGAATGGGTGTTGGCGCTTAGTGAAGCGCTAAGCGCGCTAGGAACATCCAGCAGCTGCAGCAGGGTATGCGCTGCCTCGCTATTGGCCACCACGGCAGGCGTCGGTCGTGATTGCCCGCGCTCTGTGTGCACCGCCCGAATCCTGCGGTCGTCGGTTTCGATGCCGGTGACTCTTTCTTGCCAGCTAAAGCGCACGCCGAGTTTTTCGGCACAGCGCTGCAAGGCTTGAACGAGTGCGTGAATGCCTCCTTCGATGCCATAAGCGCCCAGCCCCAGTTCAACAAAGGCGATGCAGTTGAGAGTCGCTGGGGCTTGGTAGGGATTGGAGCCGTTGTAAGTGGCAAAGCGCATGAATAGATCGCGCAAATAGGGATTGCTCACCTGAGCGCTGATGGCCGCATGCATGCTTCGTAGCGGATCGATGTGTCGCAGGGCCTGCAATGCTTTGAAGCCATAACGCGAGAGCGTGTGCAGCGAGGGGGCGTCGCCATCGATAAAATAAGGTCGTGCTGCTTCCCAAATCCCTTGGGCATAAGCCAAAAATGCAGCGTATTCCTCGGCAGCACTGCGGCCCAAGCTCCCTTGGATCGCTTGTGCATTATGTGTGTGATGGCGATGTAAACTTAGTTCAGTGCCATCGGGCCATAGATAACGAAAGGATGGATCGAGCTCACGCAGGGTGACTTCTTTACTTAAACAACTGCCGGCCCGCCTAAAAAGGGCATCGAAAACATCGGGCAAGGTAAGCAGACTGGGACCTGTGTCGAATTCGACACCGTAATGATAATGGGTGCCTGCTTTGCCGCCGGGCTTATCGCTGGCCTCAATGACCTCGACGTCGAAGCCATGCGCGGCCAGTTCAATCGCCGCCGCTAAGCCTCCCAAGCCTGCGCCAATCACCACCACATCGCGCTGCGTCATGACTGAGGCAACCTCAACAAACGCTGCCAGCGTTGGGCGTGATAACCGCTAAAGAAGGGTAGCCAGAAGGAGTTGTTGCTGGGTTGTTGCACACGCATACGCACGAAGGGCTTTTCGAGACTGCGGTCTACGCGCCGAGGTCGACAGAGCTCCATGCTGCCGAGGGCTTGCTCTTGCGTATCGAATCGCTGAGCGCGCACGAAATGGCGCAGATAAAAAGGACTGCGATCCACAGGTGAGTCGACCTCGAGCAGCATCCAAGGACGGCCTTGCTTGCTTAAGCGAATGCAGGGCCACCAGGGCACGCCATAGGTCGACAAACGTGGTTGACCTAAATCAATGCTTAGGTCGTCTATGCTCTGGGTGCGTTCGGCATCTAGGCGTAGGCTTAAGCATTGCGCTGCGCGCTTGCGATCGGTGGGCCACAGCCAATAAAAAACCAGGTCGTAATCGGCAAAGGACACACGACTCCATAGCCAGTGCCGAATGCCGAGGGCGTCAAAGGGTCTGCTACTGGCGTTACGGTCGTGGTAAACTCGGCCGCGGCTGCAGTTGAGCACGCTCGTTCGCCCTTGTTGTAAATGGCACTCGCCAAAATTGCGCGCACTAATCGGCGTCCAGTCGTGAGTTGCAAGGTTGTCAGGGACGCTTTCTTTTGTACAGACCCCGCGCTTTGGACCGGCCGCATTGAGGCATCCCCGCAGGGGCAGAGCGCTACCTTCACTGGAAAGTTCGATCTTGATATTGATCTGCCATTGCGCATCACCGATTTCGCGCTCGACCACGCTGTTGCCAAAACGCCAAACATCACATTGAGCCGTGGGCTTGGTCCAGCTTGCGTGCTCAGCGCCGAATTCTTGCAGCGAGTAAAACACACAATCAAAGTTGCGATACACGGCTAGATTAAAACTGGGTCGCGCCTGTGCTTGGGGCGCGTTGCCTTGGCGTGCTGCGCTGAGATAGCCGGGCAAAAAGGGCAAGCCAAAGGACCAGATGCATACCAGGCCGTCGCCATGCTCATCGAGCAGGTCAACATACCACCAGGCAAAGCCACCGCTTGCCTTGAGCACCTTGGGATCGATGCCGCGATTCGAAGGGCTGAGATGAACAAGCGGGGCCATGGGGATAAGGATATGTCAGGGTTTGGAGCTTGTTGTCTTCTGTCCACTCGCGCGAATCGATGAAGTGCGTAGGCCCATCGAAGGCGGGCGTGAGGACAATGGCGCAGGTGACAAGCGGCCGCGTAAGGCCTGGGTATCTTGTACATGCACATCCATCTGGGGGAAGGGAATGTTGATCTCGGCCTCATCTAAGGCTCTCTTGACGTGGGCAATGACCTCTTGGTGCACATCCCAGAATACTGTCGTCTCGCACCATACGCGCACTTCCCAGTCGATAGAGGATGCGCCGAAGGCTTTGAGGAAAATCTGTGGCGCTGGCTCTTCAAGTACCTGCTCCAGACCTTGGATTGCTTTGCTTAGCGCCTCGCGTGTGGTGTCGATATCCGCGTCATAGGCGGTGCCTACCTCAATGCTCACGCGGCGTTGGGGATGGTGGGTGAAGTTTTCGATGACATTGCCGAAGGCCTGACCATTGGGCACGACCAGTCGACGGCCATCCAGGGTTTTGAGCTCGGTGGTGAACAAATCGATGCTCTCTACATGACCCGTTTCGTCTGCGACGCGTACAAAGTCTCCCACCTTAAAAGGGCGAAAGACCAGTAGCATCATCCCCGATGCGAAGTTGCCCAAGGTGCCTTGCAGCGCCAGGCCTACCGCTAAACCCGCTGCGGCGATCACAGCGGCAAAGCTTGCGGTTTCGATGCCAAAGACACCTAAACAGCCCAATACCGCGCCGACCAGAATGGCATAACGCAACATCTGGCTGAAAAAGCGGGTCAGCGTGAGGTCGAAGTTGCGCTGCTCGAGAGTCTTGCGCAGGGAGCGACCGGCCCAACCAGCCACGGCCCAAGCGACAAAAAGGGCGATAACCACACCCACAACGCGCACGCCCCAGGTGGTGGCGAGCTGCGACAGGGTGGCGAGAGAGCTTTCAAGATCAAAGGGCATGGACAAACCTCGTATTCGCATGAAGGGGGATAGATGGATGCACTAGGGCATTCTCGATTGACTTAGCGGCTGGTGTGCACGGACCTTCACCTGTTGGCATGTATCGATACAGCACAATGGTGTGAGACCCAGCGACATTCGCGTTCGGCTCAATCGAAAAGCACCCTAGGGGGCAAAACCCCCGCGAGCATAGCCTGTATATGCCTCGATGCTAGCCGTTAAGGCTTGGGTTTTGAGGGCAGGCCTTAGAGCGATTTTGAGCCGAGATAGCCCTGCGCTGATAGATAGTCGATGACCTGCTGGGCGCACTGCTCGGCGCTCTGTGCTTGCGTATCAAGGCGCAGCTCCGGATGCTCAGGCTCCTCGTAAGGTGCACTAATGCCGGTGAAGTCTTTGATTTGGCCTTGGCGAGCTTTGGCATAGAGTTGCTTAGGGTCACGCGCCTCGCAGACCTCAAGGGGCGTGGCGACATGCACTTCGATAAACCCCTTTTCGCCGATCAATGTGCGCACCCATTGTCGATCACTGCGATAGGGCGAGATGAAGGCGCTGAGCGTAAGGGCGCCGGCGTCGGCAAAAAGCTTTGCGACCTCACCCACCCGGCGAATATTTTCCTGGCGCGCCTCTTGATCAAACTCCAAATCGCCATTGAGACCGTGGCGTATATTATCGCCATCAAGTCGGTAAGCGAAGCAGCCACGGGTGACCAATGCCTTTTCCACCAGCACTGAAATAGTGCTTTTGCCCGACCCCGACAGCCCGGTGAACCACAGCACCGCAGGTCGATGCCCGTAATGCTCAGAGCGCTGCTCCTGCGTTAGCGCGCCAGAATGCCAAAGCACGTTGGTCGATTGGGTTGTCATGCGCGCAGCCTACCCCGATGTTGATAGCTCGCAATGGCGGGAGACTTGGCGGTACTCCCTGAGGGTGAGAGAATACCTCACAGTCTGGGATAAGAGACCACAGAGGTAGCCGACAACTGTGGAAAAATACATCACTTCCTGTTGCTTTTTACCTGGCATAAACCCTGCATTATTACGCCCTTTGTAATTCAGTAGTCTTAGAATAAGCGCTTTTCTATAGATTCTTGATTCTCTTCACACCCTTAGTTCTCGGCGGTTTTACTGAGAACATAAACTTGCTTTTTATTGGAGATTGATTGTGACCTTAAATAATAAATTTGTTTCATTAACATTGATGGCTTTTGCCGCGGCTTGCTCTGCGGAACAGTCTGGTTCTGTAGTAGAGAAAAGTGATGTGAATTCTATTGCTTATGATCCGAACCATATTGATGCCTCTACGGCACCTGAAAAAGATGATCCTGAAAAAAATGATCTCGAGCCTACGGATGTGAGCTGTGGTCCTGGTGATTCGATCAAGTTTGTCGATGTTAATCCTGAAAGAATACAAACTCCAGGTGTCCTTGCGAGTACTGATCCTAAACTTAATAAATCTTTGCAAGGGCGAAGTTGGGTGGATAGCTATTCAACCGATGGTTGTCCCGACGGAAGCTTTAAAAATGTAAAATGGTATTCAAATCACTTTACATTCAAGCATGGAGTTTTTTATCTAAAGATATTAGCAACACCTGTGAATGGAGGTCCTGCTCCTCAGGTTTCCGGTTTTATTCATACTCAATCGGGCAGACTTGGCGGGTCGGATTTGGCAGGCATGACCGATGACTATGATTACCAAGGAAGTCTGAAAAGGCTTAGAGGTGATAAAAATTCATTTTCTGCCACATCAATCCAAATACCCGATCCTGTTAATAGTGAAAGAACACGAACTGCGTATGAATATAGAGTCTCTGAACAGGGATCCAATACGGGATATATTGAAAGTGGGATGACCTATGAGTCTGATCTTAGTTTTACTTCGAGCTCGTGTTTTTATCTTACTGCCATAGCCTCAAGATCTCCAGAACTAGAGTTTTCTGACTTTAGCCAGTTTTCCAGTATTCATGACTTGAAGCGGAGTGGGGGAGGTAACTTTGGCGCAATGTCCGGCTTTTACCAATGCTCGCAAAGAAGCCATAGTATCAACCACACTCTCACATCTGCAGCTACTGAGACAAAAGGTTTTATTTTCAACAGCGTAAAAAGTCGTAATCCCTCAGAGGACGCAAGTCGTATTGCCGGTTATTCTGAGAGTGGCACCGAAGGAGCGGCGAACTATGGCGGTTACGCTGATCTTAATATCAACATAACCAACAACTCTGGTCAGTGTCAGATCATTAAGTACGCAGTAGGTTTCTATAGAGGCGATGGTACGCATCCTAGTCAGATTAACTATCACGGTATCAACACTGTTGCTCAGATATCTCAAGACGGTGGTTTTGGTCCGATCCAGCATGTGTACGTTGGATATACAACCTCGCCTCCACGTCCTAGACAACCATTACAGCCCATGATCTTCCCCAACGGTCAACTGACTTATAGGTTGGATTCAGGTGTCTCTTTTAGTTATCAAGCTAAGGTGATGATGCCACCGCTCAATAACGTGGAAAACGGTTTGATCATTCAGTCTAAACCATGTCAGTAAGTTTGTAGCCTTTACTGAAATAGAAGAGGCCTTCTTTCGTCGATGTACGAGAGAGGGCCTTTTCCTTTTAAAAGGTGTCTTGAGCAGGAGTATGGGTACGTTTAGGTAGGACAAAAGTCAACCGGTAGGGTTGTAAAAATACAACGACGTTGATAGCTTCAAATTCATCAGTTGCCTCTCACTGATGGTTAGGTTGGTTATGCGACGCGTTGTTGTAGCTTGGGTTATCGTATGCACAGGACTCGGGTTGGGCTCATGCCGCTCGGAGGACGCAGACTTTTTTGGTGCCAACGGGGGTTTTGATAATTTCCAGGACTCTGCCTTGTTGACTACCGAATCCAGTGTGCGGCTCGCGCCTTTTGTGGCTGAACACAACAAAGTACGCGAGGGACTGGGTTTGCCTGCCTTGGCATGGTCACAAGAGCTTGCAGACTTTGCCGGCGAGTGGGTTGACGAGATGGCCCGACGTGGATGCGGCAAAGAGAACTTAGAACATCGCCCTACAACTGGGGAGTTTGCTAACGTTAACTTCGGTGAAAACCTAGCCTGGATTCATGGCAATCCCTGGAGTGCCGAAGGCGTCACCAAGGCATGGGCTGACGAAGTCAACTATTATAACTATCAAGAAAATAGCTGCCTAGAGGGCGAGATGTGCGGTCATTATACTCAGATCGTTTGGCAAACTACGGAGTATGTGGGTTGTGCCATGCGCACTTGTGAAGTCCTGGCTAACGGCAAAGTTAAGGAATTCTGGGGCTGCAATTACTACCCGCCAGGCAACTACATTGGCTTTAGACCCTATTGAAGAGAACTCCTAATCCGGACGAATGCTGGGAATCGCTCGCCGACCATGCCGCTTATAAATACGAAAATTGCTGTCTAAGGTAAGCACGTGGCTGTTGGGTGCATCCTCGCTCATGCACACAAGGCACGCATCGGCAAAGGACATAGGCGTATCGGCATAACGTTGCATAAGCTTGGCAACGCGCGCGCTATTATCGCGCAGCTCGAAACTTAGCGTGAGCGCTTGTCGTCTGATCATCTCCCAGAGCTGCTGATGGCCTTTGGGGATGTAGCGCAACAGATGCAGCACCTCGGTAATCACAGCTTCACAAGTGTGCATGGGCGGCGCGATGCTTTGCAAACGCGCCCGGGTCCAAAAGTGGTAGCCATCTCGTCGATTGAGAAAAGCGACCAGAGGACCCGTATCGACGATCGTTAATGTCACTGACCTAAGTCGTCCAAGTGCGCAGGATTTGTTGACAAGTCTTTGCTGCCTTCAAGCACGCCGCACAAGTCTTCACATAGGCCAAGCACGCTGTTGGGCGAGGGCTGTGCAGGCTCACGATGTGAGGAGAAATACTCAACTAAAGCCTCTCTCACAACGGTGGACTGATTGAGACGATGCGTGGCCGTGTACTCTTTGAGCTGAAGCCAAAGCTCATCTGGCAGCTTGATGGATGTGGGCTTCATAACGTCACTCCTAAACGTATTACCGTATGACATTGTCGTATTTCCTTTTGTCTATTGGGTCAAGCTGACACTGCGGGCAAAAAAATGTGCTCCTTCCTTGTTGTCGAACTTTCTCGATAGGAGTTGCGCACTTTTTGCAGTTTTCTTGATCCCGACCGTAAACATACAGCGATGTATGAAAATATCCGGGTGCCCCCGTGCTGCTTTGAAAATCACGAAAGGTCGTACCGCCCACATCGATGGCTGCTTGGAGCGTGTGCCGGATGGCATTGCAGAGTCGCGTCCAGTCTTCTGGATTAACCGTGCAGCAGGGTGCTTGCGGGTGAATGCCGGCACGAAATAGGCTCTCGCAAGCGTAGATATTGCCCACTCCCACCACTTGCCCGGCATCCATAAGGAAGCTCTTGATGGGGCGTTTGCTTCTATGGGCTAAGGCATGCAGAGCGGTGTCGGTGAAGCTTGCCTCCAGCGGTTCGATGCCCAAGTGCTTCAGTCGCGGGTGTTGCTCAGCGCATGCCGTCGGGAAAATGTCGATCATGCCAAAACGTCGACTGTCGTTGAAGCGTAGTTCGTGATGCGTGGACAATGTCCACACGATATGATCGTGAGTGCGCGCAGGGGCATCGGCTGTGCACCAGAGCAATCGACCGCTCATCCCCAAGTGCACCATCAGTGTGTGTGCATTGGCGAAGTCGATCAGCAGGTATTTGCCGCGACGTCTTAGGGCGATGATGTCTGTTCTCGTGCCCTGACTGTGTAGCTCGTCGACAGGGACCGATTGACGCAGTTGTGGTTGTCTAACGGTGACCCCTTCAAAACGATGGCCAAGGAGTTGGGGACTAAGCGCGCGACGTAAACTTTCGACTTCGGGAAGTTCGGGCATAGTGTTGAATAAGCAAGAATGTTTTTTAGCCCGAGCCTACGCAACGCGTTAGTCTTAAGTAAGAACTGTGGGCAAGCTCATCCAAATCGATTTTCAAACGCGGCAAGCGACGGGGGCCAATCACCTGCAGCGCGACGCTTCTTTGTCTGCAGTTGCCTCGCATATGAGCGAAGCACCCAGCCCGTCTTCCGATCCGCTGCGAGCTCATTATACGCGTCGTGACGTGGCGCGACTCTTTGGTCTTTCTGTATCGCGTTTGAGTCATTGGCAGCGTCAGGGATTTATCGTGCCCTCGGCTCAGGTGGGTCGCAGGTATATGTACACCTTTCACGACCTTATCGCGCTGCGTTCGGTCTGCGAGTTGCTTGAGCGAGGTCTGCCGATTCGGCACATACGAAGTGCGATTGCGTCCCTTAGAACTAGCTTGCCAGAGGCGTTAAGCCCCTTACAGAACCTCCGCATTTGCAGCGAAGATGGCAAGCATATTGTTGTTGAGCATGATGGGCAGCGTTTTGATCCTATGTCGGGACAGCTGCTCTTTGACTTTAGTGCACGCACGCTGCGTCGAGATGTGCTGCGCGTGCTTCATCCCGAGCAACCTGCCAGCGAGATGCGGCGCAAAGCGTATCGTTATTTTTTGGAGGGTTGTCGTTTAGACGAAGACGAAGCCATGTATGAGCACGCCATCGAGGCCTATGAGCGTGCGCTGCGCTGCGACCCAGCCTTCACGAGTGCAATCGTTAACCTGGCGAATCTGCGCTGGCGAAACAAACACATCGAACAGGCGAGGGCGCTTTATGAACGCGTGCTAAGCATTGATGCGCATCATCCTGAGGCTTTGTACAACCTGGGCGTACTGGAGTGTGAAGCGCGATGTTATAAAGACGCCGCGAAGGCATTTCGTCAGGCGCTTGAAGCTGCACCCGCGTTTGCTGCGGCTCATTTTAACTTAGCTTCGGTGCTCGATCGCTTGCAGCACAAAGACGAAGCACAGCAGCATTGGCAACGTTACTTAGATTTGGAACCTTCGGGTGATTGGGCTGATAAGGCTCGCCAGCACGTGGCAACCTAGAGACCACTCTCACTTCACGCTGATCCTGGCTTACGCTGCTCATCACTCTAGTTCCTGCGACGCGTTAGACCCTGTGCGATGCGTGCGACCAAGGGGAGCGCCCACGGAGTGGGTAGCATCGCGTGGCATTCATGGGAACTTTCATCGTAGAGTATCTATAGAATCTCTCTATACGCCTTCGTCGCTGTGGTCCGGGCGCGCTCAGGCTCAACGCAAATTGAGAGTGGTCTAAGCGCTGAGGCAGTCAGCCGGTTTGCACCACGACGCGCACAATATCCTGCTGCACATGCAAGATGCCTTGGCCTAGTTGATGCTCGTGTTTTTTGCCTTGGGAAAGGTAGTACATCGGACCCTGGTCGAGACTGGCGATGAGGTCGATATGTCCGGGCAGAATGCTAATCTCGCCTAGTTTGCTGGTAAGCGTGACGCTGTCCGCGCGTGCTTGAACAACATTGCCTTTAGGCGTGACCACTTCCAGGTGGAGCTGCTGAGGGGAAGACATAAGACCTCTTTAACTAAGCAGCTTTGCGTAGACGCTCGGCTTGTTCGCGCACTTCGTTGATATTGCCCACAAGGTAGAAAGCCTGTTCGGGAAGGTCATCGAGGCTGCCATCGAGGATTTGCTCAAAACCTGAGATGGTTTCTTCGAGGCTGACGTACTTGCCTTCAAGACCTGTAAACTGCTGCGCCACAAAGAAGGGTTGAGACAAAAAGCGCTGTACCTTACGAGCGCGATTGACGGTTAGACGATCGTCTTCGCTAAGCTCGTCCATGCCCAGAATCGCGATGATATCTTGCAGATCTTTATAGCGCTGCAAAATACTCTGCACGCCGCGCGCAACCTTATAGTGACGCTCGCCGATAATCTCGGGTGCAAGCATGGTAGAGGTGGAGTCAAGTGGATCCACCGCAGGATAAATCCCCAGTTCCGCAATGGCGCGCGACAACACGGTGGTTGCATCTAAGTGGGCAAATGTGGTTGCGGGCGCCGGGTCGGTGAGATCATCCGCTGGGACGTAGATGGCTTGCACGGAGGTGATGGAGCCACGGGTGGTAGAGGTGATGCGCTCCTGCAATGCACCCATGTCGGTCGCAAGCGTAGGCTGATAACCCACCGCGGAGGGAATACGTCCCAAGAGCGCCGACACCTCGGAGCCCGCCTGGGTGAAACGGAAAATGTTATCGACAAAGAGCAGGACGTCCTGACCCTCTTGGTCACGAAAGTGTTCAGCAACCGTAAGCGCGCTCAACGCCACGCGTGCACGTGCTCCGGGGGGCTCGTTCATCTGTCCGTAAACCAGGGCCGTCTTGGAAAGCACGGATTCACCGGAGTCGAGTTTGGACTCTTGCATTTCTAAGAAGAGATCGTTGCCCTCGCGAGTACGCTCGCCCACCCCAGCAAAACAGGAAACACCGCCGTGGGCTTTGGCAACGTTGTTGATGAGCTCCATGATCAGCACGGTTTTACCCACACCAGCACCACCAAAGAGACCGATTTTACCGCCCTTACGATAAGGCGCGACGAGGTCGATAACTTTGATGCCGGTTTCGAAAATCTCAACGTCGGTGCTTTGCTCGGTAAAGTTCGGCACAGGACGATGAATGGGCGCGAAGTGCTTAGCCTCTACGGGACCGGCGCCGTCAACGGGTTGCCCAACGACATTGAAGATACGACCCAGAGTCTCTTTGCCCACTGGCATTTGAATGGGCTTGCCGGTATTTTGTGCTTCCAAGCCGCGTACCAAGCCTTCGGTTGAATCCATCGCAATGGCGCGCACGGTGTTCTCGCCCAGGTGCTGCGCGACCTCGAGCACCAGGTTCCATGATGTATCGCTGATGTTGGGGTTGCTAACACGCAGTGCGGTATAAATGGCAGGTAGCTCGCCCGAGGGAAAAGCGACGTCCACAACGGGGCCGATGACTTGGGTGATTTGACCGGAAGCGAGCTCAGACATGCAGTTAACCTTATAAACTAGGATGTTGAAGGGTTATGCCGGTAGCATGACTTCGTTGGGGGTCAATGTGGCTGCTTCTCTCTCAGCACCCTTGAGGGCTCCAGCATGGCAGCAATCCAGCGCAGGTCCTCACTGTGCGACAGAAATATTTTGGCGACCATGGTGAGCGGGACCGAAATGAGTGCCCCAGCAGGTCCTAAAAGCCAGCCCCAAAACAGCACCGAGAGCACCACAGCGAGGGGCGACATGCCCAATGCGCGCCCAAGAATGCGAGGCTCGAGAAAGTTGCCGATCGCGAAGTTCACCGCCAGGTAGCCCAAGCCCACCAGCGCACAGGTACCGGGACCTTGCATAAGCAAGGCGATGAGCATGGCCGGGACCGCGGCGATAATGCTGCCCAAGGTGGGAATGAAGTTAAGCGCAAAAGCCAACAGGCCCCAAAGCAGGGGCAGATCCATATCGAGCAGCGTGAGCCAGCCGCCAATGCATAAGCCGGTGATCAAGCTGGCCATGGTCTTCACCACCAGATACTTCTGCACCTCCACAGAGGTTTTGGCGAAGGCACCGATGTTTTGCCCGGGGCTGATCACCTTTTCCAGTTTGTCGCGCAAGCCTGTGGTTTCCAGCAGCATGAACATGACCAGCAATAGAATCAGCAGGATGTTCGCGAGGGTAGAGGCAATGGTACGTAGGGTGCTGCCCGCAAAGCCCAGTATCGCGCTCACATTAACACTACGCGCGAGCTGCTCGGCCGACATATCAATGCCGTATCGGTGGGCGTAATGACTGATATCTCCCAATGCCGCGACCAGGCGTTCTTGGTATTGCGGTAGACGCTCATAAAAGGCGTTGAGCGAAATCACGATGAACATGCCCAAGAGTGCAAGCACCGCAAGGTCGATCACAAATGCGATGATAATCGCCAGGACACGTGGAGTTTTATGGCGTTGCAGCCAAGCCACCAAAGGCACGGTCACAATGGTGACGAAGCTCGCCATGAGGAAAGGTACGACGATTGCCTCAGCGGCGTATAAAGCCGCTAGCACCAAGACCATCGCAGCCAGCATCACTAGCGGTTGATTGCTGCGCGGTGGTGCGTTCCAGGAGACAGGAGGCCGTGTTGAGGGGCGCATGGCGGCAGACGTTGGCGAGATCGAATCCGTGGGCATCGCCCCAAGCATTCGCGATCGCGATGCGGGCGTCCAGCGAGTGGGTATCGATTGCATTGCTTGCAACGATCTTTCCAGAGGCCTTTGCGCAAAAAGCTGGATTGATGCCTTCTGCGATTTGGGTCATGGCTGCACTCACAGACGATGAAGATATACACATGACCCTAGATGAGCTCATCGATAACTTTGCGTTTCTCGACGATTGGAACGAGCGCTACCGCTATATCATCGAGCTGGGACGAGACCTTCCGGCCTTTGATGACGCGCTTAAAAACGACATCAACCGAGTACAAGGCTGTGTTAGCCAGGTATGGTTGGTAGCGCGACAAGAAGGCGAGCGCATTCATTTCTTAGCCGACAGCGATGCGCATATCGTGCGTGGGCTGGTGGCGATCGTGCGGCTCATATTTTCTGGCAAGACCCGCCAAGAAATCCAAGGTATCGACGTGCAGCCCCTGTTTGCCAAGCTCGGCCTTGATCAACATTTAAGCCCCAGTCGCAGTAATGGATTGCATGCCATGGTTCGGCGTATACACTCGCTCGCACTGGAGCCTTCCCCCCATGGCTGAAACCGTCTTCGCGAAAATCCTCCGCGGTGAGTTGCCTTGTTACAAGGTGTACGAAGATGAGCATGTGCTCGCTTTTCTCGACCGTTCGCCCTTGAGTCCGGGACACACCTTGCTTATCCCCAAGGAAGCTGCGGTTACCCTCGACGCTCTTTCCGATGCGTCTGCTGCTGCTCTGGGTCGCGTATTGCCGCGTCTTTGTCGGGCTGTGATGCAGGTGACGGGCTGTAATGCATACAATGTCTTGCAGAATAACGGCAGCGGTGCCCATCAAGCTGTGATGCATGTGCATTTTCATATCATTCCCAAGCTCGATAACCGTCGAGGTCTTGGCATTCAATGGCCTGCGGCTTCGCTTGATGAGGGACAGGCTTCAACGCTCGCTCAACAACTTGCTGCCCAATTAAGCGTTTAAAAAAGGATCCCAACGCATGAAACGCATCGACGTCGTTGCTTTATATCTCAGTGCTGCGCTTAGCTTCTTGCTAACTTCATCCGCCTGGGCCCAGTCCAGTGCGCCGCCCATTGACCACTCAAAGGAGCGACCCACCGATGCCGCTCCCGAGGAGCCCGAAGAGGATGACGGTCGGTTGGAATGGAACATTGTTGGCGGCGCTTTGCTCAATACGGGTAATACGCAATCCTTTCAGGTGAACGCGGGTACTAATCTCGACTTTTATCGCGACTTCAATCAGCTTTATGCCGACTTTAACGTGGTTTACGGGATTGCTGTGCTCGACCCGCGCGGCACCGATGATGATCCCACCAACGATGATTTCGATCGCACGGCTTTCAATATCAATAGCAAGCTGCGTTATGATCGCTTTTTCACCGAGATGGATGCGGCTTTCCTGGGAGTAGTTGCTCGGCATGATCGCTTTGCGGGTTTAGACTTACGCATTCAGGGCCAGATTGGCTATCTGCGCAATTTCTTCAAAGAGGAGAATCATCGCTTTTGGGGAGAAGCCGGTTACGACATTACTTACGATAATTTCGATCCCGATCCTTTAACAGATCCCGATGGCAATGAACTTGATGGTGATGCGATTGTGCAAGCCATTCGTTTGTTCCTGGGATACGATAATCAGATCAACAAAATGGTCGCTTTTGGCACTGGTCTAGAGGCACTCTTCAATGTCGAAGATGGCGAAGATGTGCGTCTCAACAGTGTGTCGCAGCTCAACTCTACCATTGCCGATAATCTACAACTTGAGCTCAAGTTTACGCTGCTTTTTGATAATGTCCCTGTGGCTGGTTTTCGTCGCCTGGATACCACTACACAGTTGAATCTTATTTATCGACTTCTGTAGATTCAGTAGACCTTCTTGCATAAAAAAGCAGGTGACCTTTTGAATCACCTACTTCAATTCAGTGAGTACGATTAGAAAAAATAATTATTTTTGTAATGGATTTTTATGGCAATCGTAAGTTTGTTCGGTGCCTAGCCATGCACAGATTTCACCGGGACCACAGGCTTTTTCACGACCGTCGCAGTAGATTACCTTTTCTTTAGTCGTGTCACAGTAAGAATGCTGTGATTTATTCCCGTCAAGAGGCTGACAAGGGTTGCCAGGAGTATAGTTAATACCTGCAGATTTTCCGAACAGCACTCCGTCTGGGCTTGTGCAACCCCGCTTGCTCATCAAACCACGACTGCAGAGGTTGTTAACCAACTTGTCCATAGGTGCGACGAAGGTGCTGAAAACTTTGTTGTTTTTATCACCTGGAGGTCGAGATATCCATGCGAGACAATGCTTAGGGCCTTCCTTGGGTTCATCTGTATATTCTGCAATCTCAAATGCATTTCTAGCGGAGAGTCCAGCTGCACCCTTCCGAGGTATTCCGGCGGTTATACTACCCAAAA
Organism: uncultured Polyangiales bacterium; assembly: GCA_964456305.1. Taxonomy (GTDB): domain Bacteria; phylum Myxococcota_A; class Polyangia; order Polyangiales; family CAYWAT01; genus CAYWAT01. The sequence goes on along the minus strand of CAYWAT010000024.1, from coordinate 10,328 downwards.
CTTTGAGCATTTTATTCTTGTCGCTCCATCCCAGCACTGCACCTCCCGAAGAACCTGGAAAGCTATTTGTTGCAGCCTCAATGGTTGCACCAAACGGATCCTTGTTATGCGCTTCAAAGAAACTTGAGACTTTGAGTGGGAGACCTAAAAAAGATGCAATAGAAAAGATGGGAATACTTTCGTCAAAAAATTCATTGTTATCCCACGATAAAAGAGGCGGTTGCCAATCGGATACGCCATTGGGCTCAAACTCGAATACGGTTTGGTCAAGCTGGAGGTTTGCTATTTTGTCAATGCTACCCGTTTGAAGGAAACGTCTAGCATGCACCTTGCGACAAGGATGTACTGAGATGTTTATCCTAGTGCTGTTAGGATTTGCAAGGTAAAAACCTCTCACCAAGACGTAGTTGTTGCACTTGTCAAGCGTATCAATTGCGTGGAATGCTGTCGATGCAATGGGATATCCTTCCTCAGATATATCGATTAAGTGGGCGCTTCCAGCATGCCTTAAAGACATTTGATCGATGTCTTCTCTACTGTTGGGGCAAAAGTCTAATCGTTTAGATATATTGTTATTATCTCCTGTAAAGTAGGCATGATTAGCAACAATGGCATCTATTGTATTAGGCGAAAGTAACGATGTAAGCTTAAGGTCAAGAATTCGATCCTTGAGATGCGCGATGAGGTTACCAGTCTGATTCACCTGGGCATTGTCAAGCTCTTGACCCAGTTGAGCTGAATAATAAACTTGCTCGAACACACGCGCACCAAGCGAGTCAATGTAGCGTGATTGATCTCCTGCGACAGCATACCTTACTGCATTGGGAGGAAGCTTCTCGTCGGTCAGTATCTTAACTCCTCTGTTAACGAAAGATTCCAATACAGAGGCTTGTTCTTGAGTAGTCAGTAGGAAAGAGTTGTTAAAAAACTTTTTGAGTGCTTGTTTTTGTTCCTCGGTTGCATTGAGAGAAGATATTTCTTGGTAGTCAGCAGGGTTAGGGCCGATAATGATTTTGTCTCCTGAGTCACTATCGCCTCTACTCAACTCGCAGTTGATTGTAAAAATCAAAGCTAAAATTGATAAGAACAGACTAATATAATTACGCATTTCAAGACTCCTTAAGTGCTAATAAAATGAGCACGCTCCTTAGCATGGTTTTCCGCTGATGTCGAAATGCTCCCCTGCAGCGCGAGCTCTTCGCCGGTCATGGCATTGAAAGTTCAGCGCCAGCGACTAGGCTGCGCGGCCAGGAACTTAAGCTCATGAATCAACCCAGTACGCGCCTCACGCATCTGCGTCAGCTCGAGGCGGAAAGCATTCATATCATTCGCGAGGTGGCCGCCGAGTTTGAAAATCCGGTGATGCTTTACTCCATTGGCAAGGACTCGTCGGTAATGGCGCACCTTGCGCTCAAGGCTTTTCACCCCGCGAAGCCGCCTTTTCCTTTTATGCACATCAACACCACGTGGAAGTTTCGCGAGATGATCAGCTTTCGCGATCGCTTCATGAAAGAACGTGGGCTGGAGTTGATCGAGCACATCAATCACGAGGGGGCGCGCCAGAATGTGACCCCCTTTACGTATGACAGCAGTCAGTACACCCAAATCATGAAAACCCATGCGTTGGTGGCAGCGCTAAAAAAGCATGGCTTTGATGCGGCCTTTGGGGGTGCACGTCGTGACGAAGAACGCTCCCGTGCCAAAGAGCGTATTTATTCGTTTCGCGATCGCTTCCAGCAGTGGGACCCTAAAAACCAACGCCCCGAGCTGTGGAACCTCTACAACGCACGCGTGAAGAAAGGCGAGAGCATTCGCGCTTTCCCGTTGAGCAACTGGACCGAGCTAGACGTGTGGCAATACATTCGACTCGAGAAGATTCCTTTAGTTCCTCTCTACTTGGCCAAAGAACGTCCGGTGGTGTGGCGTCAAGGTACCTGGCTGATGGTGGATGACGATCGCATGCCACTTGAAGAGGGCGAGACCCCTGTGATGAAGTCGGTGCGCTTTCGCACCTTGGGGTGTTACCCGCTGACGGGCGCGGTGGAGTCCGATGCCGATACCCTGCCCAAGGTCATTCAAGAAATGCTGGAGGCCAAGCATTCTGAACGTCATGGCCGTTTGATCGATCACGATATGGAGGCCTCGATGGAGCAAAAGAAACGCGAGGGTTATTTCTAATGAGCACATCGACGCATCGCGATATCGAAGCTTATCTTGATCAAGAGCAGCATAAAGAATTGCTGCGCTTCGTCTTTGTGGGTTCTGTGGACGACGGTAAGTCCACCTTGATCGGCCGCTTACTGCACGATTCAAACAATGTATACACCGATCATCTCGAGGCGGTGAAACGCATTTCGGGCAGCACCGAGGCCGGTGAAATCGACTTCTCTCTCTTCACCGACGGACTCAAAGCTGAGCGCGAGCAGGGCATCACCATCGATGTCGCCTACCGCTACTTTGCCACCTCAAAACGCAAATACATCGTCGCCGATACCCCTGGGCATGTGCAGTACACCCGCAATATGGTCACCGGTGCATCTACGGCAAATGTGGCGGTGATTTTGATCGATGCGCGTCTCGGCGTACTCGAGCAGTCCAAGCGGCATGCTTACATTGCCTCATTATTAGGCATTCCTCATTTGGCTGTGGCCATCAATAAAATGGATTTGATGGACTACCGCCAAGAGGTATTTACCGACATTGAAAATACGCTGAACTCCTTTTCAAAAAAGTTTAACTTTCAAAGCATTCAGTATTTTCCCGTAAGCGCCCTGTGTGGCGACAATGTGGTGACGCGCAGCGAGGCAACGCCTTGGTATGAAGGGCCGACGTTGCTTGAGTACTTAGAGACGGTGCCTTCGACAGATGCACGCAATACCCAAGATTGGCGTTTCCCAGTGCAATACGTTTTGCGTCCCAATCTCGATTATCGCGGTTTTGCAGGCTCGGTGATCTCTGGGCACGTGAGTGCAGGCGATGCTGTTGTGGTGCTGCCCTCGGCAAAGAAGACGCGCATCAAAGCCGTCGACGTGTACGAGGGCGAGGTCTCCCAGGCGACGGTGCCTCAATCGGTGACCTTACGTCTCGAGGATGAGATCGACATCAGTCGCGGTGATATGCTGGTGCATCCAGGCAACTTGCCTGAGGTCAATCGCAAGCTTCGCGCCCACATGGTGTGGATGCACGAGCGGGGCTTGGATCGCGATAAGACCTACGTGCTTAAGCACACCACGCAGTCGGTGCGCGTGCAGATCGACACGGTGCATTATGCGGTTGATCCCGACAGCCTAGAAGAAAAATCAAGCGATACCCTGCAGCTCAATGATATCGGTTCGGTGTCACTGACCTGCCATCGGCCCATCTATTACGATGCCTACACGCGCAATCGCGCCACGGGTTCGTTTATTCTCATCGACTCCTTGGATAACAGCACCGTCGCTGCGGGTATGATCCAAGCGGGCAGCAATACCGCGACATCTCAAGATTTGGATGCCGTGTTGCGCGAGGTGCGGGCGGGTTCAGGGCTTGAACTCAAATCGCAGGTGAGTGTGCGTGAGCGCCGCGAGCGGATGGGGCAGCGTGGGGTGACGGTGTGGCTCACCGGTTTGCCTGGTTCGGGCCGTTGGGCTCTTGCCTATGCCCTTGAACGCCGTCTTTTTGATCTCGAGCACACCGCGCATGTGATTGTCCCTTCGTACGAAAACCTGGAGGCGATTACCACTGCTGCAAAAGCATGCACGGACGCGGGCTTGATCGCGATTTGTGCCTTTCCAAGTTACCAGCGTGCTGAGCGCGAAGAGGTGCGTCAGCGTATTGGCACCAGTCAGCTCTTCGAGGTCTTTGTCGACACCGATCCAGCGCTATGCCGCGAGCGGCGACCCAATGCCTCCACCGATACCTTTGAGACCCCGCAGAACCCAGCACTGACTGTGGCTTTGGATCGCATGCGGGTGCCCGAGGCTGTGCGTTTGATTGTGGATACCCTCATCAACGAAGGTTGGCTGTTAGAGGATGATGCATGAGCAGCGCCTTTGAGCGTTTGGGTGGGCAATCGGTTTTACGCGCTATCATCGACGACTTTGTGGGTCGCATTTGCGATGACATGATGATCGGTTTTTTCTTTCGTCATACAGACCGCGAGCGTCTCAAAGAGTTGGAGTATCAGCATGCCGCCCAACACTTAGGCGCAGCGGTGGTGTACGAGGGGCGCGACCTACGTTTGGCACATCAGGTGCATCGCATCAAAAGCGGGCAGTTCGCCCGGCGAATGCAGTTATTGCGCGACGTGCTCTCTCAACATGCGGTGCCCGAGGATATTCGTGTCGCATGGTTGGCGCATCAAGAGTCCTTGCGTTTGCAGATCGTTCAGGGTGAATGCTGAGCCCCGATACAAGGTTGCCTGATGTGCTCAACGTATCGTGAAGTTTATCGCCTCAGAGGGATACAAGCGATGACGCATGGTGTAAGTCCCCGATGACAGCGAGGGGCTGAACATCGCGATGCCCAAGTTAATCTCTATGCTGGCATGAGGTGCTAGGCGTTGTTTTTTCAGATCGCTCGTATGAGGTGCTGGTGGCGGAATCGTTGGCATGTGTTGATCCTTGTAGTCATAAACGACAAGTGACTGCATGGGATGGCTTTGCAGTCCTTTGCTTATAGCAATGGTTTTCTCTCCCCGATTGATGAGGGTCAGCTTAAGTTCAATGTCTTTCTCATGCCCAACAATGCGAGTGCCTACAGGTTTGACCCATTCGAGCTTGGCCTGTAGCGGTTGTATTTTCCAATCAGGTGCCTGACATTGTCCTGCGATGCAGTCAGCGAGTTTGGGCGTCCCGCATTTTTTCTGAGGACAGTCTGGCGCAGCACGTTCTTGACAGTGGCGAATCATGGGGTCGAGGCTGTGAACACGCAGGTAGATGGGGTCGCAGGAAAAGCAACAACCCTCGTCGGTGAAATAAGGCTTAGCAAATACGGTGCAGTCTCCTGCGTTATCGCAGCTTCGATCTACTTGCTTCGTATGATGACGATTCGCACTCTGTTGATGATGCGGTTTCGTGGACTGAGACCCTGAGCGTCGAGACGCTTGCGTTCGACCGCAGCCGCAGGACAAGAACACGACACTGAGAAATATAGCCACACATGAAATCATAGGATCGACCCTAGCATGTGCACCCATTGTAATAAGACCCTGTTTTGCTATGTTAAAGCGCATGAAACTTACTTTGCGCAGTACTATTGAAGCTAAAAAGGCATTGTTAGATCTTATCTGCATTTGGCTTTTGTTGTCTTTGTGGAGTTGTTCAACATCTTCGGGTAGCACAGCAGAACAGACACCAGGAGACGGCACCAATCCGCTTACCAGTCCAGGTTCTGAGTTGCTTCGAGAGCTAGACTGCCCCTGGATTCCCAGTGATCGTAAAATACCCATTCCAAACTCGGCTTATTACGCTGTTGTGGTCGACTCGACGCTTTATTTTTCAGGAAGCAGTGGGGGAACTAACGAAGATTATCTCAAATCGATCAATCTTGATACCTGTGAACACAAAGGCCTACGGTCGACTTTTCTCTCATCGAGTTTTGGTGGGAGTGAGTATATACATATCAATGGTTCAATATATTATTTTGGCGTCTTTGATTTTGTTCGTTATGACATCGCCTCTAACCAGTGGCATGAGCATAAATATGCCCCCGGCGTACGCCTTTTGAAAGCTTCAGTCATCGGTAATAACAACACTATTTATCGATTTGGTGGCGTCGATAGTGACCAAAAAAGACAGGGTACGGTGTGGGCCTATAACACGACTTTTATGACTTGGAATAGTACCCAGGTTCCAAGTCATCCTTTTCCAATCGAAAACGCAAATATACAAAAAGTTAACAATTCCATCATTACCTGGTGTGGCACACCCGAATGCAAGACAACGATTTACGATATTTCTCAGGGCACGTGGCGCATACTTGACGATGCGCATGCGAACCCAGAGGAACTCTTTTTGAAACATTGCAATAACGATGTGCAGCCTGTTTTCTGGAAAGGAAAAATTCTGTGCGAGTTCTCTCAATTTGACGTTCAAAAGGAACAGTGGTCCTCGTTTGATCTCCCCGAAGTCCCTAGCGAGGTGATGCAGGGCGTTGAGCATGATTCCCAGAATAGAGGATTTTTATTCACCACCTCAAATGCCTTGTATCATGCGTCCAACTTAAGACCGACTGAATTTACAGATCCACCACAGTCTTTCTTGTACATTCAGCGTATTGATACCGCCGAATAAAGGTTCTGTACCTGGGCTAGGGTGCACATGCGGTTGTGACGATTGTCGACGACCCAGTGTGCCTGTTGGCTTTTTTGCTCAAGTGGCAGCTGTGCTTGGATGCGCTGATTAGCCTGTTCGAGTGAAAGTGCATCGCGATGCATGAGTCGATGTCGCTGTGTGGTTGGGTCGACGTAAACCACAATGATGCTCTGAAATAAGGCCTGTAGCTGGTTTTCGTAAAGCAGGGGCACGCTGTAAATCGCGTATGGGTGCCGGTGTTGGGTGCTGATTTGCCACATACGTTGCTGAGCCAAATCGTGAATGCGCGGATGAAGAATCGCATTGAGCGCTCGACGTGCCTGCGCATCACGAAACACAAGCTGTCCCAACTTCTTGCGGTCTAAGGTCCCATCAAGCTGACGCATGCCTGGACCAAAACGGGCAATGATCGCATCAAGCGCAGGACTGTTGGGCCGGACCACCTCACGCGCCAAGATATCGGCATCGATAATCGGTACGCCTAGCTTAGCGAGCATCGCGCTCACCAAGCTTTTCCCTGAGGCAATCCCGCCCGTTAACCCTAGCCAGTGCATTGTGATAGCCTGTTGCTTCGATCCCCCAAGTCCCACAGTGGCCTAAGCTGAAAGGGAGCTGCCATAATCCACCACCCACTCAAGCCGCCATCGCCATGTTGAAAACGCATGTTGAGCTTAGCGCCTAGGGATGAGCTTACCGTGGTATGGGCTCCAGCAGATCGAGGGCTAACGATAAGCTCTCCTGCAATAAGCTCGGTAATCTGATGGTCGGGCACCTTTTGTAAGTCTTGATACGTGGCTTTGGTCTTGAGGACTTTCATTCCGTGTAGGCCAAGCTTAGCATGTCTGTGGGACCATTCGCGGAGGCTTGGAGGCATTGATTTTATCACTACCCAAGCGATCCAAGAGCGATGAAAAAAGGCATGCTGGGTGCCTCCGGTTTGTGTGCTCAAGCAGGTCCAATGAGCCTCGATCATCGCACCGATTGAACAGTTGCTCTCGCTGCGAGAGTGTGTAAAGCCCTAGTCCCCTTGCGTAACTACGAGGTATGTACATGGCGAAATCGCAATCTCAGTCCGACTCCGTGGGCATTGCATCTTTAGGGTTGCAGCTGCCTCCCTTGGCAATGCGTGTCGAAGAACTGGCTGAGTTACGCAATGAAGACCCCAACAAATATAAGATCGGTCTCGGTTGTGACGAAATTGCACTTTGCCCCAAGGACTACGGCGTGGTCGAGCTTGCGGCAGGGGCAGCACGGCGTGCGTTGTCACGGTGGTCAGGCTCCCTGGAGGATATCGGTCTGCTTGCTGTAGGTACGGAGTCCGCTTTGGACATGAGTCGACCCTTAAGTGCTTGGGTTGCCGACGCGTTGGGCCTTAAGGGCAGCGTGCGTTCGTACGAAGTTAAACATGCGTGTTACGGCGGTACCCTGGCTTTGCGCCAAGCTGTGGAGTGGCAACGCTCTGGCGCTTCACGAGGAAAAGCTGCGCTTGTTATCGCCTCGGATATTTCTCTTTACGCACTTCGCGATCCTGGTGAGCCAACGCAGGGTGCGGGCGCTGTCGCCATGATTGTAGGGGCTCCCGATATCGCAGAGGTTGAGCCTATTAGCTATGCTTCTAGCGAACCTGCCTTCGATTTTTGGCGGCCTGTGGGCCAGGACTATCCCTCTGTTGATGGGCCTCTGAGCTTGGAGTGCTACCAGCGTGCGGCAGTGGCCTGTTTCAAGGATTTTATCGCCGAGCGCGATGCCCTTCAAACCTTGAGTGAGCTGTCGGCTCTATGCTTCCACGTTCCTTTCCCCAAGATGGTCAAGAAGGCTGTGCAACGTATGGGCGAGGTGATGGAAATCGATGCTCAGCAGATAGGTACGCTCTTTGAGCAAAAAATCGCACCTACGATGGCTTGGAATCGCAAGTGCGGCAATGCCTATACTGCGAGTCTGTGGGTCTCCGTGGCATCCGCTTTATGTGAGCGTAAGCAAGGAGAACGCCTAGCAGCCTTCTCTTACGGATCGGGCTTTGGTGCTGAGTTGCTCATGCTTAGAGCAGGGGCAAAGGCCCAAGAAGCTGCCTGGCGCCAAGATATCGAAAGCGATCTTGCTGAGCGTCAACTCATTAGCATCGACGCCTATAAGCAATTGCGAGGCGAGTGAGTTCTCCCGGCGAGTACATTGTTCGCGGCGCGACAGCACAGGACCATGCCGCCTTACTCGAGCTCGCTAAGCATCTAAATACCGTCAACCTTCCGGCTGATGCCGAGGCGCTACGAGCTCTTCTGCGTCGTTCAGAGAGGTCTTTCAGACGGCAAATAACAGACCCTAATCACCGTCAGTACGTGTTTCTGCTCGAAGAGCGTGCGACGGGTCGTGTGGTAGGCACCTCGATGATTCTCGCGAAGTTAGGGCGCCGGGATATGCCTTACGCCTACTTCGATATGCATCGCGAAGAGCGTTATAGCAGCACGCTTAACCGTCATTTTGTGCATCATGTATTGAGTATGAATTACGCTTACGATGGCCCCACAGAGCTTGGGGGCCTGGTGGTGCTGCCTCAATATCGTCGCCATGCCGCAGGCCTAGGTCGCATGATCTCCTATATGCGCTTCTTATGGATCGCGATGCATCGGGAAGATTTCCAAGACGAGCTCCTCGTTGAATTACTGCCGCCGTTAAAAGAAGACGGTACCAGTTATCTGTGGGAAGCGATTGGACGGCGCTTCACGGGCCTGAGCTATCGCGACGCCGATCGTCTTTCAAAGATGAACAAGGAGTTCATCCGAGGACTGTTTCCACGTGGTGATATTTATGTTCCCCTGCTTCCTGAGGAAGCGCGCAATGTTCTGGGCAAGGTGGGTAAAAACACCAAAGGGGTGCAAACGCTCATCGAGCGTCTGGGTTTTCGTTACGCCAACCGGGTCGATCCCTTTGATGGCGGACCGCATTTCTTGGCCTCCACTGATAACGTGCCCTTGGTTCAACATGCCATGTACGCAACGCCCGACGTCAACAATGCACCCCGCGCCTGGGTGGATGGATTTATGGCCTATGAGCTTGATGAGCCACCTTTTGTATACGCTTGGGCGAGTCCGATGGCGATTGATAGGGAGGGTTCGAGCGTCACGATACCCGCTCCAATTGAAACCCCTATGCAACCTTTTCCCACATCGGTTTGGGTAACATCATTAAATAGTCACACATAAATGTGTTTATCGTTGACAGCGCGAGCGGGCATGTTACTAACCCGATCCCAAATTACGGCGACGTAATGAGGGTGCTTTGCCCGGCAAAGCAATGTCAGAAGTTACTGACTATTTGTCTTGACAGAAAAGAAAAGACGAGTAACTTCGCCAGCCACGTTGGTCTTTGAAAACTGAATCGGAACTAAACCATTCATGCAAAGCCGAGTAAATTAAACATTTACTCGAGCAGCCCCTAAAAAGGCAAATATAAGCTCGGGTCATTTCTCAAAAGTTTTAAACTGGAGAGTTTGATCCTGGCTCAGAGCGAACGTTAGCGGCGGGCCTAACACATGCAAGTCGTGCGAGAAAAGGCTTCGGCCTCAGTAAAGCGGCGCACGGGTGAGTAACGCGTAGGCAATCTACCTTTAGGTGGGGGATAACACTTCGAAAGAGGTGCTAATACCGCGTAAGACCACAGCTATTTCCATAGCTGAGGTAAAAGCTGGCCTCTGCATGCAAGCTAGCGCCTAGAAATGAGCCTGCGTCCCATCAGTTAGTTGGTAAGGTAGTGGCTTACCAAGGCGAAGACGGGTAGCTGGTCTGAGAGGATGATCAGTCACACTGGCACTGGAACACGGGTCAGACTCCTACGGGAGGCAGCAGTGAGGAATCTTGGTCAATGGGCGCAAGCCTGAACCAGCGACGCCGCGTGAGTGATGAAGGCTTTCGAGTCGTAAAGCTCTGTGGAAAGAGACGAAAAAAGCACGTTCGAATAGGGCGTGCTCTTGACTGTATCTTTTTAGCAAGCACCGGCTAACTCTGTGCCAGCAGCCGCGGTAATACAGAGGGTGCAAACGTT